>NZ_JBJHAB010000026.1:0-46097 GCF_054050815.1 Blastococcus sp. SYSU DS0552
AGCGTTCGTCCTGAGCCAGGATCAAACTCTCCGTAGATGATTTGATCGCAGCTGAGAACCGCGAGCTGACACTCGCGATATCAATCAACCAAAGGAATCCCAGCCCCAACCACACAGTGGCCAGGGCGCGGGGTATTACTTGGCACTGACTTTCGGCACGCTGTTGAGTTCTCAAGGAGCGGACGCGCGAGAATCCCGGCCAATTTCTTGGCCTTCGTTCGAGGCGGTTTCTCCACTGTACACCAGGCTCCGCATCGGTGAACCTCGGGGGCTCGTCCGGCGGTTTCCCGGGCCTCGCGGCCCGGTCCGTTCTCGCTCGGTGCAGGGAGAACAGTACACGCTCTCCGAGGGGGTCTGCAGGGGGGTCCCCGGGCCCCGCGCGGAGCCAGGGGACGGCGCCTCCAGGCCCGTCGTTCCGCACTTTTCGGGCTCAGGCGACGCCGCGAGGGCGGAACTGGACACTCACCCGCGGTCCGACCGGCTTGGTCGTCTTCGGGATGCAGTGCTCCCAGGTGCGCTGGCAGGAACCGCCCATGACCACGAGGTCACCGTGGCCGAGGGGGAAGCGCAGCGACTCCCCGCCGCCGACCGGGCGCAGGAGCAGCGGGCGGGGCGAGCCGAAGGAGACGATCGCGACCATCGTGTCGGCCGACCGCCCGCGGCCGATGCGGTCACCGTGCCAGGCCACGCTGTCCCGCCCGTCGCGGTAGAGGCACATCCCCGCGGTGACGAACGGCTCGCCCAGCTCGGGCAGGTAGTGCCGGTTCAGCCGTTCCCGGGCCTCGCCGAGCAGCGGGTGCGGCAGCTGCTCACGGCCGGAGTACCAGCGGAGCAGCCGCGGGACCGCGACCTCCCGCTCGTACATCTGCCGGCGGTCCTCCCGCCAGCCGATGTCACCGAGCAGCACGTCGAGCACCTCGTCCGAGCCGGCCACCCAGCCGGGCAGGTGGTCGACCCACGCCCCCCGGCCCAGGTCGTGACGGGTCACCCCATCCAAGGGTTGGAGCGTCGCCTCGTCGGCGAGATCCCACATCGAGGGCTGGGCAGCCCCCGTCCGGAGGCTCGCGGCGAGCGTGCGAGCGGTGAGGGGGAGGGGGTCCTTCTCCATGCCGGCACGCTACTCCGACTTTTCGCACACCTGTGCGAAAGGCTGTGGACACGCGGTCCCTCTGCAGGGGCCCGCGCCGAGCGTGCGAGGCGTGGGGGGCAGAGGGGTCCTTTCTCAGGCGGTGAGGGCCAGGGCGAACGGGAGCACGGCCGAGGCGCCGGCCCGGCGTAGCTCGCGCCCGGCGACGGTCATGGTCCAGCGCGAGTCGGCCAGGTCGTCGACCAGCAGCACCGGTCCCGACACCTCCGCCAGCCGTTCGCGGAGCTCCTGGCCCACGACGATGCGGTCCCACACCGCCGCCAGCCGGAAGGCGCTGTTCCCGCCGGGCTGCCCGGTCGGCCCGCCGTGGGCCAGGGAGAGCTCGCCCAGGTAGGGGAGCCGGCCCATGCGCGCCAGCCCCTGCGCGACGCCCGTCACCAGCTGGGGGCGGCGGCGCGACGGCACCGCCACCACGGCCGCCGGGCGCTCCGCCCAGTCCCAGGCGGCGAGCACCCGGCCGCAGGCCCGGAGGAGCTCCTCGTCCGGTGGGACGTCGGAGACGGAGCGGCGCACCGGCACGTCGAAGGCGGCGTCCGGGTCCTCCTCGATGCTGGGCGCCTCGAGGTCGAGCTCCACCACACCGCCGACGCCGTCGTCGCCGAGGAGGGACCGCAGGCGCTGTCCCCAGCCGAGGTCGGTCAGCCGGGCGACGGCGCGGCCGGTCGCCAGCTGCTCCCCCGGCGGGATCTTCCCCTTGACGTCGACGCCCAGCCGGTCGGCGCCGGTCGGCCACATCGCCCGCGGCGCCAGCTCCACTCCGGGACGGTCCAGCGCGGCGGACGCCGCCTCGGACGCCGCCTCGGGGACGTCGGTGGCGTACCAGGGCCCGGCGCAGACGTCGCAGCGGCCGCAGGGTGCGGCGGTCGGGTCGTCGAGCGCGGACTGCAGGAATGCCATGCGGCACTCGGCCTCGTCGACCGGCTTGGCGTAGGTGAGCATCGCGCGCTGCTCGGCCTCCCGGGTGCGGGTGACCCGGGCGTAGCGGTCGGCGTCGTAGACCCACGGCTGCCCGGTCGAGCGCCAGCCGCCCTGCACCCGCTCCACCGCGCCGTCGACGGCGAGGACCTTGAGCAGCAGCTCCAGCCGGGACCGCCGGACGTCAGCCACCGTCTCCAGCCGGGCCACCGACCAGGCCTTGCCGTCGGCCATCGCCGTGAGCACCGCGGCGGCGTGGTCCTCGCGCGGCATGGACGAGGTGGCGAACCACTGCCAGATCGCGATGTCCTCGGGGCCGGGGAGCAGCAGCACGTCGGCGTGCTCGACCGCGCGGCCCGCACGGCCGACCTGCTGGTAGTAGCTGACCGGCGACGACGGCGCGCCGAGGTGGACGACGAACCCGAGGTCGGGCTTGTCGAAGCCCATGCCCAGGGCGGAGGTGGCGACCAGCGCCTTCACCTCGTTCTTCCGCAACGCCTCCTCGGCGTCCTTGCGGTCGGCGTCGTCGAGCCGGCCGGTGTAGGCGCGCACCTCGTGGCCGGCGTCGCGCAGCAGGTTCGCCGTCTCCTCGGCCGCCGCGACGGTGAGCGTGTAGACGATGCCGCTGCCCGGCAGGTCGCCGAGGTGGGCGGCGAGCCAGGCCAGGCGGGCCCGGTCCGAGGGCAGCCGCAGGACGCCGAGGCGGAGCGAGTCGCGGGAGAGCGGACCGCGGACGGTGGTCACCTCGACGCCCCCGGCGCCGAGCTGCTCGGCGACGTCGGCCACCACCCGCTCGTTCGCCGTCGCGGTGGTGGCGAGGACCGGCGTGCCCTCGGGCAGCGTGCCCAGCAGGTCGCGGATCCGGCGGTAGTCGGGGCGGAAGTCGTGCCCCCAGTCGGAGACGCAGTGCGCCTCGTCGACGACGACCAGCCCGCAGCGGGTGACCAGCCCGGGCAGCTGCTCCTCGCGGAAGCGCGGGTTGGTGAGCCGCTCGGGCGAGACGAGCAGGACGTCGACGTCGTCGGCGGCCAGGCGGGCGGCGATGTCGTCCCACTCCGTCATGTTGGCGCTGGAGATCTCCACCGCGCGGATGCCGGCGCGGGCCGCGGCGGCCACCTGGTCGCGCATCAGGGCGAGCAACGGGGACACGAGCAGCGTCGGCCCGGCGCCGCGGCGGCGCAGCAGGGCGGTGGAGACGAAGTACACGGCGGACTTGCCCCAGCCGGTGCGCTGGACGACCAGCGCCCGCTGGGAGCGCTCGACCAGCGCGGCGACGGCGGCGTCCTGCCCCTCGCGGAAGACCGCGTCGGGGCGGCCGGTCAGCTCCCGGAGGATCTCCAGGGCCTCGTCGGCGATCGAGGACGGCGGTGCGGCGGTGCTCATGCCGACGACAGTAGGCACCACCGCCGACAGCGACGGCCCCCCGCGCGCGACCGGTGGACGACGGGGAGAATCCACAGGCGATGGACCACCAGGGGCAGCTTCCGGCCGACAACCACGTGCACACCCACTGGTCGTGGGACACCCCCGACTCGTCGACCATGCGCAGGGCGTGCGAGCGGGCGATCGCCCAGGGGCTGCCCGCGGTCGCCTTCACCGAGCACCTCGACTTCACCGTCTGGCACGAGGAGGACCGGGCGACCGCGGAAGGGCTGGTCGACCGCTACCCGGCCCACCAGCTGCCGATCGACGTCGAGGGCTACTTCGCCGAGCTGGCCGAGGTGCGCGACCGGTTCCCGGAGCTGCGGATCTGGTCGGGCATCGAGACCGGCGAGCCGCACCTGTTCGCCGCGAGCATCGCCCTCCACCTCGAGGACTCCCCGGTCGACCGCATCCTCGGGTCGCTGCACTCGCTCTCCGACCAGGGCCGGCTGGTCGGTGTCGGCCGGCTCCTGCACGTCGACGCCGACGCCACCATGCGCCGCTACCTCGGCGAGATGGTCGGGATGATCGAGAGCAGCGACGTCTTCCAGGTGCTCGCCCACGTGGACTTCCCGCGCCGGTACTGGCCCGGCGGCTCGCACCGGTACGTGGAGAAGGACTACGAGGAGGAGTACCGGGCGGTGTTCCGGGCCCTGGCCGGGAGCGGCCGGGCGCTGGAGATCAACACCAGCAGCCCGCTGGCGTCGGCGGACCAGGTGCGCTGGTTCTACGAGGCCGGCGGCGAAGCGGTCAGCTTCGGCAGCGACGCGCACGCGCCTGCCGCCGTCGGGCAGAAGTTCGACCTCGCCGTCGCCGTCGCGGAGGCGGCCGGGTTCCGCCCGGGCCGGGACCGCTTCGACTTCTGGCGCCGCTGACGCCAGGTTCACGTCAGGCCGGGACGGCGGGCTCCGGCGCGGCCGGGGACGGGCGGTACCAGGCCCAGAGCACCAGCCCGACGACCAGCGACCAGAACGCCGACCCGATACCGCCGACGGTGATGCCGCTGATCGCCACCAGGAAGGTGGCGACGACCGGGATCCGGTCCTCCGGCCGCGCCAGCGCCGCGCTCAGGGACGAGGCCAGCACCGGCCACAGGGCGAGACCGGCGGCCGCCGCGACGAAGCCGGCCGGGGCCGTGGCGACGAGGGCCGCGATCGCGGCGGAGACCAGCGCGAACCCGACGTAGGCAAGGCCGGCGGTGCGGGCGGCGAGGTAGCGGCGACCCGGGTCGACGTCCGCCTCCGGACCGGCCGCCAGCGCCGCGCTGATGGCGGCCAGGTTGATCGCGTGACCGCCGAACGGGGCGCCGAGCAGCGTGCCGGCGCCGGTCACCGCCATGGCCGGGCGCCAGGGCGCCCGGTAGCCGAAGGCGGCCAGCACCGCCATGCCCGGCACGTTCTGCGAGGCCATGGTCACCAGGAACAGCGGCAGCGCCAGGCCGACGACGGCGACCGAGCCGAAGTCCGGGGTCGTCCACACCAGGCTCGGCAGCAGCGCCGCGACCGGGACGCCGCCGTCCCGGACGGCCAGCCACCCGATGATGCCGAGGGTGACCGCGAAGGCAGCCGGCACGGCCCAGCGCGGGGAGAACCGCAGGAGCACCACCCAGACCAGCACGACGGGCACCACCAGCCAGGGGATCTCCAGCGCGGCCCGGACCGGCTGGAGGCACAGCGGCACGAGGACGCCGGCGAGCATGGCCTGGGCGAGCACCGGGGGGATGGCGCCGATCGCCTCGCCCAGCTGGGGCCACGCAGCGGTGAGCAGGACGAGGACGCCGACGAGGAGGAAGGCGCCGACGGCCACCGGCCAGGAGGGCGCCGAGGCCGTCGCCAGCAGCGCGGCCCCGGGCGTGGACCAGGCCACGGTGATCGGCATCCGCGTCCGCTGGGCGAGCAGGACGGTGGCCACGCCCATCGCGACCGAGAGGACCAGCAGGCCCGAGGCGGCCTGCTCCGGTGTGGCCCCGACCGCCCGCAGACCGGTGAGGACGACGGCGAAGGAGCTCAGGAAGCCGACGAGCGCGGTGACCAGCCCCGCGACGGTCGTCGAGGAGGGGGCGGGAGGCACGGCCGGCGACGCTAGCCGAGGGGGACGGGTGTTCCAGCTCACCGCGCTCCGACCCGGCGCCCGGCTACGTTGACGATCATGGGTGCCCCCGCTCCGACCGTCCGCGACGCCACCCCGGCGGACGCCGCCGCCTGCGCCGCGATCTACGCGCCCTACGTCACCGGCACGGCGATCACCTTCGAGCTCGAGCCGCCGACGCCGGCACAGATGGCGGTGCGGATCGCGGCGGCCCGGCGGGCGCACGCCTGGCTGGTCCTCGAGGACGACGGCGCCGTCGTCGGCTACGCCTACGCCGGGCCGTACAAGGAGCGCGCCGCCTATCGGTGGTCGTGCGAGGTGAGCGTCTACCTGGACGGCGCGCGACGACGGCGCGGCGGCGGGCGCGTCCTGTACGAGGCGCTGTTCGAGCGGCTGGCCGCCCGCGGGTTCCGCACCGCGATCGCCGGGATGACGCTGCCCAACGAGCCGAGCGAGGGCCTGCACACGGCAATGGGCTTCGAGCCGATCGGCACCTACCGGCGGATCGGGTTCAAGCACGGCCGGTGGCGCGACGTGCTCTGGGCGCAGCGACCGCTGGGCGCCTACGACGACGATCCGGCCGAGCCGAGCTGACCTTCTCCGGAGAAGTACTTCACCGCTAAGGGAAATGCGGCTAGGGTCGGCGGGGTGACGTCGACGCGCGTGGTGATCGCCCTGGGCGGCAACGCCATGACCGGGGCCGACGGCTCCGCGACCCCGCAGGCGCAGCGCGATGCGATCCGGCAGGCCGCCGGGCACGTCGCCGAGGTCGTCGCCGCGGGCGTCCAGGTGGTGCTCACCCACGGGAACGGCCCGCAGGTCGGCAACCTGCTGGTCAAGAACGAGCTCGCCGCCCACGAGGTGCCCCCGGTGCCGCTGGACTGGAACGTGGCGCAGACCCAGGCCACCATCGGCTTCACCGTCGCCGACGAGCTGGACGCCGCCCTGGCCGTGCGCGGCCTCCCCCAGCGCACCGCCGCGCTGGTCACCCGCACCCGCGTCGACGCCGACGACCCGCGCTTCGCCGAGCCCTCCAAGCCGGTGGGCCGCTTCCTGCCGCGGGAGGAAGCGGAACGGTTCGTCTCGCTCGGGCAGACCTGGGAGGACCGCGGGGAGAAGGGCTGGCGGCGCGTCGTCGCCTCGCCGGAACCCCGGGCCGTCGTCGACTCGCCCGCCATCCACGCCCTGGCCGCGGCCGGGTTCGTCGTGGTGTGCGCCGGTGGCGGCGGCATCCCGGTGATCGACGACCACGTCGACGGGCACGCGCTGCGCGGCGTCGAGGCGGTCATCGACAAGGACCTGACCGCCGCGATCCTCGCCCGGGACGTGGACGCCGACACCCTGGTCATCGCCACCGACGTCCCGAACGTGATGGTCGACTTCGGCACCCCGTCACAGCGCCCGCTGGGCCGGGTCACCGTCGCCGAGCTGCGTGAACTGGCGGCGGCCGGGCAGTTCGCCCGAGGATCGATGGGCCCGAAGGTGGAAGCAGCTCTCCGTTTCGTCGAAGGCTCCGCCGCCGGCCACGCCCCGCCCGCCCGCGCCGTCATCACCTCGCTCCAGCACATCGCCGACGCCGTCCGTGGCGACGACGCCGGCACCGTCCTCACCCACTCCTGAAGGGAACCCGCATGCCCGCACCGATCGAGGTCCGCAAGGTCCCGCTGCACAACGTCAGCGACGCCTCCGAGCTCGCCAAGCTGATCGACGACGGCGTCATGGAGGCCGACCGCGTCATCGCCGTCATCGGCAAGACCGAGGGCAACGGCGGGATCAACGACTACACGCGGATCATCGCCGACCGCGCCTTCCGCGAGGTGCTGCTCGAGAAGGGCTCGCGGAGCAAGGAGGAGGTCGGCGACATCCCGATCGTGTGGTCCGGTGGCACCGACGGCGTCATCAGCCCGCACGCGACCGTCTTCGCGACGCTGCCCGAGGACTCGGTCGAGAAGACCGACGAGCCGCGGCTGACCGTGGGCTACGCGATGAGCGACGTCCTGCTGCCCGAGGACATCGGCCGCGTCGCGATGGTCGAGAAGGTCGCCGAGGGCGTGAAGAAGGCGATGGAGGCCGCGGGCATCACCGACCCGGCCGACGTGCACTACGTGCAGACCAAGACGCCGCTGCTGACGATCGACACGATCCGCGACGCCCACCAGCGCGGGGAGACCACCATCCTGGAGGAGCCGCACGGCTCCATGGACATCTCCAACGGCACGACGGCGCTGGGGATCGCGGTGGCGCTCGGCGAGATCGAGATGCCGACGCAGGAGCAGATCATGCGCGACCTGTCGCTGTACTCCTCGGTCGCGTCCTGCTCGTCGGGTGTGGAGCTGGACCGGGCGCAGATCGTCGTCGTCGGAAACGCCCGCGGGCACGGCGGCAACTACCGGGTCGGCCACTCGGTGATGAAGGACGCGCTGGACCAGGACGGCATCTGGGCGGCCATCCGCGACGCCGGCCTCGAGCTGCCGGAGCGGCCGCACCACACCGACCTCGGCGACCGGCTGGTCAACGTCTTCCTCAAGTGCGAGGCCTCGCCCGACGGCAAGGTGCGCGGGCGGCGCAACGCCATGCTCGACGACTCCGACGTCTCCTGGCACCGCCAGATCAAGGCCTGCGTGGGCGGCGTGACCGCGTCGGTGACCGGCGACCCGGCGGTGTTCGTGTCGGTGGCCGCGGTGCACCAGGGGCCCTCGGGCGGCGGCCCGGTCGCCGCGATCGTCAAGGCGTGACGACAGCAACGCGTAGCTGACAGCAGGGCCTGCTTCGGGGAAGCAGGGGTCCGGACGACGTTCCGGGGCCCTGCTTCCCCGAAGTCGTTCCCGGGGGTCAGGCCAGCAGGCCGCGGAGGCCCACGGGCGGGAGCGGAGCGGTGAGGTCCTCCTCCGCGGCGGCCGAGCGCCGCGCCCGCGACGGCGCCGGGACGGGCGGCCTGCCGCGTCGGGCCGCCGCGCCACCCGGCACCACGAACCGGTAGGTCGCGTCGACGTCCCGGACGGCGAAGACGTCCGCCTCCGCGGCGGCGTGGTGCAGGACGACGGTGTCGAACCGCTCCGCGACCCGGCGCAGGGACTCGGCGTCGGAGACGTCGATGACGGTCCCGCCCGCGGCGAGCCCGGCGACCGGCACGATCCGGTCGGCGTGCCGCACGAGGAACTCGTCGGCGGCGTCGCCGCGGCCGGTCCGGCCCAGCAGCGCACCGGCCGCGGCGACGAGCAGCGCGAGGGCCAGCACGGCGAGGACGGCGCCACGGGCCAGGCCGATCGGGATCGACAGGCTCAGGACGTCGAACGAGCGGGGGGCGACCGCGGCCACCGGCACGGCCGTCTCGCTGGACGTCGCCAGCACGGTGTCGGGGTCGCCGGCCAGGCGCAGGGCCGTCGGGTCGAGTGCGAAGTCGAGCCCGGCCGGCGACGCGGCGTCGAAGGCGGTGCCGCGGGCGGTCCCGGCCAGCGCCACGGTGGGAGTGATCGTCAGGGTCGCGGTGCTACCCGAGACGCCGACCTCGGCGTAGTGCCGGCTCAGCACCTCGGCGGCGTGGGCTGCGTCGACGTCGACCGACGCCGCCGCCAGCCCGTCGGTGAAGCCGACGACGGGGCCGCTGTTCAGGTATGTGCTCCAGCCGTCGGCCGCCTGCACCGAGACGTCGAGGCGCAGGGCACCGCGGAGGTCGGCGAGGTCGGGGCCGCTGACGGTGTTCTCGTAGGAGACGGTCAGGCCGGTGGAGAGCTTGGTCCAGACGGTGTCCCCGGTCGCCACGGCACCCGTCGGGTACGTGGTGCCACGCTCAGCGGTCCCCGTGTAGGAGAAGCGCCCCTGCTGGCTGACCTGGAGCTCCTCCTCGACCGTCTCGGTGGAGGGGACGACGAACAGGACGCCGGCGCCGGCTGCGGCCACCAGCGCAACGGCTGCCGAGCCCAGCGCGACCTGGCGGGCGCGGGCCCGGACGAGCACGGGCAGGGCGCCGGCCGGAACCCGCGGCAGCGAGACGGACGGCGCGGTGAACGAGGGCACGGAGAAGGACGGCGCACCAAGGGCCGGCAGCCGCCGGCGGCGGGCGCGGGCCCGGTGGCCGCCGCGGCCCCGGCGGACCGACCCCATGAGCAGGGACGCCGCGAGCCCCACCGCCCCGAGCACCCAGGGCGAGCTGATCACCTGGAGCGCCTTGCCGCCCTGGGGGATGCGGACGAACAGCTTGCCGAGGATCTCGTCCTGGGTCGGGCGGTCCTCGTCGAGCCAGTCGTTGTTGTCCCCCTGGGTCACGAAACCCTGCCCGTCCGCGGCGACGACGCGGTGCATGACGACGGTGTCGAGGGACTCGCTGTAATAGGCGACGACGTCTCCGACGGCGTAGGAGTCGGCCGAACCCAGGACTGCCAGGTCCCCGGCGGAGAACTGCGGCTCCATGCTGTCGCCGTAGGTGGTGACGTACGTCGTGCCACCACCGAGCGCCAGGGGCCAGAACAACCACAGGGTCGCCAGCACCAGCGCGGCGACGGCGCTGGTGCTGACGACCTTGGACGTGGCGGTCATGAAGAGGCCCGTTCGGGGTACGGGCGGAGCGGCTCCGTGAGCCGCCCCGCCCAGCGCGGAACTGCTAGTTCGAGGTGACGGTGAGACCGGTCTTGTCGAAGGAGGTGAAGTCGACGGGCGTCGTGAGCGTGCAGGTGATCAGGTGGGTGGTGCCGGAGGCGGAGTACACGCAGGTGGAGGCGCTACCCGGCGCCACTACGTCGGGATCACCCGAGGTGAGGGTCATCACCGCGTCCATGGTGCTGGTGTCCTGGCCCACCGTGAACACGACGCTGGCCAGCTTGGTGGCGTCGGCGGCAGGGTTGTAGGCGATGTTGCTGACGGCCACACCCGTCGCAGTGAGCTCGCCGTAGCCCGCGACGTTGTTGTCCACGCCCGAGAAGTTGTTGCTGGCGGTGAAGGCGGAGGTCGTGGCGGCGACGCCGGCGACCGCGACACCGGCGAGCAGAACGCGCGACAGGCGCATGGCAGTGGGTCCTGTTCTCTCAGTGGCTCAGACCCGCCGGGATGCTGGTCGCCCGGTCCACGTGCTGGCTGCGCCGATTCATTGACTCCCTCGTTCTCGGCACCGGGTCGCACATTCTTCACTCGTGCCACAGAAATGATCAGGAGTCGCTGAGTCGACAATTCCGGGGTGGTCGCCGAATGGCTGCGAATGGTCGCCCCGGGATCCGGCCACCGGGTCGACCGGCGCGCCTCCCCGGGGCGCGGAGCCGAGGGGACCTACGGTGTTCCGGAACCTCCCCGCGGCGGGGTGGTCCAGGGATCGGCCAGGCGGCTGCGGGAAGGACGGGTCGTGCGTTCGTCGACGTCGCGGAACCCTGTCCCGTCCCCCGGCACCGCGCGGCGTGCCGCCGAGCGGGACACGAGCATGGAGGACGCCGCGCGGCAGGCCGGCGTCCTCGCCCAGGCCTCGCGCGAGGTCTCCGACACCTCCGCGGAGGCCGCCGCGTCCCTCGCCGAGCTCCGGGCCGCGATCGGCGACATCTCCGCGAGCACCGGCCGCGCGTCCGCCGTCGCCGAGGAGGCGGTGCGCGACGCGCAGGCCGTCGACGACCGCATCGCCGCGCTGCAGGCCGCCAGCGGGTCGATCACCGAGTTCGTCCGGCTCCTCGGCGCCATCAGCCAGCAGAGCCGCTTCCTCGCGCTCAACGCCTCCGTCGAGGCCGTCCGCGCCGGCGACGTCGGGCGCGGGTTCGCCGTGGTGGCCGACGAGGTCAAGGAGCTCGCCGGCCGCACCGCGCAGGCCGCCCAGGACATCGACGCCCAGATCAAGGCGGTGCAGCGGGAGACGGCGCAGGCGGTCGAGGCAGTGCGCCGCATCACCGGCACGCTCGGCGCGATCGCCGAGGCGCAGGACACCATCGCCGCCGCCGTCGAGCAGCAGCGGGTGGCCACCGAGCGCGTCGTGGAGAACGTGGACCGCGCGGCCGGCGGCTCCGCACGGATCAGCGAGGCCGTCGGGCAGCTGGCCGACAGCCAGCGGGTGGTCTACGTCCGGCGAGCCCTCGCGGTGGCCGAGCAGCAGCTGGCCGACCTGGGTGGCGCACGGCTCGGCGACGCCGGGGCCCCCTTCACGGTGCGCGACCAGGCCACCGGCGCCACGCACACCGCCGCGCTCCCCGACCTGCTGCTCGGCGACACGCCTCTGGAGCGCAGCGACGACCCCCGCCGGCCGTCGCGGCTCGTCGACGAGGTGGTGCGGCAGGTCGGCGGCAGCTGCACGCTGTTCCAGCGCCTCGACGAGGCCGGGAGCATGGTGCGGGTGGCGACGACGGTGCTCACGCCCGCCGGCCGGCGCAATGTCGGCACCGCCATCGCGCGGACCGGCCCCGACGGCCGCCCGAACCCGGTGCTCGCCGCCGTACTGGCCGGCGGGACCTACACCGGTGCGGCCACGGTGGCCGACCGGCCGTACTTCACCGCCTACACCGGGCTGCGGGACGACGGCGGGGCCCTCATCGGCATGCTCTACGTCGGCCTGCCCCTGGACTCGATGCCCGGCACCGGCGGCTGACCGCTCCGGGGGTCGACGGCGAGGCCGCCACCGTCCTCTAGGTTGACCAGGGGACGCGCCGCGCTGCTGGCGGGCACGAGGGGGATGCGGTGAAGCGGTTCGGGCGTGTGAACACCGCGCTGCCGGCCATCGTGCTGCTGCTCGTCGTGATCGCCGAGGTGATCACCGGCCGCGGCCAGGTGGTGCTGGGGCTCACCGTCATCGCCCCGCTGGCGTCGGCGACCTTCCTGAGCCGGCAGGCCACCGTCGCCTACGCGGCGGCGGCGTTCGTCGTCACCACGCTCCTCGGTCTCTACAGCCAGCAGTACACCGCCGAGACAGCGGTGGCGCAGACCGTCCGGCTGCTCGCCGTCGCCCTCGGCGGGATCCTGGCCGTGGTGACCTGCGAGCTGCGGCTCCGCCGGGAGGCCCACGTGGCCCGGCTCGGCGCCGAGGCCGCCGCGACACGGGCCGCCGTCCACACCGGCGAGACGCTGCAGCGGGCGCTGCTGGGCGGCATCCCGCAGGTCCCGGGGCTCGAGACGGCCGCCCGCTACCTCCCCGGCGCGCGAGAGGCGCAGGTCGGCGGTGACTGGTACGACGCCTTTCCCTTGACCGACGGCCGCACCATGCTGGTCATCGGCGACGTCGCCGGCCACGACGCGCCCGCGGCAGCCACCATGGCGCAGACCCGCGGGATGCTCCGCGCGCTCGCCCGGGTCGGGCACGGCTCCCCCGCCGCCGCGCTGACCGTGCTGGACGACGTCCTGGAGGGCCTGGGGCTGGACACGTTGGTGACCGTGGCCGTGGCGTCCGTCGACCCGCGGGGCGTGGCCGGGAACGCGGTGCCGCTGCAGTGGTCGAACGCGGGGCACCCGCCCCCGGTGGTCGTGCGGGCCGACGGCTGCGTCGAGGTGCTGGAACGGGAGCCCGACCGGCTGCTCGGAGCCGGCACCGCCGACGGGCCACCGCGCACCGACCACGAGGTGGTGCTCCGGCGGGGCGACACGCTGCTGCTCTACACCGACGGGCTGGTCGAGCGGCGCGGCATGACCCTCGACGACGGCACCGCCTGGCTGGTGCGGGCGCTGGAGGAGCGCGGCCGGGAGCCGCTGGACCGCATGTGCGACGGCCTGCTGAGCGCGCTGGGCACCCGCGGCGACGACGACATCGCCCTGCTGGCGCTCCGGGTGCCGTCCTGACCGGTCAGCCGCCGAGCACGGTCAGGTAGCGGGGCGGTACCGCGGCGACCAGCCACACCCCGTTGGCCGAGCGGCTGAACCGCGCGCCTTCGCGGGCCATCGCGGCGGCGTCGACGCGCAGCACGACCGGTGCGCCGCGGCGGCTCCCGACGGCGCGGGCGGTGACGACGTCGGCGCTCAGGTGGACCGCGTGCCGACGTCCCGGGCGCAGCCCCTCGGCGAGGATGGCCGCCAGGAAACGCGCCACGGTGCCGTGGAAGAGCTCGTCCGGTGGCGTCTCGTCCGCGTAACCGAGATCGACGGCGACGCTGTGCCCCTGGCTGGCGCGGATGCGGTCACCCCGGAGCTCGTACCGGCGCTTGTCGTCGGCGGCCACGACGTGCTCGAGCTGCTCGCGGGTGAGGTGGAGCGCCGCGAGCAGCACGTCGACGTCGGCCCAGCCGGCGGGGTCCAGGGTGATCCCGACCGACTCGGGGCGGTGCCGCAGGACGAAGGACAGTCGCTTGCTCACCCGGACGACGTCCATCCCCGGCTACCGCGCCCGCGTCAGCCGCAGCGGAAGAGCACGAAGGCGACGTCGTCGTCCGGGGCGTCGCCGAGCAGCCGCTCGGTGAGCCGCGCCTTCAGCTCGGCGGGGCCGAGGTGCCGGCCGTCGACCAGCGCGTCGACCGCCCGGCCGATCCCCTCGTCCAGCGCCTCGTGCCGCCGCTCGACCAGGCCGTCGGTGCAGAGCAGCAGCGTCGAGCCGGCGGGCAAGGCCACTTCGACCTCCGGGCGCCCGTCCCCGTCCGCGACGGCGAGCGGGAGCGCGCTCGCCGCCTCCAGCAGCGAGGTGGCACCGTTCTCCTCGACCAGGATCGCCGGCAGGTGCCCGGCGCTGCTGTAGCAGAGGATGCCCGCGAGCGGGTCGACGACGGCGCAGAAGACCGTGCTCACAGCGGCGCCGGGAACCAGCGCGGCGAACCGGTCGAGAGCCGACAGCACGTCGGCGGGGGACCGGCTCTCCAGCAGCAGCGCCCGGCCGGCGCTGCGCAGCTGGCCCATCACCGCCGCGGCCGGCAGACCCCGGCCGACGACGTCGCCGACCATCACGCCATAGCCGCCACCGGGCAGATCCACCACGTCGTACCAGTCCCCGCCGACCTCGAGCGTGCCGGTGGCCGGTTCGTAGTGGACGGCGAACCCCTCGGGCAGCGCGGTCGGCCCGAGGACCGCGCGCTGCAGGGTGACGGCGACGTCGGTGAAGAACTGGGCGCGCGCGCGTTCGGACCGTGCCCGCTCCTCGGCCCGCCGCCGCTCGGCCACGACCGCCTGCGCGTCGGCGACCGCCGCGGCGACCTGCCCGGCGGCCAACGCCATGAAGATGCGGTAGCCGTCGTCCAGGGGGAGGTGCGGGCTGGCGCCCAGGACCAGCGCACCGATCGGCCGCTCGGCGCCGGCGGCCGTGAGCGGCAGGGCGACGGCGGTGTCGACGTCGGCCTGCCCGGCCGGGCTCGCGCCGACGCTGGACAGCCCCGGCAGGACGCCGGCCAGCCCGGTCACCGTCTGCGCCTCGCCGGTCGCCATGGCGCGGAGCACCTGCTCGGGGATGGCACTGGTGGCCAGTTCCCCGTGCACGCCGAGGCCCTGCCCGGCGACGAAGCGCGGCTTCCCGTCCTCGTCCGCCAGGTAGACCAGCCCGAACGGGCAGTCCGTGCGGGCGTCGGCGAGCACCCCGAGCGCGGTGGACACCGCCTCCGTCGTGTCGCCGTGCGAGGCGCGCGGCAGGCTGCCGAGCCGCTGGAGGATGCCGAGTCGGCGCGCCGCCAGCACGCGGTGGGTGGTCTCGACCACGGTGTCGAGCAGGCCGACGACCGCGCCGCCCGGCTCGACCACCGGGCTGAACGAGAAGGAGAAGTAGGTCTCCTCCTCGAACCCGTGGCGGGTCATGACCAGGAGCAGGTCCTCCGAGTACGTGGCCCGCCCCCCCATGACCTCGGCGACCATCGGGTCCAGGGCCGGCCAGATGTCGGCCCAGACATCCCGCGCCGACCGGCCCAGGGCGGCCGGGTGCCGGGCGCCGAGCATGGGGGCGTAGTCGTCGTTGTAGACCATGACGAGCTCCGGTCCCCACATCAGCAGGAACGGGAAGCGTGAGTTCAGCGCGGTGCTGACCGTGGTCCGCAGCGTCGGTGACCAGTCCGCCTGCGGGCCGAGGGCGGTCGTCCCCCAGTCGTGCTCGAGGACCAGCCGCTGCAGCTCCGTCCGGGGTCCACCGGGGATCAGCTCCGCCAGGTGCCTGTTCAGCGCTGCCTCCCGACGGCCCGGCACGCGGCGGACCACCGTGGCGGCGGCCGTTCGTTCGTGCTGCCCGCATCCTCGCACCCGCGCCCGCACCGGGTGCATTGGGCACGACCTTTTCCCCACCACGGGGGGCCAGCGCCGTTGCGCGGCCGCCGACGGTCTGCTGGGCGGCCCGCCTGGCCGCCTGGTCGTCAGCCGGCGAACCAGCTGTCCGGCGGCACGTCGGGGTGGCGCCCCGACTCCTCGCGCGCCGGCTCCGGCGGTGTCCACGGCCAGAGCTCGACCACGTCCCCGGCCGCCCGGCGGATGGCCGCCCCGTCGATTTCCGTCACCGTCTCCTCGATCCCCAGCACCGGGCAGCGCACGACGAACCGCACCGGCCCGGCCGGCGGGAGCGGGGCCAGCCACCAGTCCTGGTCGACGGAGTGCTCGTTGCCGCTGCCGCCCTGCGAGGTGAAGGCCAGCCCGGCCATCGGACACTGCCGGCGGTCGTTGTCCAGGCGGGTGCCGTCGGCGAGCTGGACCCCGATCAGCATCCGCGGTGCGCCGTCGCCGCTCCGCCACACCATCTCGGGCAGGTCCACCATGGGGATGGCGCCGGGACGCACGCGGACGACGAGGTCGACGAGCACCCCCGTCGAGAAGACCGCGACGCGGGTGAGCGCGACCGCCGCGTGGTCGCTGCGGCCGAGCACGGCCGCGAGCGGCAGGACCACCGGGATCTCGTTCTCCGGCGGGCTCGTCAACCGGAAGCGCTCGGCGTGTGCGTCGTGCGGCACGTTCCCGGAGCTCGCCCACATGGTGGCGCAGCCTGACGGCTCCGCGCACGCACGGCAAGGGTGGATCCGGCGGCGGGAGGCGCGCACCGGCCCACCAGGCAGCCGATGCGGGCGGTACGCACCTTCCCGCGGGGAGGTCAGCGGGAGTAGTACTCCACGACCAGCTGCTCCTCGCAGACGACCGGCACCTCGTCGCGGGTCGGCGTCCGCTCGTAGCGGCAGACCAGGTCGGTCAGCCGGACCTCGAGGTACTTCGGCGCCTCGGCGTGCGCCCCGGACGCGGCGACGACGAACGGCTCCTTCGTCCGCGACTTCTCCGCGATCTGCACGAAGTCCCCGGGCTTGAGCCGGTAGGACGGGCGGTCGACCCGCTTGCCGTTGACCAGCACGTGCTGGTGGGTGACGAACTGGCGGGCCTGGTAGATGGTGCGGGCGAACCCGGCGCGCAGCACGGTGGCGTCCAGCCGGGACTCGAGGTCCTGGATCAGCGCCTCGCCGGTCTTCCCGCCGGTCCGCTTGGCGCGGTCGAAGGCGGCGCGCAGCTGCGTCTCGCTGATGTCGTACTGCGCGCGCAGCCGCTGCTTCTCCTTGAGCCGGGTGGAGTAGTCGCTGTCCTTGCGACGCTTCCGCCCGTGCTCGCCCGGCGGGTACGGGCGGCGCTCGAAGTACTGCACGCACTTCGGGGTGAGCGGGATGCCCAGCGCGCGGCTGAGCCGGACCTTGGGACGGGGCGTGTTCACTCGGGACCTCCGGTTTGGTTAGGCTCACCTTACTACTCGCCCACGAGCTCTCCGAGGTGGTCCATGACGGCCGGCCCGACCCACTCGTCCGCGGCCGTCGACCGGCAGCCGCCGGCGGCCGAACGCGCCCGCACCGTCGCGGTGCGCTCCGCCGCCAGCCTGCACGTCGCCGGGGTCGGCTCCTGCCAGGTGCTGGCCGCGACGACGACGGCCGACGGTGACGTCCTGCTCGTCGTCCCCACCGACGGCGGTGTGATGGCGGCGCTGCGCTCCTCCCCGCTGGGCGACGTCCCCGCCCGGTTGGCCGTCGCCGACCGCGCGCCCCTCCCGCTGCGCCACCCCGTCCGGGGCCTCGTGCAGCTCACCGGCTGGCTGGTGCCGGTGAGCGAGCAGGACGCGCCGCAGCTGGTGCTGGACTTCGCCGACGCCTCGCCCGCGGAGGTGCTGTTCGAGGTGGGCCTGGGTGTGGCCCTGGTGCGACTGGACCTGGCCGAGGTCGAGCTCGAGGAGTCCGGGACGTGCGCCGAGGTGGACCCCGACGACTTCCGCGCCGCCCGGCCCGACGTGGTCAGCGGCGCGGAGATCGATCTCATGGCGCAGCAGGCCCCTGCGCTGAGCCGGCTGACGAGCCGGGTGCAGCACTGGGCCGGCCGGCACGACGACGTCCGGCTGCTGGGGCTGGACCGGTTCGGCGTCCGGTTCCGTGTGCAGGGCCGGAACGGCTGCTACGACCTGCGGGTGCCGTTCACCGAGGCGCTCGACGACGTCGACGGGTTCGCCGCCGCCGTCGACCACCTGCTCGCCTGCGGCCCGGTCTGACATCACCCCTCGCTGACGCCCCCTCCCCGCGGACAGGAAACCGGGGGGCCGGGGCGGCTCGGAGGCTCACGTTCCCGCACCGACCTGCCGATGACGTGGCTGACCCCACGCCGGCAGGAGGTGCGCGATGGCGATCGGGACGACGTTCCCCGAGGTCCTCGCGGCCGCCCGCACGGGTGCCGCCTGGGCCTTCGAGGTGCTGTACCGCGACCTCGCGCCGTCGGTGACCGGGTACCTGCGGCTGCACGGTGCGCTGGAGCCGGACGACCTCGCGAGCGAGACGTTCATCGGCCTCTTCACCGGCCTGTCCTCGTTCGACGGGGACGAGGACGCGCTGCGGGCCTGGGTCTTCACGATCGCCCACCGGCGGCTGGTCGACGACTGGCGCAGGCGCAGCCGCCGTCCCCAGCTCTCCGGCGCTGAAGACGACGACCTGCTCGGCGCGACCCCGGGCGGCAACGTCGAGGACGACGCGCTCGCCGCCCTGGGGTCCGGCGCCGTGCACGAGCTGTGCGCCACGCTCCCCGACGACCAGCGCGCGGTCATCCTCATGCGGATCGTGGGTGACCTCTCGCTGGATCAGGTCGCCGCGGCGATGGACCGCTCGGTGGGCGCAGTGAAGGCGCTGCAGCGTCGCGGACTCCTCACTCTCCGGAGTGAGCTCGAGCGCACCGGCGTACCCCGGTGAACCGCGCCGGCGATGTGGGGGATGAGATGACCACCAGCCAGCTCGACGAGGCCTTCGAGGCCTACTTGGCCGGACGCCCCGTCCCGGTCCAGGCGGCACCGCTCGTGGGGTTCGCCGACTCGGTCCGGGAGATGTCCTCCCGGCCGGGCCGGCCCTCCGCGGGGCTCGCCGAGCTGCTGGCCACCGGTCTTCTCACCGACTCCACCGCTCCCGCGGCGGAATCGGTCCCCACTGCCCGGAAGGCGGCCACCGCCGCCCGCGGGCGTCTCAGAAGGAGACCGCGCATGTTCACTATCCTCGCCGCCGCCATCGCCAAGTTCGGCGCCGCCGGAGCCGTCGCCCAGGCCGCCGCCGGGCTCGGTGTCGCCGTCGCCGGCGTGACCTCGGCCGGTGCGGTCGGTGTCCTGCCGGGCCCGGTGCAGGACCGTGTCGCCGCCACCATCGAGGCCATCACCCCGTTCGACGTGCCCGACTCGGCCGACGCCGAGACCTCGACGGAGCCGGTCTCCGAGGAGGTCCCGACGGAGGAGTCGACGTCCGAGGAGCAGCCCGAGCCGGGCACCGGCCCCGCCGACATCCCCACCGTCCCGGACTTCGGCACCTCGGTCAGCGAGGACGCGAAGGACGGCGGGGTGGACGGCGCCCAGGTCAGCGAGGACGCCCGCACCGCGCACCAGCCCGCGGGGACCGGTACGACCCCGAGCCAGGCCGCCGAGCGTCCGTCGGCCCCGGCCCCGGCCCCCGCGCCGAAGCCCACCCCGGCCCCCGCCCCCGCGCCGAAGCCCGCCCCGGCCCCGGCCCCGGCGCCTGTCCCCGCTCCGGCCCCCGTCGAGCGGCCCGCTGCGGGGGGCGACGCCGCTCCGGAGGAGAAGCCGCAGACCGGCACCGGCCGCCCGTAGCCCCCGAAGCGACCGAGTGCGACGAACTCGTGGTCATCCGCGGCTGATGACCACGAGTTCGTCGCATTCGGAGGGGTCAGGCGGTGCGGGCCTCCTCGGCCAGCGCCGCCAGCGCCTGCTCGAAGCACTCCTGCGGCGGCTGCACCAACCCCGCGCCCACCTGGCCGGTCCCGGCGATCCGCCCGGCCATGCCGGTGTTGATCTGCGGCAGCCAGCCGGTGCGCGCCACCTTGAGGACGTCGATGCCCGTGGGCGAGCCGCGGAAGCCCATGATCGGGATCGCCATCGCCGGGTTCTCGGCCAGGGTCAGCTGGTACATGCGCTCGGTCGTCGCCAGCGCGTCGGGCACGGTGCCACCGACGAACCGGACGATCGCCGGCGCCGCCGCCATCGCGAACCCACCGATGCCGTAGGTCTCCATGATCGCGGAGTCGCCGATGTCGGGGTTGGCGTCGTCGGGCCCGTAGTCGCCGAGGAACAGGCCGACCGGGGTGTTCGCCGGCCCGGTGAACCAGCGGTCGCCGGTGCCGGCGGTCTGGATGCCGAACTCCGTGCCGTTGCGCGACATCACGGTCAGCATCGTCGAGCCGGGGATGCCGCGGGCGGCGTCGAGGGCGAGCTTCGCCGTCGGCATGCCGAGGTTGAGGAAGAAGTGCTCGTTGCCGCCGATGAACCGCAGCACGTCGGCGATGTCCGACGACGAGGCACCGCTGGCGACGATCGACGGCGACAGCTCGCGCAGCGCCATGAGCGAGCCGGCGCGGTTGCGGTTGTGCCCCTCGTCGCCCATCTGCAGCATCTGGGCGAGCACGGCCTTCACGTCGAGCGGGTCGTTGCCGGCGTCGATCGAGCCGCGCACCGCCTTCGACAGCACCGGGCCGAGGACGTCGCGCATCCACCGCAGCCGGGTCTGCACCTCCTCGTTGAAGGCCCCCATGCGCAGCACCTTGCCCAGGCCCTCGTTGAGGTTGCAGTAGGCCTTGCCACCGGTGACCGGGTCCTCCAGGCACCACATCCACATGGACGGGCTGGTCACGCCGGCCATCGGGCCGACGGTGCGGTGGTGGTGGCAGGGGTCCAGGGTGACCGCGCCGGTGGAGAGGAGGATCTCCGCCTCCTCGACGTCGGCCGCCCAGCCCTCGAACAGGCAGGCGCCGATCAGCGCACCGCGCATCGGCCCCGAGGCGTTCTCCCACGCCAGCGGCGGACCGGAGTGCAGGAGCGTGCGGTCGGTCAGGCCGATGACCTCGCGGGCGGGGCGGACGTCGACCAGCACGGAGCCGGCGGCCATCACGCGCTCCACGGCCGTGCGGTTCGCCGCGGCCCGGCGGGCGTCGAGGGCGAGGGCGGCGAGGTCGGCCGGGTCGCCGAAGGCCGGCGGGCGCCAGTCGACGTCGTGCACGTCGGCGCCCTGGGCGCGCAGCGCGTCGGAGAAGACGTCGACGCCGGCGGCGACGATCGCCGGCGGTCCGGAGAGCAGGTTGCCGAGCGTCATGCCGAAGCTCCCAGCAGGTCGAGGGCGTACCGCGTGGCGGCAGCATTGGACGAGAAGACGGCGGCGCCGGCCGCGGCGAGGGCGTCGGCCTGCCGGGACCAGCCCTGCGGATCGCCCTCCGTGCCGATCAGCGCCACGACGACCGGCAGGTGCTTCTGCGCCCGCGCCGCATCCAGCGCGGGGACCAGCGCCCCCGCGGGGTCGGGGTCGGCGCCGTGCCCGAGGACGACGTCGAGCAGCAGGACGGCGGGCTCGTCGCTGGCGGCCACCCCGGCGATCGCCTCGAGCCGCAGCGTCGGGTCGATCATCGGGTGCGCGCGGCCCACGGTCAGGGCGTCGTCGCCGAAGTCGATGACGACGTGGCCGGAGGCGGACAGGTCCGTACCGAGGTCGAGCTCCGGCTGCAGCGGGGTGTTCGACCGGATGCCGCCGAGCGCCGGGCCGGCGACGAGCATCGCCTCGTCGGCCAGCGTGCCGCCGGAGTAGAGGCCCTTGAGCACCGCGCCGGGGACGGCGGCCTCGGCGGGCCCGGGCCGGGTGGGCCACACCGGCACGTCGAGCCCCATGTCGGAGAGCAGCGCCTCGACGGCGGCGGTCAGGTCGGGGGTCTCCGGCGAGAGGGCGGCCGACCGCACCGGCACCGAGAGCCGCGCCGCGGCCTCCTCGACGGCCGCGGCGACCTCCGGGGCCGGCGGCTTGGAGACCAGCAGCACCCGCTCGGTGGCGGGGTCGGCGTCGAGGGCGGCCAGCGCGTCGAGGGTGGCCAGGCCGCCGACCTCCGACTTGAGGTCGCGCCCACCCACGCCCAGCACGTGGGAGACGCCGACGCCGGCCATGTCGAGCAGGCAGGAGACCTGCTGCGCGCCGGTGCCGCTCGCCGCGACCAGGCCCACCGGCCCGGGGCGGACGACGTTGGCGAAGCCGAGGGCGACGCCGGAGACGATCGCCGTGCCGCAGTCGGGGCCCATGACCAGCACCCCGGCGTCGTGGGCGGCGCGCTTGAGCGCGACCTCGTGCTCGACCGGGACGC
Organism: Blastococcus sp. SYSU DS0552; assembly: GCF_054050815.1. Lineage (NCBI taxonomy): Bacteria > Bacillati > Actinomycetota > Actinomycetes > Geodermatophilales > Geodermatophilaceae > Blastococcus > Blastococcus sp. SYSU DS0552. The sequence goes on from NZ_JBJHAB010000026.1 coordinate 22,040, forward strand.
CGTCGGAGAAGACCAGCACGCTGCGCCCGGCGGCGATGGCGTCGGCGGCCTCGGCGACCGCGTACGTGCCCGGCACGCTGACGATCGCCAGGGCCGGCGCCTCGGGCGAGAGCTCGTCGAGGCCCGCGCCGACGGTGCGGTGCGGGATGGCGGCGGCGGTGCCGGTGGCGCGCTCCCGCTCGGCGAGGGCGGCGTCGACGTCGGCGAGCGCGGCGGCCAGCGTCTCCTCGTCGTCCGCGCGGACGGCGATCAGCAGCTGCTCGGGGCTCGTCTCGCCCTCGGGCGCCAGGCCCATGCCGGCCGCGAGCTCGAGGTTCAACGGGGTGGCCATGGCGACGAGGACGGCGCCGACGCCCTCGCGGCCGCTGATCCGGCGACTCACCTGCATCAGCTTCACCGAGTCGGCGTACACGCCGGATCGCAGCTGCACCGAGACCGCGGCGTCTCCACCGGGAGGGGCTGAGGAGCTCATGCCGGGACCGTACCGAGAGATCTCTCAGCGGTGAAGTATCGGCATCTCGATGCAACAACGATTTAGCACTGAGGTACTTCCGCCGGGCGTGTGCCCAGTGACACAGTGGCGCCTCGCGATCGGGCCGACAGCCGTCGACCGTCGCCGGACCGAGTCGGACAGGCACGTCGAGGAGGCACTCATGTCGTTCGGGTGGAAGCTCTACGGGGACGGTAAGACGCCCCCACTGGGAGAGGCCGTCGCCCCCGACGAACGCCTCTCCTGGCCGCGCACCGTCGGGATCGGCGCGCAGCACGTCGTCGCGATGTTCGGGGCGACCTTCGTCTTCCCGATCATCATGGGGCTGGACCCCAACCTCGCCATCATGATGAGCGGCGTCGCCACGATCATCTTCCTGCTGATCGTGAAGAACCGGGTACCGAGCTACCTGGGCACCAGCGCCGCCTTCGTCGGTGGCGTGGCCGCGATCCGGGCCAACGGCGGCGACTCCAGCGACGTCGTCGGCGCGCTGCTCGTGGCCGGCGTCGTGCTCGCCCTGGTCGGTCTGCTGATCCACTTCGCGGGCCTGGGCCTGATCAACAAGGTGCTGCCACCGGCCGTCACCGGCGCGGTGGTCATGCTCATCGGCTTCAACCTGGCCCCGGTCGCCGCCGGCACGTACTGGCCGCAGGACCAGTGGGTCGCGCTGGCGACGATGACCTTCGTCATCGTCGCCTCGCTGGCGCTGCGCGGGTTCCTGGCCCGCATCTCGATCCTGCTCGGCCTGATCTTCGGCTACCTGCTGTCGGTGCTGCTCGACGCCACCGCCGGCCAGATCACCTCGCCCGACGGCACCGGCGCCGAGACCACCCGTGACCGGATCAACTTCGACTCGGTCGCCGACGCCGACTGGTTCGGCCTCCCCGACTTCACCGGCCCGTCGTTCTCGCTGAACTTCAGCCTGCTGGTCATCCCCGCGGTGATCGCGCTGGTGGCGGAGAACGCCGGGCACGTGAAGGCGGTCGCCGAGATGACCAAGCGCGACCTCGACCCGTACATGGGCCGGGCCGTCGCGGCCGACGGCATCGCGACCGTCGTCGCCACCTCGGTCGGCGGCTCCCCCACCACCACCTACGCCGAGAACATCGGCGTCATGGCCGCCACCCGCGTCTACTCGACGGCGGCCTACTACGTGGCCGCGCTGGTGGCTATCCTGCTCGGGCTGATCCCCAAGTTCGGCGCCCTGATCAACATCGTCCCAGGCGGGGTGCTCGGCGGGATCACCGTCGTCCTCTACGGGATGATCGGCCTGCTCGGCGCCAAGATCTGGAAGGAGAACCGGGTCGACTTCGCCAACCCGATCAACCTCGTGCCACTGGCCGCCGGGATCATCATCGGCATCGGCAACGTGACCCTCACCTTCACCGACGAGTTTGTGCTCAACGGCATCGCGCTCGGCTCGATCGTCGCCGTCGTCGCCTGGCACATCGCCCGCGCCCTGGCTCCGGCGGACATGAAGGCCGCACTGCTGCGCGAGGGGGCGCACCCCGCCGCCGGCAGCACGTTCGGCCACGGCGCCGAAGCGGAGGGCCCGGCCGGCGGCTACGCCGACGAGCGGGGTGGCACCGACCCGTCGTCGGTGGACGAGGTCGGCCGCCCCGGCGTCCTCGGCGGGCACACCCCCGGCAGGGACACGCGCGACCGCTAGACCCACTCCCCCGCCGCCCCCGGTCCCGGACGACAGCACCCGTCGTCCGGGACCGGGGGCGGCGCGCGTTCCGGCACGGGCTCCCGCGGCGCCGGGTCGCTACGGGACCGGACCGACGACGACCCGCTCGCCGTCGGCGGCCGGCGCTACCGACGCCTGCCCAGCGGAAACGGGACGGGGCCGGAACCCGCAGCGAATTCGCAACGAAGTTTTAGCGCTGAGGTACTTTCGCCCGCTTCGTGCCGGTGACAGAGTGGCGTCTTCCAGCACGCACGGAGGTGACCGCAGCCGGTGAAGCCCGCCCCCTTCCGCTACGCGGATCCGAGCACGCTCGACGAAGCTCTCACGCTCCTGTCCGAGGACGGCGCCAAGGTGCTGGCCGGTGGCCAGTCGCTGCTGCCCCTGCTGTCGATGCGGCTGGCGGCGCCGGCCACGCTGGTCGACATCAACCGGATCCCCGGCCTGGACACGGTGGAGGTGACCGGCGAGGGCGTGACCGTGGGCGCCCTCGTGCGGCACGACGCGCTGCTCCGGCACGAAGGCGCGGCCGCCACCCAGCCCCTGCTCGGCCGGGCCACCGCGAACGTCGCCCACCCGGCGGTCCGCAACCGGGGCACCACGGTGGGCTCGATCGCCCACGCCGACCCCTCCGGCGAGATGACGTCGGTGCTGGCGCTGACCGACGGCTCGGTCACGGTGGCGACGACGTCGGGCACCGAGTCCGTCGGCTGGCGCGACTTCTTCGTCGGTCCGCTGGAGACGTCGATCCCCGGCGGCGCCGTCGTCACCTCCGCCACCTTCCCGGCCCTCCCGGCACGCGCGGGCACCGCGTTCGCCGAGGTGGCCCGCCGCAAGGGCGACTACGCGGTCTGCGGCGCGGGCGTCGTCGTCACGCTGGACGCCGACCGCCGGGTGGAGTCGGCCCGCGCCGCCTACGTCTCGGTGGGGCTCACCCCCGAGGTGCACGACCTGACCGAGGCCGTCGCCGGCTCGCCGGTGGACCAGGCCGACTGGGCCGCCGCCGGGGCGCTCGCGCGCACCCTGGTCGACCCGGACACCGACATCCACGCCAGCGCCGACTACCGGCGACTGCTGGTGGGGGTGCTGACCGAGCGAACGCTGGCCGAGGCTGCCGCCGAAGCTGCTGGGAGGACCGCCGCATGACCGCCTCCGTCGACACCGAACGGACGATCACCGTCACCGTGAACGGTGTTCCACGTGAAGCCACGGTGCCGGTGCGCCGGCTGCTGTCGGACGCGCTGCGCCACGACCTCGGGCTGACCGGCACGCACGTCGGCTGCGAGCACGGCGTCTGCGGGGCGTGCACGGTGATCGTGGACGGCGCCCCGGTGCGCTCGTGCCTGATGCTCGCCGTCCAGGTGGACGGGTCGGAGGTGCGCACCGTCGAGGGGCTGGCGCGCGAGGACCACCAGGGCGGGCAGGTGCTGCACCCGGTGCAGGAGGCGTTCCGCGAGTGCCACGCGCTGCAGTGCGGGTTCTGCACGCCGGGCTTCCTGATGACGATCGCGGCCGGGCTCGAGGGCCGCGACAACTCGGCCGAGCTCACCGAGGAGGAGGTCGACGAGATGGTCGGCGGCAACCTCTGCCGGTGCACCGGCTACGCCAACATCAAGAAGGCCGTGCACTCCGCGGCCGCCGCGATGAAGGACGCCTGATGCCACCGGCCACCCCGGGCATAGGAAGCTATCCCTACGTCCTGGGGCTGGAAACGCAGGTAAAGCTTCCTATGCCTGAGAGGGGCGAGCGGTGACGACGAAGCTCTTCGGCGAGCCGGTCCGCCGGCGCGAGGACCAGCGGCTGATCACCGGCAAGGGCCGCTACCTGGACGACATCGGGTCCCGGGCCCTGGCGGCGGCGTTCGTGCGCTCGCCGCACGCGCACGCCCGCATCGTCTCCATCGACGTGGACGAGGCGCTCGACGTCGAGGGCCTGGTCGCGATCTACACGTACGAGGACCTCACCGGCCCGATGGCCGAGCCGCTGCCGGTGCTCATCCCGCACCCGCAGCTGACCGCGCCGCGCACCGGCTTCCCGCTCGCCAACGGCGAGGTCAACCACGTCGGCGAGCCGGTGGTCATGGTCATCGCCACTGACCGGTACATCGCCGAGGACGCCGCCGAGAAGATCGTCGTCACCTACGAGGAGCAGCCGGTCGTCGTGGGTGTGGACGCCGCCCGCGCCGCGCAGCACGCCGTCCACGAGGAGATCCCCGACAACGTCGCGGCCCGGCACCACCAGGAGACCGGTGACGTCGAGCCGGTGCTGGCCGCCTCGCCCCGCACGATGAGCTTCACCCAGTACATCGAGCGCAGCGCCTGCATGCCGATGGAGGGCAAGGGCGTGCACGCGAAGTGGGACGCCGACGACTCCTCGCTGCGGGTCTACACGAGCACCCAGGCGTCGACGTCGGTGCGCGCGGCGATCGCGGCGAAGCTGGACCTCTCGCTGGACAAGGTCGAGGTGATCGCGCCCGACGTCGGCGGCGGCTTCGGCGTGAAGATCGTGCACCCGTGGCCCGAGGAGCTCCTGGTGCCGATGGCCGCGATCGCGCTCGGCCAGGAGGTGAAGTGGACCGAGGACCGCCGCGAGCACTTCATCGGCTCCGCGCACGAGCGGCAGCAGCGCCAGGAGATCACCGTCGGCTACGACGACGAGGGCCGCATCACCGCCCTCGACGTGCACATCTGGCACGACAACGGCGCCTACACGCCCTACGGGATCATCGTGCCGATCGTGACGGCGACCCAGCTGGTCGGGCCGTACGCGATCCCGGTGTACCGGGTGATCGTCGAGTCGGTGTTCACCAACACCGTCATCGTGACGCCGTACCGCGGCGCCGGGCGGCCCCAGGGCTGCTACGCGATGGAGCGGACCATGGACCGCATCGCCGATGAGCTCGGGCTGGACCGCGCCGTCGTCCGCGAGCGGAACCTGATCCAGCCCGACCAGTTCCCCTACGACCACCACCTGACGTTCCAGGACGGCCGGCCGGTCATCTACGACTCGGGGAACTACCCGGGGCTGATGGACAAGCTGAAGACGCTCGTCGGCTGGGACGCCGCCGAGGAGCTGCGCCGCGACGCCGAGGCGCGCGGGAAGCTGCTCGGCGTCGGCATGGCCATGTACGTGGAGGGCACCGGGCCCGGCCCGTACGAGGGCGGGCACGTGCAGGTGCTCGGCAGCGGCAAGGTGCTCGTCTCGACCGGCCTGACCTCGCAGGGGCAGGGCCACGAGACGGCGTTCGCGCAGATCGTGGCCTCCGAGCTCGGGGTGCCGATCGAGGACGTCGAGGTGACCACCGGCGACACCCGCCGCTTCGGGTACGCCGTCGGCACGTTCGCCTCGCGGGCCGCGGTGATGAGCGGCAACGCGATCGCGCTGGCCGCCCGCGGGGTGCGGGAGAAGGCGCTGCGGATCGCCGCCGACGTGCTGGAGGCCTCGCCGGAGGACCTGGAGATCGACGAGGGCCTGGTGCAGGTCAAGGGCGTGCCGGGGACGTCGATCCCGTTGCGCACCGTCGCCGTCCTGTCCAACCCGCTGCGGTACGCCTTCGACGAGGCCGCGAGGCAGGCGACGCAGTTCGCCAAGGCCGGGGACGACTCGAAGCCGCCCATCGCCGCGGGTGACGCGCCGGGGCTGGAGCACCGCGACTACTACTCGCCGATCCGCTCGACGTTCGCGTCGGGGGCGCACGCGGCGATCGTGGAGATCGACCCGGCGACGTGGGAGATCGACGTCGTGAAGTACGCGGTGGTGCACGACTGCGGCAACGTGGTGAACCCGATGATCGTCGAGGGCCAGGTGCACGGCGGCGTCGCCCAGGGTGTGGGCGGGGCGCTGTACGAGCGGATGGCCTACGACGGCGACGGCCAGCTGCAAAACGCCTCGTTCATGGACTTCCTGATGCCGTACTCCTCGGAGATCCCCGACGTGGTGATCGACCACCAGCAGACGCCGTCGCCGCTGAACCCGCTGGGCATCAAGGGCGCCGGCGAGGCCGGCGTGATCCCGGGGACGGCGGCGCTGGCCTCGGCGATCGAGGACGCGGTGGGCCGGCGGATCGCCTCGATGCCGATCTCGCCCACCGAGCTGTACGACCTGGTGCGTTCCCCCGATTCGGAGAAGACCGCCGCGGCCGAGCGCCGCGCGGGGACTGGAGTGATGGCGTGAACCTCGACGGCTCTGCGGTTCTTTCGGGCGACCCGGAGAAGGTGTGGGCGGTGATCACCGACCCGGCCGTGCTGGCGCGCACCATCCCGGGCTGCGAGTCGCTGCAGCAGGTCGGGGACGACGAGTACAAGATGAACGTCTCCGTCGGCGTCGGCGCGATCAAGGGCACGTACGCGGGCGAGGTGCGGCTGTCGGACCAGCAGCGGCCGTCGTCCTACGTGATGCACGCGTCGGGCGCGGGTGCGCCGGGGAACGCGCGGGCGACGGTCACGATCAACCTGGACGACGCCGGTGACGGGAAGACCAACCTGACCTACTCGGCCGACGCCGTGATCGGCGGGCCGGTGGCCGGGGTGGGCCAGCGGATGATCACCGGTGTGGCCAAGCGGATGGCCGGCCAGTTCTTCAAGGCGATCGACGACGAGCTGACGGGTGTCGCGGTGCCGGTCGCCGCTGCTCCGCCGGCCGCTGCGGTGGGCCCGACCGCGGTGACGGAGGCGGACGTCGCCGGCAAGCACGCCGCCCCGGTGGGCGAGGCCGCGCCGACGGTCTTCGCGGGCAAGGCCGGCGTTCCCGCGGGAACGCCGGGCGACGTGCAGACCCTGGCGCTCGGCGCCGTCGGCGGCGCCGTGCTGACCCTGATCGGCGTCCTCGTCGGCTACCGCCTCGGCCGGAGATAGCACGCCATCGGGGTGCCCGCGCTGCACGGGCGCGGGCACCCCGCCTGACCCCCCTGAGCGACCGCACGCAGGCGGCGATCCCCGCCCCGGAGGCCCGCCTGCTCGACGGCTGAACCACCCGCCCAGCGGAGGCAGATCCCCCGCGCGGGGGAGCAGCGGGCACCGCCGGCTCACGAGCCTGGGGATGTGCCTGGGAACGGCCCGGGCCGCATCCCGGAGGTCGCCGTGACCATCGCCCATGACCACCCGCCGGCTCCCGAAGCCACACCTTCCCGATCGATCGCGTTGCTCGACCGCGTCCTGCTGGCCGCGGCCGCCTGGAGCGCCCTGCACCTGGTGTTCGGCCTGCGCTGGCTGCTCGACCCCGGCAGCCTCCCCGCGTTCGACGACGACGACCGGTTCGGGTTGGTCGCCCTCCTCCCGCCAGCCGTGACCACCTGGACGGTCATCGGGCTGGCCGCCGCCGGCCTGGTGTTGGCCGTGGTGGCGCGCGGACGGCCGGGGACTCCCGCGCTGCCCCTGCTGATGGCCCTCGAGGCGGCGCTGCTGGGCGCGGTGTCGGCCGACCTCGGCGTGCTGTCGCTGGTCGGTTACCTGTGCGCCATCATCGCCCCTGCGGCCTTCGTCGTCGTCCTCGTGGTCGGTTCGGTCCGCGACCGCCGGGCCCGGCCCTGGCTGCTGGGCGTGGTCGCCCTGCTCGTCGCCGGCGTGGTCTTCGGCGCGCTGGGGTGGGACACCCTCGTGACGCTTGGCTCCGAGCTCGCGGACGGCTTGGCAGCGAACGCCCTCGTGCCGGCGCACCTCACCCTCGTCCTGGGCGGAGCCCTCCTGTGGGGGGCGGTGGCCGTCCTCCTCCGTCGCGCGGTGGCCGGACGCTGCACGGTGTGCGGCCGCCCCGCCGCCCGCTGGACCGAGCCCACGAAGGCGCTGCGGTGGGGGCGGATCGCGACGTGGATCGCCGTCGCCGGACCGCTGCCCTACGCCCTTCTCCGCATGACCTGGCTGACGCCGTGGCCGCTGGGTCTTCCCCAGGGCGGTGAGCTGGAGACGGCGACCCGGCTGTTCGGCCTCCTGCTCGGCTTCGCCGCCCTCGGCGGTGCCGTGCTGACCGTCGGGCTCATCCGCCCCTGGGGCGAGGTGTGGCCCGGCTGGGTCCCCGGTTTGCGCGGACGGCCGGTGCCGGTCCGCGTGCCGGTCCTCGCCGGTGGCCTGGTCGCCGCCGTGCTGCTGGCCGCGAGCCCCGGCCTGGTCGTCGCCGGCATCGAGGGCCTCACCGCGGGGGACGGCATGCAGGCGGCACTGCTGTTGATCTTCCCCACCCTGCCGTGGGGGCTGGCTCTCGCCGCGGCGGTGACCGCGTACGCCTACCGTTGCCGCGGCGCCTGCCGCGTGTGCGGTCAGGGGGACCCGGCGCTCTCCGTGCTCCCGTGACGGCGATCCGCTGCGAGGATGCACCGGTGCAGCGAGGGACGACGGCCGCCGCCATCCGTCGCTCGCTGCACCGGTGGGTCTACCTCCTGCTGGGTGGCGCGATCGGCCTGGCCGTCGGCGTCGTCTTCGCCTGGCCGGTCTCCCTGCTCTCGACCGCCGGGGTGCCCGTCCTCCTCCTCGTCCCGCTGGCCGGGCTGGTCCTCGCCGCACCCGTCGCCGCGATCGGCACCCTGGCCGAGGTCCGCTCCATCGAGGGCGCGGCCGTCGCCGGGCTGCTCACCGGACGTTCGCAGGAACGCCCGGGCCCCGCCACCACCCGGGCCCAGCGTGGACGCAGCGCCGTCCTGCTGGTGGCCCACGTCGCCGCCGGCTCGCTGGCCGGAGCCCTGCTGGTGATCGGCCTGCCGACCGCCGCCGTCGTCGCCGCGGCCCCCGACGGGCTGGGCGAGTCGATCCTCCCGGGCGTCTCGCCGCCCGAGGCGGTGCCTGCCCGGGTGGCCGTGGCCGCGGGGATCGCGGTGGTCTGCCTCGTCGGCGGGGAGCTGCTGGGACGCGCCATCGCGGCCCTCGCCCCGCGGCTGCTCGCCGATCCGGCCGCCGAGCGGCTCGCCGCGGCGGAAGCGTCGGTGTCACTGCTCGCCGGCCGCGACCGGCTGGCCCGCGAGCTGCACGACAGCGTCGGGCACGCACTCAGCCTGGCCAGCGTGCAGGCAGGGGCCGCGCGCCGGCTGCTCGCCCGCGACCCGGCAGCCGCCGAGCAGGCGATCCGCGCCACCGAGGACGCCGCCCGCCGGGCCATGGTCGACCTCGACCACGTGCTCGGGCTGCTCCGCGAGGACGAGGGCACCCCGGAGGACGTCGCCCCGGCGCCCGACCTCCGAGACCTCGAGCCGCTGGTCGCCGATGCCCGGGCAGCGGGCGTGCAGGTGTCGGTCGACGTCGCGGGAGACGTGAACGGGCTGCCCGCGGTCGTCTCCCGGGAGGCCTACCGGATCGTGCAGGAGGGCCTCACCAACGTGCTGCGTCACGCGCCTGGCGCAGCGGGCCGGCTCGAGGTGCGCGCCGGAGGCGGTGAGTTGCGGCTGCGCCTGACCAACACCGCCCGCGGCACCGTGCCCGCGGAGGCCCGCGGCGGCCGGGGGCTGGTCGGTGTGGAGGAGCGCGTCCGGGACCTGCGCGGCTCGATGCGCGCCGGCGCCGGGGACGACGGCTGCTGGCGGCTCGAGGTGCACCTGCCCGTGCACGCGCGCGGAGGGCATCGATGAGCCTGCGGGTGGCACTGGTCGACGACGAGCCGCTGATCCGCCGCGGGCTGGCCGCGGTCGTCGGCAGCGAGCCGGACATGGAGGTCGTCGGGGAGGCGGGGGACGGCGCCGAGGTGCTCGACCTGGTCGGGCGCACCTCCCCCGACGTCGTCCTCATGGACGTGCGGATGCCGCGGATGGACGGCATCGCGGCCACGCGGGCGCTCGTGCGCGCGGGCTCGGCGGCCCGGGTTCTCGTGCTCACGACGTTCACCAACGACGACCACGTCTTCGAGGCGCTCGCGGCCGGCGCCGACGGGTTCCTGCTCAAGCGGTCCACGCCCGAGGAGATGCTGCACGGCATCCGCACGGTGGCCCGCGGCGAGTCCCTGCTCTTCCCCGAAGCCGTCCGGGAGCTGGCCCGCCGGCGAATCCGGTCGTCGGGCACCACGGACGATCCCGGCTTGGCCCGCCTCACCGCGCGCGAGCAGGAGGTGCTGCGGCTGATGGCCGCCGGCCTGAGCAACGCCGAGATGGCCGCCCAGTTGGTCGTCGGTGTCGAGACCGTGCGCAGCCACGTCGCCGCCGTCCTGGCCAAGACCGGGACCCGGGACCGCACGCAGGCCGTCGTCCTCGCCTATCGCTCCGGCTTCATGGCGGTGTGAGAGCCCGCGGCGCCGCGGCGGCGGGCGGCCTTCCGGTAGCCGGCGAGCAGGTGGGCGCCGAGCTCGGTGAGCTCCTCGCGCAGCCACTCCTCCGGCACGTCCGGCGGCGCGGCCAGCAGCGCCCCGGCCAGCGCCTGCAGGGTGGCCGCGCCCCACACGGTCCCCAGCGCGTCGCCGTCCGCACCGAGCAGCCCCGCCTCGACCTGCCCGCGCAGCTTCGTGCCCTTCTCCACCAGGCCCGGTCGGCTCATGGCGGTGGCGTCCCGGGTCAGGTACGCCGCGACGCGGCGGTGCCGCAGCAGGTAGTCGACGTAGCCGGCGACCTCCACGCCCCGCCCGCGGCCGGACCGCGCACCCGACTCGGCCAGCACGAGCAGCTCGTCGAACGCCGGCTCCACCAGCGCCAGCAGGATCTCGTCCTTGGTGTGGAAGTGGTAGTAGACGGCGGCCTTCGTGACGCCCAGCCGGTCGGCGATGTCCTGGAGCGAGGTCCCTTCGAACCCGTGCTCGCTGAACAGGTCGAGCGCGGCGTCCAGCACCCGCTGCGCGCCGGCCGACCGGCCGCTGCCTGCGGTTCCCGCGCTCGTCACCGGCACAGCGTAGACACCGCCCTACGTGACACCACTCATCCCTCACCTAGCCGATCGGCTAGTAGCATGCTTGCCGATCGGCTAGGCGCCAGCGAGCCGACGACGCACCCTCGACCCCCGGAGCGCACACGTGGCCGTCCTCCTCCACCGTCTCGGACGCTGGGCCTTCCACCGCTGCAAGACCGTCCTCGCCACCTGGGTGCTCGCCCTCGTCCTCCTGGGTGGCCTGGCCGGCGCCTTCAGCCGCGACGCCGACGCCCAGCTCTCCATCCCGGGCGTCGAGTCGGTCACCGCGATGGAGACGCTGCAGGAGCGATTCCCCGGCGGCGGCGCCAGCGGGGCCACCGCCCGCATGGTCTTCGCCGCCCCCGAGGGCAGCGCGGTCACCGACCCCGAGCTCACCGCCGCCATCCAGCAGGCGGTCGCCGAGGCCGCCGAGGCCGAGCAGGTCGCCACGGCCACCGACCCGTTCCAGACCCAGGCCGTCTCCCCCGACGCCTCGGTCGCCTACGCCACGGTGACCTACGGCGTGCAGGTCGACGAGATCACCGACGACGCCCGCGCCGAGCTGATCGACGTCGCCGAGAGCGCCGAGGACGCCGGCCTGCGGGTCGAGCTCGGCGGCGAGGCCACCCAGGCCATCCCCGCCCAGGGCGCCGCCGAGGCGATCGGCGTCCTCGTCGCGATGGTCGTCCTCACGGTCACCTTCGGGTCGCTGCTGGCCGCCGGGCTGCCGCTGCTCACCGCGCTGATCGGCGTCGGCGTCGGGATGTCGGGCGTGCTGGCCCTCTCGGCGGTCGTCGACCTCACCAGCACCACCCCCACCCTCGGCCTGATGATCGGCCTGGCCGTCGGCATCGACTACGCGCTGTTCATCACCATCCGGCACAAGGAGCAGCTGGCCACCGGGATGCCGGCCCGGGAGTCCGCCGGGCGGGCGGTCGGCACCGCGGGCAGCGCGGTCGTCTTCGCCGGTCTGACGGTGATGATCGCCCTCGCCGGGCTCACCGTCGTCGGCATCCCCTTCCTCACCACCATGGGCCTGGTCGCCGCCGGCATGGTCGGCATCGCCGTCCTCGTCGCCCTGACGCTGGTCCCCGCCCTGCTCGGCTTCGCCGGCGACCGGTTCAACCGCTGGGCGGTGCCGGGGCTGCGCCGCCGCCAGGCCGCGCTCGCCACCAAGGAGTCGGCCGGCACCCGCTGGGCCCGCACGGTCACCGGCTACCCGATCGCCGTCCTGCTGGCCACCGTCGTGGGGCTCGGCGTCGTCGCCCTGCCGGCGCTCGACCTGCGCCTCGGGCTGCCCTCGGAGGGCGACCTGGGTGAGGAGACCACGCAGCGGCAGGCCTACGACCTGCTCGCCGAGGGCTTCGGCCCGGGCTTCAACGGCCCGCTCACCGTGGTCATCGACGCCACGGACGCCGACGACCCCCAGGCCGCGTTCGCCGAGACCGCGGCCGCCGTCGGCCAGCTGGACGGGGTGGCCGCCGTCGCCCCGCCGGTGCCCAACCAGGCCGGGGACACCGCGATCCTCACCGTCATCCCGGCCGAGGGGCCGACCGCGGCCGGCACCGAGGACCTCGTCGGCGACATCCGCGATCTGCGCCCCGACCTGGTCGAGAGCACCGGCTCGGAGCTGGCGGTCACCGGCAACACCGCCCTGGGCATCGACATCTCCGAGAAGCTCGCCGACGCGCTGCCGGTGTTCCTCGCCGTCGTCGTCGGGCTGGCGTTCCTGCTGCTGATGCTCGCCTTCCGCTCGATCCTGGTCCCGATCAAGGCGACGCTGGGCTTCCTGCTCAGCCTCGCCGCCACCTTCGGCGCGCTGGTCGCGGTCTTCCAGTGGGGCTGGCTGGCCGACCTGCTGGGCGTCGAGCAGACCGGGCCGGTGCTGAGCTTCCTGCCGATCCTGCTCATCGGCCTGCTGTTCGGCCTGGCCATGGACTACGAGGTGTTCCTGGTCAGCCGGATGCGCGAGGAGCACGTGCACGGCACCGAGCCGCGCGAGGCGGTGATCGGCGGCTTCCGCCACGGCGCCCGCGTGGTGACGGCGGCCGCGCTGATCATGGGCTCGGTGTTCGGCGGCTTCATCCTCGGCCACGACGCCACCATCAAGAGCATCGGCTTCGCGCTGGCGTTCGGTGTGCTGGTCGACGCCTTCGTCGTCCGGATGGCGCTCGTGCCGGCCGTGATGACGCTGCTGGGCAAGGCGGCCTGGTGGCTGCCGCGCTGGCTGGACCGGGCGCTGCCCGACGTCGACATCGAGGGCGCGGCGCTCGAGCGGCGGGAGCCCGCGGCCCGTTCCGACGACGAGCTGGTGGCCGCTCGACGCTGAGCACCCGCACGCCGAGGGCCGTCTTCCCGACCGGGGAGGCGGCCCTCGGCTCGTTCCCGCGGGAACGAGCGGAACAGGACGGGGAGCACCGGCGCTGACGACGGCGGACGCCCACGAAGGAGACCCCGCATGCCTAGGACCTGGTTCATCACCGGCGCATCCCGCGGCTTCGGCCGCGAGTGGTCGATCGCCGCCCTCGAACGCGGCGACTCGGTTGCCGCCACCGCCCGCGACACGGCCGGCCTCGACGACCTGGTGCAGCAGTTCGGCGACCGGGTGCTGCCGATCCGCCTGGACGTGGACGACCGCGACGCCGCCTTCACCGCCGTGCGGCAGGCCCACGACCACTTCGGCGGGCTGGACGTCGTCGTCAACAACGCCGGCTACGGCCAGTTCGGCATGATCGAGGAGATCAGCGAGGCCGAGGCCCGCGCCCAGTTCGACACCAACGTCTTCGGCGCGCTGTTCGTCACCCAGGCCGCGCTGCCCCACATGCGCGCGCAGGGCTCGGGCCACATCCTGCAGGTCAGCAGCATCGGCGGGGTCAGCGCCTTCCCGAACATCGGCATCTACAACGCCTCGAAGTGGGCCCTCGAGGGCTTCAGCCAGTCGCTGGCCGCGGAGGTCGCCGACTTCGGCATCAAGGTCACGATCATCGAGCCCGGCGCCTACGCCACCGACTGGGGCGGCGCCTCGGCCAAGCACGCCACCCCGAACCCGGCCTACGACGCCTTCCGCGAGAAGGCCGCCGAGCAGCGGAGGGCCCGCACCGGCAACCCGGGCGACCCGCTGGCCACCCGCGAGGCGGTGCTGCAGCTCGTCGACATGGAGAACCCGCCGCTCCGGATCTTCTTCGGTGACGGCCCGCTGGCGATCGCCACCCGCGACTACGAGTCCCGGCTCGCCGAGTGGCGCACGTGGGAGCCGCTGTCCAAGGCGGCGCACGGCACCAAGGCCTGACCACCGGCGGGCCCCGTCCTCACCCGGGCGGGCCCTGCCGCAGGGCGGCGGCCACCCGCTCGACGGCGACGTGCAGGCGGTCGGGGGACGTGGCGGCGTAGCCGAGGACGAGCCCGGGGTCGCCCGGGGTCAGCCGGTGCCACGACAGCGGGTGGACGACCACGCCCGCCCCCCGCGCCGCGTCGGCCAGCGCGACGTCATCGGCGTCCAGCCCCGGGAACGTGACCAGCAGGTGCAGCCCCGCCGCGATCCCCGCCACCCGGGCCCCCGGCAGGAACCGGCTCAGCGCCCCGAGGAGCGCGTCCCGTCGGGCCCGCTGCCGGGTCCGCACCAGCCGCAGGTGCCGGTCGTACGCCCCCGACCCCAGCAGCTCCGCGAGCACGAGCTGCGGCAGCGCCGGGCTGCCCAGGTCGCTGGCGTGCTTCGCCGCCACCAGGTCGGCATCCAGGTGCGACGGCGCGACCAGCCAGCCCAGCCGCATGCCCGGCGCCAGCGTCTTCGACGTGCTCCCGGCGTGCGCCACGTGCTCCGGCGCCGACGGCTGCAGCGCCGGCACCGGCGCCCGGTCGTAGCGGTGCTCGGCGTCGTAGTCGTCCTCGACCACCAGCCCGCCGTCGCGCGCCCACGCCAGCAGCTCCCGCCGCCGGTCCGGCGACAGCACGACCCCGGTCGGGTACTGTTGCGCCGGCGTCACCATCACCGCCGGCACGGACGGCAGGGCGGAGACCACGAGGCCGTCGTCGTCCACCGGCACCCCGACCGGCCGGAGCCCCCAGTGCGCGAGCTCCCCCCCGCGCGCCCCGCGACCCCGGGTCCTCCACCCCGATCGAGCCCGCCCCGCGCGAGCGCAGCGTCTGCGCCAGCAGCGCCAGCGCCTGCGCCACCCCGGCGACGACGAGGATCCGGTCCGGGTCGGTGCGCAGGCCGCGGGTGCGCCCCAGCCACCCGGCCAGCTCGCGCCGCAGCCGCGCGCTGCCCCGCGGATCGCCGTAGCCGAGGTCGGCCGCCGTCGCGTCGCGCAGCACCGCCCGTTCGGCCCGCAGCCACGCCGCCCGCGGGAACGCCGCGAGGTCGGGCACCCCCGGCGAGAGGTCGATCTCGCCCTCGGCGACGGGGCGGTTGGTCGGCTGCGGCAGCCGGGCCGGGTCCGGGGGCGGCGGTGGCACGGGGGACGACGGCGGCACGGGGGACGACGGCGGCACGGGGGACGCCGACGGCAGCACCACGGTGCCCCGCCCGGTCCGCCCCTCGACCAGGCCCTCGTCGACGCGGCCCGCGAGCTGCGGCCGGACGTCGTGCTGATCGACGTCCGCATGCCGGTGATGGACGGTCTGACGGCCACGAAGCAGATCCTCGCGCTGCCGCAGCCACCCACGGTCGCCGTCCTCACCACCTTCCACGTCGACGAGTACGTGCACGCGGCGCTGGCCGCCGGCGCCGGCGGCTTCCTGCTCAAGGACACCCCGCCCCGCGAGATCGCCGCCGCGGTACGCGCGGTGGCCGACGGGACGGCGACGCTCTCCCCCGCCGTCACCGCCGCGATCATCGAGTCCTACGTCGACCGCCGCGCCGCCCCGCGCAAGGCGCAGGCGCTGCAGCGGATCGCCGGGCTCTCCGACCGCGAGCGGGAGGTGCTCGCGCTGCTCGGCACCGGCGAGCCCAACGCCGAGCTGGCCCGTCGGCTGTTCGTCAGCGAGGCGACGGTGAAGACTACGTCTCGCGGCTGCTCACCAAGCTGGACCTGACCAACCGCACCCAGGCCGCCATCTTCGCCCACGAGGCCGGCCTGCTGGAGGGCTGAGCCTGTGCAGTGAGGTAATCGTGTAGCAGCTTCACGACATGTCCTCGGACGTGCGGGTCTTCGACCGCCTGCTCGAGATCGCGCTCCTCGTGCAGGACGACGTGGCGCGCGAGCTGGAACCGGCCGGTCTCACCCCGGCCCGCACCCACCTCCTCTGGGAGGTGCACTGCCGCGGCCCGTCCAGCCAGCGCGCGCTGGCGACGGCGCTCGGCGTCACCCCGCGGAACATCACCGGCCTGGTCGACGCGCTGGAGGAACGCGGGTACGTCCGCCGCGAGCCGCACCCCACCGACCGGCGGATCACGCTGGTGACCCTCACCGAGCTGGGCGCCCGGGCGACCGGGCAGATGGACGCCGACCACCGCCGGATCGCTGCGCACCTGGTGGCCGGCTTCGACGCCGACCGGCTGGAGCGGTTCCGCACCGACCTGGACACCATCGCCGCCCGGCTGCACGAGCTGATGGACCCGGGAGCCCGGTCGTGACCGCCCCCGAACGGCGCACGGGCCGGCAGCGCCTCCGGTACCTGGGGACGCGCGCGGTCCAGCTGGAGGTCGGGGTCTGGCAGAGCCTCTCCCGGTTCGTGCTGCGCCGCCCCCGGGTGCCGGCCGGGGTGACCGCCTTTCCCTACCACCGGGTGGTCCTGCCGGTGATCATCACGTTCATCGTGGTGTCCGCGATCGAGCTGGTCGCCGTCGACGTCCTCACCCAGCACTGGCCGCTGGTCCGCTACCCCCTGCTCGCGCTCGGCATCTGGGGCCTGGTGTGGATGTTCGGCTACCTCGCGGGGCTGGTCACCCGGCCGCACGCCGTGGGCCCGGAGGGCATCACCGTCCGGTTCTCGACCGACGTCGACCTCCAGGTGCCGTGGGACGTGATCGGCTCCGTGGCCCGGCGGTCGCGGACGCGGCCGGAGAAGGCGCCGCGGTTCGCCCGGGGTGACGACGGCGCGGCCACCCTCCAGCTGTGGATGCACGACCAGACGAACGTCGACATCGTGCTCGACCGGCCCGTCGTCGTCCGCCTGCCGGAGCTCACCGGCGAGGTGCGCGCCGTCCGGCTGTTCGCCGACGACCCGGTGGCGTTCCTGGCCGAGGTGCGCCGGCAGCGCCCCTCCGTCGCCGGGCCCCCGGGGCGTGCTCCGCGGACCGCCTGAGCGGTTCCGGCCGGGCGGCTCAGGGACCGAGGAGCCGCCGGGTCTGCCGACCGCGGGCGACGAGCGAACCGTCCTCGGCCCGCAGCTCCACCTCGTCGACGGCTGCGTCGTCGTCGCACCAGACCGTGCGCTGGTCGACCCGCACCCACGCCCCGGGCACCGGCGCCGGACCCGCCAGGTGCGCGGTCAGCTCGACCGTGGGCATCGCCGCCGGCACGGTGCGGACGGCGAACAGCGACGGCGGCAGCGCGTCGAGGAGCACGCCCAGCTGCACCAGCGGCTCCAGCTCCCCGCCCCGGATGCGCACCCAGGCGTGCAGCCGGGGCTCGGCCCCGCCGGCCAGTGGTCGCGACGCGTCCAGCGCCCGGATCTCGGTGTGCTCGGCGACCGGCACGTACTCGCGCGGCAGCTCGAACGGAACGCCGTCGGCGACCCGCGGCAGCTCCACCGGCGGCCAGTGCTCGACGCCCGGGGACGCCGGTCGCGCGAGGGTGAGCACCTGCGCCACCGCCCGCAGGGCGCCGTCCTGCGCCAGCTCGCTGCGCACGCTCCCGGTGCGGCCGAGCCGGTCGGCCGTCGCCGCGACCACCGCCTCGACGTCGGCGGCGACCCCACCGAGCAGGTGCGCGGTCACCGCGCGGGGCGGCGCCCCGGCGAGCTCGGCAGCGGCGGCGAGCAGGTGGCCGACGACCAGGCCGCCCTGCGTGTGGGTGAACGACCGCCAGCTGGGGTCGAAGACGAGCCGGCGGCCGGTGGCGAGGGTCATGGGGTCCTCTCGGCGGAACTGTGGTTCGACTTCCGAACCGACTGGGTGGGGACGCTACACCAGTTGGTTCGGTATGCGAACCTGGTGCCATGACGACGCGACTGGACGAGCTCCCGGGCCGGCGTTGCTCCATCGCGGGCGCACTCGACGTCGTCGGTGACCGATGGGCCCTGCTCGTCGTGCGCGAGGTGTCGCTGGGTGCGCACCGGTTCAGCGAGATCCTGCGCGGCACCGGCGCGCCGAGGGAACGGCTGGCCGCCCGGCTGACCGCCCTGGTGGACGCCGGGGTGCTGGAGCGGCGGGAGTACAGCCGGAACCCGCCGCGCTCGGACTACCACCTGACCCGGGCGGGCCGCGACCTGCTGCCGGTGCTGCAGGCGCTCATGCAGTGGGGCGACCGCCACGTCGCCGATGCACCCCCGGCCGAGCTGCACCACCACGGGCACCGCATCACCGCCTCGTGGGTGTGCGACGTCTGCGGCGAGCCGGTGGGCGCCGGGACCGAGCGCCACGTCCCCGACGGCTCCGAGCCCGGGCACGGGCCGCTACCGGCCCCGTAGCCTCCGCCGCGTGGACGAGGCGACGACGCACCGGCGGCCGCACCGGCTCCGCGAGGTGGCCGCCACCCGCCGCGGCTACGTCCTCGCCTGGTGGGGGTTCACCGCGACGTTCGTGCTGCTGCGCCTGCTCACCTGGCTCATCCACATCGACGTCGACATCGCCGGCCTCGGTGACGTCGAGGCCGGCGGGGTCCACCTGCACCACTACGTCTGGGGCATCCTGCTGCTGGCGCTGATCGGGTTCCTGGGCCTGGGCGACCGCAGCCCGACGGTGCGCAGCGCGATGGGGCTGGGCTACGGCATCGGGCTGGCCCTGGTCGTCGACGAGGCGGCGCCGCTCATCCAGCTCGAGGACGTCTACTGGGACACCTTCGGCTGGGTCAGCGTCGGGATCGCCGTCGCCCTCATCGGCCTCGCGGGCAGCGTGCTGGCGCTCACCCGGTCCCCGCGCCAGCCCGGCACCTGAGCACCCGGTCGTCCGGCCGCCCCCCGGGGCCGGCCCGCCGGCGAGGTCAGCGGCCGTCCGGCGGGTGCTCCGCGCGCCACTCGTCGAAGGCGGCCAGGAACGACTCGGCCATCCGCTGCTCGGTCACGAGCTGCTCGCGGTCCCGCTCGTCGACCATCCGCTCGCTCAGCGCCATCGTGTTGAACCGGATCGCGCGGAAGTACGGGATGAACGACGAGGGCTTGAACGCCCGCTTCGACGGCTGCGGCTCCACGCCCTCCGGCGCCCACTCCACCACGGGCACCGGGTCGAGCCCGAGCTCCTCGACCGCGGCGAGCACGGGCTCGTCGTCGGTCCGGTCGGTGAAGTCCCGGGACAGCTCGTGGAACACCTCCCGCCCGTCCGGCGCCACCGCGACGACGACCGGCCGGAAGATCGAGGCGTCCTCGTCCCACGCGCCGAGCGGCTTGGCCAGGCGCTCGCCGCCAGGGTCGCTGACCCAGCGGAACGGCAGGTGCCAGGTGCGGTTCATCGCCAGCTGCACCTCCGGCGGATCGACGGAGGCGAGCACCACCTCGGCGCCGGCGTCGGCGAGGCGGGACAGGGACCGGGCCAGGCGGACCGCCTGGGCGCAGCAGTAGGGCTACCAGTCGCCCCGCAGGCCGACGAGCACGAGGGCAGCGCGCTCGTCGGCGCGCAGGGCCAGGAGGTCGGTGGCGTCCATGCACCGAGGCTACGGAGGCCCGGCGCCGCCCGCAGGGTCGCGCCGCGGCCGGGGGCCGGCTCCAGCGGCCCGCCGGTGCGCCACCCCGTGCTGCGGCGCTGGAGCCGGCGGCGGCGGATCGACGCGCTGTGTGCGGTCTCCCGGCGCGGGACCGACGCCCTCCTCGACGTCCCCACCGGCTGACCGCTCAGTTCCCGGTGCTCCCCCGGTCTGCCCTGCGCCTGCGCAGACGCCGACCACGAGGAGAACCATGCCGAAGCGCCCCCGGGTGGCGATGCTCGCCGCCGTCGCCGCCGAGCGGCTCGACCTGTGCGACGACCTCGAGACCCTCGACGAGCGCGATTGGGCTACCCCCTCGCTCTGCCGGGGCTGGACGGTGCACGACGTCCTCGCCCACCTGACGCTCGCCCACCGCCAGACGCTGCGCGCCACGCTGGCCCACGCGGTGCTCGCCCGCGGCGACTTCGACCGCGCGGAGCTGATGTGGGCGCGCGAGATCTCGGCCGAGCACCCCCCGGGCGAGCTGATCGCCCTGCTGAGGGCCACCGCCGGCGTCGACCACCGGGTGCCGTTGAGCTCGCCCCTCGACCCGCTCACCGACGTCCTCGTGCACGGCCAGGACATCGCCCCGCCCGCTCGGGCGGCGGCGGGCGATGCGCCCCGACCGGGTCGTCCCCGCCCTCGACCACGTGTGGCGCAGCGGGTTCTACGGCCGCCCCGAGCGAAGGTTCGCCGGGCTGCGGTTCGTGGCGACCGACGTCGACTGGGCCGCCGGCGCGGGCTGCCGGGAGGTGCACGGCCCCGTGGGCGATCTGCTGCTCCTGGCGACCGGCCGGCCGGACGCGCTGGACGCGCTCAGCGGCCCGGGTCTGGCCGAGGCCGCCGCGCGGGTGCTCGATGGCGAGCGCACCGCCGCCTGACCGGTTCGGCCGGATGTGCGCGCACCGTTCCCTCCGCGCGGCGGAGACGACGGTTGGTGCACACATCGGGCCGCAGGGGCGCGCTCAGGGCAGCCGGCCGGTCCCCGCCAGCTCGACCGCGGTCAGCACCTCCCACCGGACCGCGGTGCTGCCCGGCCGGATCAGCCGCCAGTAGCGGGCGAAGCGGCGCCGGGTCACGGCGTCGGTCGACGACACCCGGGTCTCCGAGCTGAGCTCGGTGCCGCTGCCCTGGGGCGTCAGCCGGAAGTCGATCGCCGCCTTGACCCAGCCGCGCTGCGTGAAGCGGCGGAACGCCTCCGCGTCGAGCACCGGCCCGTCGTCGCCGCCGTCCAGCCGCCAGGGCTGCAGCGCACCACCGAACACCAGCGACCGCGGCTCGTCCGACGCCAGCAGGGGCACGGGCAGCGCGTCGAGGAAGGGCCGGTCGTGCAGCTGCCCGACGCCGCGCCCGGCCAGCACCACCGGCAGGAACCGCGCGGCGCTCAGCACCAGCGTCACCGGCAGCCCGGAGAGCCGGACGGCGTGCAGCGCGTCCCAGACGGCGGCCGGCTCCGCGGCGATCCAGCGCGCCTGTCGGGTGACGTGCTCCGGCCGCGGCAGGACGTCGTCGAGCTCCATCAGCCCAGTGCGTCGTAGACGGCCCGCACGTAGGCCTCGCTGCGGGGCGAGCCGATCAGGCCGCTGCCCATCTTGTTCATCATGTAGGTGATCGTCAGCCGCCGGTCGAGGTCCATCACCGCCAGCGAGCCGCCCCAGCCGCCCCAGAAGCAGGTCCGGCCCGCCGGCACGTACGGCACGGTCGGCGAGCCCAGGCAGAAGCCCGTCCCCCACCGGAACGGCGCGCCGAGCACCAGGTCCACGCCGTCGGCCTGCACCTCGAACACCTTGTCCACCGTCTCGGGGGACAGCAGCCGCACGCCGCCGGCCTCGCCGCCCAGCGAGAGGATCCGCAGCACCCGCAGAACGCCGCGGGCGTTGGAGTGCCCGTTGAGCGCGCCGAGGTCCGCGGCCCGCCACTGCGGGGAGTTGGCCGCCTTGGCCGACGCCGTCGGGCCGGTGAAGGTCTTCACCGCGACCGACTCGGGGTCGAGGGTGCGCGGATCGACGTCCGGGGGCGGCGGGGGCACCACCGGCGCGATGCGGGTCACCTCCGACTCCCGCGCGCCGATCTGGAAGTCCGCGCCCAGCGGGTCGGCGATGGTGTCGGCCACGAACTTCTTGAACGTCGTGTTCGTGATCCGCCGGATCACCTCGCCGACCAGGTGCCCCTGGTTGTTGGCGTGGTAGCCCGCCGCCGTCCCGGGCTCCCACCACGGCCGCTGCTGCGCCAGCCGCTCGGTGGCCGAGGGCCAGTCGTACATGTCGCGGATCGAGAAAGGCTGCTCCCAGCCGGAGACGCCGGAGGTGTGCGACAGCAGCTGCCGCACCCGCACGTCCTTCTTCCCCTTCGCGCAGAACTCCGGCCAGTAGTCGCCCACCGGGGCGTCGAGGTCCAGCTCGCCGCGGTCGGCGAGGATCAGCGCGGCCAGCGCGACCACGCACTTCGTCGTCGACCAGACGTTGACGATCGTGTGCTCCGACCACGGCAGGGTGCGGGCCTCGTCGCGGTAGCCCCCCCACAGGTCGACGACGGTCTCCCCGTCCAGGTCGACGGCGACCGAGGCGCCGAGCTCCTCGCCGTCCAGCTGCTGCGCCAGCGCCTCGCGCACTCCCGCGAACCGCTCGTCGCACCTGCCGTGGACCTCGGCCATGAACCCTCCTCGTCGTGGGCGACGCCGTCGTCGCGACCGGAACGGATCATGGACACACTTCCTCGCCCGGCCCTCGTCCGCCACCCCGCCGGCCACGCCCGGGACGCCCGGTGCCTGTTGGTGGAATGCTCAACTACATCCTCTGGTTGCCGGATCCGACGGATCGACCAGCACGGAGGAGACGACATGGCACGGATCGGTGTGTTCGGTGGCACGGGCTACGCGGGTGGGTACCTGGTGGCCGAGGCCGCGGGGCGGGGCCACGCAGTGACGTCCTACAGCCGCAGCCTCCCCGACCAGGGGGTGGACGGCGCGACCTACGTGCAGGGCTCGCTGCTGGACGCGGCCACCCGCCGCGCGGCGTCGGAGAGCTCCGACGTCGTCGTGGTCGCCGTCGCCCCCCGCGGGGACATGGCCGGCGCTGTTCGCGGTGGCGTGGCCGCGCTCGCCGCCGAGGCCGAGCAGGCCGGCGTCCGCCTGGGCGTGATCGGCGGTGCCGGCTCGCTGCAGGTGACCGAGGGCGGACCGCTCCTGTTCGACACCCCCGGGTTCCCCGCCGAGTACCGCCCGGAGAGCCTCGAGATGGCCGCGGTCCTCGACGACCTGGTGGCGACCGACGGGCTGGACTGGTTCTACGTGTGCCCGCCCGCGGCGTTCGGGGCCTTCGCCCCCGGCGAGCCCCGGGGCACCTACCGAGTGGGCGGCGACGTGCTGCTCACCGACGACCAGGGCGAGTCGTTCATCGGCGGCGCCGACTTCGCGCGTGCCCTGGTCGACGAGATCGACCGGCCGGCCCACCGGCGGGCGCGATTCACCGTCGCCTACTGACCCCGGCTGCCGGCGGGCGACGTCCCAGCGGTGCTCTGCCTCTGCTCCCCGGTGGGAGCAGAGGCAGAGCACCGCGGGAGGACGGCCTGGCGTCAGCGCTCGAGGGCGTACATCCGCGACCTCCTCGCGGTGCGGCGTCGCGGCCTCAGTCCACAGGTTCCGACGACGGGCCACCGCGGCCGCAGCGCCTGCGGCAAGATCACCCGCCAGGAGGTGCGGACGTGTTCAGGTGGTTGGCGCGACGGCGGGACGAGGAGCCGGAGATCCCCGGCATGGTGTCGGACGGGCGGCGGCGGCGCACCCGCGAGCGGTCACGAGCGGTCGCCGGCCCCGAGCCTGCAGCGGTGCGGGAACCCTTGCTCATCGCCGCCCACGAGGACCACTGGCTCCTCGACATCGTCGACGGCGAGTTCGTCGACGACGCGGGCACCGACTGGGGGCAGCTGGACGGCCGCGCCTGCTCCGACCAGCTGCTGCGGTGGTTCGACGCCGGGCTGCTCGAGCTGCGCGACGACAGCGCAACGCCGGCAGGGGACCCGGAGCGACGGCGCATCAGCGATCTGCCGCTGCTGCCGCCCGACGCCGCGCGGGAGCTGCTGAGCCGGCCTGACGTGTGGCTCGAGGAGGGCCCCGGCGCGTACACCACCCTGGCCCCCACCGAGCTCGGCCGCAGCACACCCGCCGGCTCCTGGCCCTGAGCCGGCCCGGGGGGGGGGGGGGGGGGGGGGGGGGGGGGGGGGGGGGGGGGGGGGGGGGGGGGGGGGGGGGGGGGGGGGGGGGGGGGGGGGGGGGGGGGGGGGGGGGGGGGCCGGCGGGCGGCGCCGGCGCGGC
>NZ_JBJHAB010000027.1:0-42197 GCF_054050815.1 Blastococcus sp. SYSU DS0552
CCCCCCCCCCCCCCCCCCCCCCCCCCCCCCCCCCCCCCCCCCCCCCCCCCCCCCCCCCCCCCCCCCCCCCCCCCCCCCCCCCCCCCCCCCCCCCCCGGAGCGACCCTCCGACGGCGGGTCCGGGCATCCCGCCCGGGCCCGCCGTCGTGGCGAGCGGGCCCCGACCCCGCGCGGGGGGCGCGGTCCCGGTCGCCGCGAGGGTGCGACATCATGCGCAGGGCGGGTGCCCGCACCCCGGTCACCCCGCCCGACCACCGGTCATCCGGGGGACGACGACCCGACCGGCGTCGTCACCGGTGCGCCGGATCGAGACCAGCGCCGCCCGCGCGGCGCACCGTCAGAGAGAGGCCCACCCATGGCCCAGGCTCCAGCCGCCGGCGCCACGTCCGGCGACGAGGCGGCCCGATCGCCCTACGCGGTCCAGCTGCGCGGCATCACCAAGCGCTTCCCCGGCGTCGTGGCGAACAAGGACATCGAGCTGGCGGTCCGCCGCGGCGAGGTGCACGCCATCGTCGGGGAGAACGGGGCCGGCAAGTCCACGCTGATGAAGACGCTGTACGGGGAGCACCGGCCGGACGAGGGCACGATCCTCGTCGACGGACGCCCTGTGCAGTTCCGCAGCCCGGCCGACGCCATCGCGGCGGGGATCGGCATGGTCCACCAGCACTTCATGCTGGCGGACAACTTCACGGTCCTGGAGAACGTGGTGCTGGGCAGCGAGCCCACGAAGGGCGGCCGGCTGGACCGGGACGGTGCCCGCCGCCGGATCGAGGAGATCTCCGACCGCTACGGCCTCGGGCTGCGCCCCGACGCGCTGGTGGAGGAGCTCGGCGTCGGTGACCGCCAGCGGGTCGAGATCGCGAAGGTGCTCTACCGCAACGCCCGCACTCTCATCCTCGACGAGCCGACTGCCGTCCTGGTGCCCCAGGAGGTCGACGAGCTCTTCGGCAACCTCGCGGAGCTCAAGCGCGAGGGCCTCACCGTCATCTTCATCTCGCACAAGCTCGACGAGGTACGCAAGGTCGCCGACACGATCACCGTGATCCGCCGGGGCACCACGGTGGGGGAGGCCGATCCGCGCACGACCACGGCCAAGCAGCTCGCCGAGATGATGGTCGGCGCCGAGCTGCCCACGCCGGAGCTCCGCAGCTCCACCGTGCGCGAGGTCCCGGTGCTCCGGCTGTCGGGCGTCACCGTGGCCTCGGACATGGGGCGGCCGCTGGTCGACTCCGTCGACCTGACCGTCCGCGAGGGCGAGGTCGTGGGCATCGCCGGGGTCGAGGGCAACGGCCAGGCCGAGCTGGTCGACGCGATCATGGGCCTGCGCCCGCTCGCCGCCGGCAGGGTCCGGCTCGGCGAGGACGACGTCACCGGGTGGAGCACGCGGGCCCGCCGCGAGGCCGGCATCGGCTTCATCCCGGAGGACCGCCACCGGCAGGGGATGCTGCTCGACGCCCCGCTCTGGGAGAATCGGATCCTGGGCCACCAGACCCGGCCGCCGGCGGCCCGGGGCCCGTTCATCGACCGGAAGGCGGCCCGCGCCGACACCGAGCGGATCATGCGCGAGTACGACGTCCGCGCGCCCGGCCCCGAGACGCTGGCCGCCGCGCTCTCCGGCGGCAACCAGCAGAAGCTCATCGTCGGCCGCGAGATGAGCGCCGGCCCGCGGCTGCTGATCGCCGCCCATCCCACCCGAGGGGTCGACGTCGGCGCCCAATCGGTCATCTGGGAGCTGCTCAAGGACGCCCGCGGCGAAGGGATGGGGATCGTGCTGGTCTCTGCCGACCTCGACGAGCTGATCGGGCTCTCCGACACCCTCCACGTCATGTTCCGCGGCCGCCTCGTGGCCACCGTGGACCCCCGCCAGGTCACCCCCGAGGAGCTCGGCGGGTACATGACCGGCGCCCGGACCGCGGCGGGCGCCGCGTGAACCGCCTGCGCCGCACCGGCCTGACGCTGCTGGGCCCGGTGCTCGCCGTCCTCGTGGCGCTGGTGATCTCCGCCCTCGTCATCGCCCTCATCGGGGAGAACCCGTTGCGGGCGCTGCAGGTCATGGTCGACCTGGGCGAGCGGCCCTCGCAGCAGGTGCAGTCGATCGTGGTGATCCTCAACCGCGCTGTCCCGCTGTTCCTGGCCGGGCTCGCCGTCTCCATCGCCTTCCGCATGGGGCTGTTCAACATCGGCGTCGAGGGCCAGTACCGGCTGGCCACCGTCGTCGCCGCCGCCGTCGGTGCGGCCGTGGCGCTGCCCGGCCCGCTGCACGTCCTGCTGGTCATCGTCGTGGCCATGGTGGTCGGCGCCTTCTGGGCCGGCATCGTGGGCGTGCTCAAGGTGACCCGCGGTGTCAGCGAGGTCATCAGCTCCATCATGCTGAACTTCATCGCGCTCGGGCTGGCGTCCTTCCTGCTCACCGGCCCGTTCCGGGGCAGCCCGGAGGGCGCGTCGATCATCACCACGACGCCGCTGCCGGAGTCGGCGTGGTTCCCGGGGCTGGGCGGGGTGCTCGGCGCCTTCGGGCTGGCCGAGCCGCGCACGGAGCTGTTCGGCTTCCTCGTCGTGGCCGTCGTGGTGGGGATCGTGATCGCGGTGCTCGTCCAGCGCACCCGGTTCGGCTTCGACCTGCGGGCCACCGGCATCTCGGCGTCCGCCGCCACCGCCAGCGGTGTCGACGCCCGCAGCATGGTCGTCACGACCATGCTGCTCTCCGGTGCCGTCGCGGGGCTCATCGGGTTGCCCGACCTGCTCGGCGAGACGCGCGCCTTCGGCACCGAGTTCACCGCCGGGCTCGGTTTCCTGGGCATCGCCGTGGCCCTGCTCGGGAGGAACAACGTCCTCGGCATCGCGTTGGCGGCGCTGCTGTTCGCGTTCCTCGACCGTGCGGCGCTGCCGCTGCAGTTCGCCGACATCCCCGCGTCGGTGGTGACGATCATCCAGGGGACGATCGTGCTCGCCGTCGTGATCGCCAACGAGGTCGCCCGCCGGCTGGCCCTGCGCTCGGCCGAGCGGTCCGCTGCCGAGGCGACCGGCGCACCGCCGGACCCGGGTGGCGGTGCGGGCCCCGGTGGTCCCGGCCCCGGCGCCGGTCCGGACGGCGGGCACCGGGTCCGCACCGGAGTCCCGGGCTCTTCCGAGGAGGCGCGCGCATGACCACCGCGACCCCGGCCGGCGGCAGCACCGCGACCCGGCCCAGCCGTGGCCCGCTCACCGACCGGCTCACCGGCGGGAGCCGGGGCAGCAGGATACTGTGGCTGGTCGTCGGCCTGCTGTTCGTCTTCTCCGTCACCCGGGCGGTCTCCGGCGAGGAGGCGCTGACCTCGTCGTCGACGATGCGGGCTGCGCTGCTGCTGGCGGTGCCGATCGGGCTCGCGGCGCTGGGTGGCCTCTACTCCGAGCGCGCCGGCGTGGTCAACATCGGCCTCGAGGGGATGCTGATCCTCGGCACCTGGGGCGCCGGCTGGGCCGGCTGGCAGTGGGGCTGGGTCGGCGCGATCATCGGCGGCACCGTGCTCGGGGCCATCGGCGGCCTGCTGCACGCCATCGCGACGGTGACCTTCGGCGTCGACCACGTCATCTCCGGGGTGGCGATCAACATCCTCGCCGCGGGTGTCGTCCGCTTCCTGTCGGAACTGGTCTACGTCCAGGGCACCGGGGGCGGCCCGACGCAGTCGCCGTCGGTGGGCGGCGACCCGCCGAGCTTCTCGATCCCGGTGCTCTCCTCCGGGCCCGACCTGCTGGGCGACCTGGAGGACACCGGCTGGTTCCTGCTGAGCGACCTCGCCGGGGTGCTCCGCGGGCTCACCAGCGGGCTCGGTGTGGTCACCCTGCTGGCGATCCTGCTCATCCCGATCTCGTACGTGATCCTCTGGCGGACGGCGTTCGGGCTGCGGCTGCGGTCGTGCGGCGAGAACCCCGCGGCGGCGGACTCGCTCGGCGTCCCAGTCTACCGGATGAAGTACATCGCGGTGATCATCTCCGGCGCGCTGGCCGGGCTCGGCGGCGTCTTCCTCGTGTTCGTGGCCGGCATCTACCGCGAAGGGCAGACCGGTGGCCGCGGCTTCATCGGCCTGGCCGCGCTGATCTTCGGCAACTGGCGGCCGGGAGGCCTGGCCGCCGGCGCCGGGCTGTTCGGCTTCTCCGACGCCCTGCAGCTGCGCAGCCGGACGGCGGTCGTCGCGCTGCTGCTCCTGGTCGCCCTGCTGCTCGTCGGCGTGGCCGTGTACCAGGCGCTGCGCCGCCGCTGGGTGCCCGCGGGCCTCGCCGTGGTGTTCGCCGCCGTCGCGCTGGTCGGCTTCCTGACCATCGACGAGCTGCCCGACGGCATTGTCTTCTTCACCCCGCACCTGACCACGCTGCTGGTCCTCTCGCTGGCCTCCCAACGGCTGCGGATGCCCAAGGCGGACGGCCTGGTGTACCGACGAGGGGAGCACTAGTGCCCGACCTGCTCGAGCCCGACTGGGACGCCCTCCGGACCGCGGCCCGCGAGGCCATGACCCACGCCTACGCCCCCTACTCGAGGTTCCCGGTCGGGGTCGCCGGGCTGGTCGACGACGGCCGCGTCGTCACCGGGTGCAACGTGGAGAACGCCTCGTACGGGCTGGGCCTGTGCGCCGAGTGCGGGATGGTCAGCGACCTGGCCCGCACCGGAGGCGGCCGGCTGGTCGCGGTGGCCTGCGTCGGCGGGGACGGTCAGCCGCTCATGCCGTGCGGCCGCTGCCGGCAGCTGCTCTGGGAGCACGGCGGCGCCGACATGCTGATCGAGACGGTGTCCCTCGGCATCGTGCCGATGAGCGAGGTGCTGCCCGACGCCTTCGGTCCCGAGGCCCTGACGGCTGCCGCCGAGCGGGGCCAGGGCTGATGGCCGGTCACGACGCCATCGACGTCATCCGCGCCAAGCGGGACGGCGTGCCGCTCACCGCGGAGCAGATCCGCTGGGTGATCGGGGCCTACACCGCCGGTCAGGTCCCCGACGAGCAGATGAGCGCGCTGCTCATGGCGGTGTTCTTCCGCGGGATGACCGCCGACGAGCTCGCGTCCTGGACCCAGGCGATGATCGACTCCGGCGAGCGCAAGGACCTGTCGTCCCTCGGCCGGCCGACCGCCGACAAGCACTCCACCGGTGGCGTCGGCGACAAGATCACCCTTCCGCTGGCGCCGCTCGTCGCCGCCTGCGGGGTGGCCGTGCCGCAGCTCTCCGGCCGGGGCCTCGGCCACACCGGCGGCACGCTGGACAAGCTCGAGGCGATCCCCGGGTGGCGCGCCGACGTGCACGAGGAGGCCTACCTGGCGCAGCTGCGTGACGTGGGCGCGGTCATCTGCGCCGCCGGCCACGACCTGGCGCCGGCCGACAAGCTGCTCTACGCGCTGCGCGACGTCACGGGCACCGTCGAGTCGATCCCGCTGATCGCCAGCTCCATCATGAGCAAGAAGATCGCCGAGGGCGCCGACGCGCTGGTCCTGGACGTCAAGACGGGCTCCGGGGCGTTCATGAAGGACCCCGCCGCGTCGCGCGAGCTGGCCCGCACCATGGTCGGGCTCGGGGAGGCGGCCGGGGTGCGCACCGTCGCCCTGGTGACGGCGATGGACCGGCCACTGGGCCGCGCCGCGGGCAACGCCGTGGAGGTCGCGGAGTCGGTGGAGGTGCTCGCCGGTGGCGGCCCGGCCGACGTCGTCGAGCTGACCCTGGCGCTGGCGCGGGAGATGCTGGCCGGTGCCGGGCGCGACGACGTCGACCCCGCCGAGGCGCTGGCCGACGGGCGGGCCATGGACGTGTGGCGGCGGATGATCGCCGCGCAGGGCGGCGACCCCGACGCCCCGCTGCCGCGCCCGGCCGAGACGCACGTGGTGACCGCGCCGGCCACCGGCACGCTGACCCGCCTGGACGCCTACGCGCTCGGCGTCGCCGCCTGGCGGCTGGGCGCCGGCCGGGCCCGCAAGGAGGACCCGGTGTCGGCCGCCGCGGGCATCACCTGGACGGCCGGCGTGGGGGAGCAGGTGACCGCCGGCCGGCCGCTGCTGGAGCTGCACACCGACGACGCCGCGCGCATCCCGCGGGCGCTCGCGGCGCTCGAGGGGGCCATCGGCGTCGACACCGGTGACGAGCCGCTCCCGCTGGTCCTCGACCGCATCACCGCAGGCTCGTAGGGGACACTGGTCTCTCGTGCAGAAGGACTCCCTCCTCCCCACCACTCGCACGCTCGCGGCGGGCCCCGAGAGGGAGCCGTTGAACCCGGACGCAGCCATCTCCATCCGCGGCCTGGTCAAGCGGTACGGCGACCGCGCGGCCGTCGACGGCCTGGACCTCGACATCCACCGTGGGGAGATCTTCGCCCTGCTGGGTCCCAACGGCGCGGGGAAGACGACGACCGTCGAGATCTGCGAGGGCTACCGCGATCGCGACGGTGGTGAGGTGCGCGTGCTCGGGGTCGACCCGGCGCGCGGCGGGCGCCGCTGGAAGGCCGAGCTCGGAATCGTGCTGCAATCCGGTGCGGGGGACAGCCAGCTCTCGGTGCGCGAGCTGCTGTCGGCGCAGGCGTCCTACTACGCCGATCCCCGCGACCCCGACGAGGTGCTCGAGCTCGTCGGTCTCACGGAGAAGGCGGGCGCCCGCGGCCGCACGCTCTCGGGTGGGCAGCGGCGCCGGCTGGACGTGGCGCTGGGCATCGTGGGCCGGCCCCGGCTGCTGTTCCTGGACGAGCCCACCACCGGGTTCGACCCCGAGGCCCGCCGCCAGTTCTGGGCGCTGATCCGGTCGCTGCGCGAGCTGGGCACCACCATGCTCCTGACCACCCACTACCTCGACGAGGCCGAGGAGCTGGCCGACCGGGTCGGGGTCATCGCTCACGGGCAGCTGGCCGAGGTCGCCGTCCCCACCGCGCTCGGCGGCCGCGGCACCGCGCCGGCCGTCGTCAGCTGGACCGAGGCCGGCGCCCGGCGCACCGCCGAGACCGCCACGCCGACCGCCTTCGTCTCCGAGCTCGCCGCGCGCTTCCCGGGCGAGGTGCCCGACCTCGCCGTCAGCCGGCCGACGCTCGAGGACGTGTACCTGAAGATGATCGGGGACCGCTCGTGACCACCACCGCCCCAGGGCGCGCCGCGCTGCCCTCGGTCGCCCGGGTCTCCCGCACCCGGGCGGGGGTCGAGCTCAAGGAGTTCTTCCGCCAGCGCGAGTCGGTGGTCTTCACGCTGCTGTTCCCGGTCATCCTGCTGCTGGGGCTCGGCGCGGTCCTGGACTACGACCTGGGCTCCGGCGTGGACTTCCCGCAGTACTTCATGGCGGGCGTCATCGCCGCGGGGATCGTCGGGGCGAGCCTGCAGAACATGGCGATCCACATCGCCGGCGAGCGCTCCGACGGCACCCTCAAGGCGCTGGCCGGCAGCCCCATGCCGAAGACCGCCTACTTCGTCGGCAAGGTCGCGCAGGTCGTCGCCGTGACGATCGCGACGATCCTCGCGCTGCTGGTCGTCGGCGTGCTCGTGTTCGGCATCGACCTGCCGACCGGGGCGGACTGGCTGACCTTCGCCTGGGTGACAGTGCTGGGCGCGGCGGCCTGCACGCTGCTCGGCATCGCCGTCTCATCCCTCGCCCGCAACGCGCGGTCGGCCTCGGCGACGGTCACCCCGATCGCGCTGGTGCTGGAGTTCGTCTCCGGCGTCTTCATGCCGTTCGACCAGGTGCCCGGCTGGCTGCAGGACGTCGCCTCGGTCTTCCCGGTGAAGTGGCTGGCACAGGGACTGCGGTCGGTGTTCCTGCCCGACTCCCTCGCCGCCCGGGAGCCGGCGGGCTCCTGGGAGCTCGGCACCGTCGCGCTGGTGCTCGGGATCTGGTGCGTCCTGGGCCTGCTGCTGTGCGTGCGCACCTTCCGCTGGCAGGACCGGGACGGCCGGTAGGTAGCGTTCTCCCGTGCCCGCTCCGCTCACCGCCGACGACGTCCGCCGCGCCCCGAAGGTCCTGCTGCACGACCACCTCGACGGCGGGCTGCGGCCGCAGACGGTGCTCGACCTGGCCGACGAGCTCGGCTACCGCGATCTGCCCGCGGGCGATGCCGACTCCCTCGGCCGGTGGTTCCGCGAGGCCGCGGACTCCGGCTCCCTCGTGCAGTACCTGGAGACGTTCGCGCACACCGTCGCCGTGATGCAGACGCCGGACGCCGTGGCGCGGGTCGCCCGGGAGTGCGCGCTCGACCTCGCCGCGGACGGCGTGGTGTACGCCGAGGTCCGGATGGCGCCCGAGCTGCTCACCACCGGGATGCCGATGGACGCGGCCGTCGAGGCGATGCTCGACGGGTATGCGCAGGGGAGCCGGGAGGCCGCCGCCGCGGGCACGCCGATCCGGATCGGCACGCTGCTGTGCGGGATGCGGCAGAACGACCGCTGGGAGGAGGTAGCCGACCTCGTCGTCCGCTACCGGGACGCCGGTGTCGTCGGCTTCGACCTCGCCGGCCCGGAGATCGGCTTCCCGCCGGACCGCATCCCCGCCGCCATCGCCCTGCTGGACCGCGCGGGGGCGCACCGGACGGTGCACGCGGGGGAGGCCGCCGGCATCCCCAGCATCGAGGCAGCGCTGGACGGCGCCGGTGCCGAACGGCTCGGCCACGGCGTGCGGATCGCCGACGAGGTCGCCGCGGACGGCGCCCTCGGCCCCGTGGCCCGGCGGGTGCGCGACGCGCAGGTGACGCTGGAGGTGGCGCCCTCCTCGAACGTGCAGACCGGCGCCTACCCCTCGCTGGCCGAGCACCCGGTGGACCGGCTGCACCGGCTCGGCTTCGCCGTCACGCTCAACACCGACAACCGGCTGATGAGCGGCGTCTCGGTCACCAGCGAGGTCACAGCGGTGGCGACGACGTTCGGCTGGACGTGGGACGACGTGCAGACGGTGACCGAGCGCGCGCTGGCCGGCGCCTTCCTGCCCGCGGAGGAGCGGCAGCGGCTTCTCGACGACGTGGTCCGCCCGGGCTACGCCGCGCTGCGGGGCTGACGGCGGTGGACGTCCTGCTCGCCGAGGCGGCCGGGCAGTCCTGGGACCGGTTGGGCGACCTGGGGGTGGCCTTCCTCCTCTCGGCGCTCATCGGGTTCGAGCGGGAGCTGCGGCAGAAGGCGGCCGGGCTGCGGACGCTGACCATCGTCGGGTTCGCCGCGGCGCTGTTCATGGTGATCAGCCGGGCTGAGTTCGGCGACTCGCGCGTCGCCGCGCAGGTGGTCTCCGGGCTGGGGTTCATCGGCGGCGGCCTGATCTTCGTCCGGCGCGACGCCGTCCGCGGGCTCACCACCGCGGCCGTCGTATGGCTGACCGCGGCCGTCGGCATGGCCGCCGGCGCGGGGCTGTGGCTGTACGCCGTCGTCGCGACCGCCGGCCACCTCCTGGTGGCCTACGCCTTCACCCCGCTGGCCCGCCGCCTGTCGGGGCGGGCAGCGCACTCCTACTCCCTGGTGCTGACCTACCGGGACGGCGAGGGCGTGCTGCGCCGGGCCCTGGCCGAGTGCACGCAGCAGGGCTTCACCGTGCGTCACCTCGACACGGCGGTCGAGGCCGAGCGGCGGGGCGGCGCCGGCCCGCAGGCCACGGTGCGGATGACGATGGAGGGGGCGGGGTCGGTCACCGCGCTCGCCGCCCGGCTGGCCGACCTCGAGGGGGTGCTGGCGGTGTCGGCCGGGCACCAGGACGAGGACCGCGACTGACCGCCGGCGCGCACGGGCCGGCCGCGGGTGGGGGGCGTCACTCCGGCCTGCGGGAATCGCGTCGTGATCTCCGCTGCTACGGTAAGTGCACCGGCACAAGGCCGGTCATCCTCCCGGACGGTTTGTCCGGGCACGAGCGCATCCGTGCAGATCCAGCGTTCCATCCCTGGGCGCAGACGATCGCCAAGTGAGGACGCCGGTACGTCACGGTGCTCCTCCTCTTTCACGGGACGCGCTCCGAGCAGTATCGGAGCCCCACCCCGCATGACTTTGGTCCACCCTGCCGCGTTCGAGTCGTCCACGACCGAGAACGCTGTCGAGAACACCACCGAGAACACCATCGTGAACACCACCGGCAACACGGCCGAGGACGCCGCGGCGGAGACCGTCGCCGAGACCCCGGCCGGCCCCACCTTCGGTCAGCTGGGTCTGCCCCAGCAGCTGGTGACCGCGCTCGAGCGGCGCGGCATCCACCGCCCGTTCGCCATCCAGACCTCGGCCCTGCCGGACGCCCTCGCCGGGCGTGACGTGCTGGGCAAGGCCGCCACCGGCTCGGGCAAGACGCTCGCGTTCGGGCTGCCGCTGCTCGCCCGCATCGGCGCCGAGGTCAAGAACGGTCGTCGGGCCCCCCGCGGGCTGGTCCTCGTGCCCACCCGCGAGCTCGCCCAGCAGGTGCACGACAACCTGGCGCCGCTGGGCCAGGCGACCGGCGTGCAGCTGGCCACCGTCTACGGCGGCGCACCCATGTACCGCCAGATCCAGCAGCTGCGCCGCGGCGTGGACGTCATCATCGCCACGCCGGGCCGGCTGCAGGACCTGATCAGCCAGGGCGAGGCCACCCTCGCCGAGGTGGTCGTCACGGTGCTGGACGAGGCCGACTTCATGGCCGACCTGGGCTTCCTCCCGGTCGTCAAGGAGCTGCTCGACCAGACCGACCGGAACGCCCAGCGGCTGCTGTTCTCGGCCACGCTGGACGGCGAGGTCGACTCCCTGGTCCGCCGCTACCTCAAGGACCCGGCCCGGCACGAGGTCAAGCGGGCCGGCGACGACGCCCCGCCGGCCGAGCACCTCGCCTTCAGCCTCGCCTTCCGCGACAAGCTGCAGGTGGCCACGGAGCTGGCTGCTCGTCCCGGCCGCACGATCATCTTCGCCCGCACCCAGCTGGGCGTGGACCGGCTGGCCGAGAACCTGAAGGCCGCCGGGATCAAGGCCGAGGCCATCCACGGCGGGCTGCCGCAGTCGGCGCGCAAGCGTGCGCTGGAGGAGTTCACCGACGCCCGCTCGCCGGTGCTGGTGGCCACGGACGTCGCCGCGCGCGGCATCCACGTCGACGACGTCTCGCTGGTCCTGCACTACGACCCGCCGACGGACGCGAAGACCTACCTGCACCGCTCGGGCCGGACGGCCCGCGCCGGCGCCGCGGGTGTGGTCGTCTCGCTGCTCCTCCCCGACCAGGTGGGACAGGCCAAGCGCCGGTTCCGCACCGCGAAGGTGGACCCGCCCCTGGACCGCACGCGGCCCGGTGACCGGCCGATCCTCGAGCTGGTGGCCTCCGGCATCCCCGTGGAGCCCAAGGAGCGCACCCAGCGCGACATGCGCCGCGGTGGCGGTGGCCCCGGTGGCCGTCCGCGTCGCGAGGGTGACCGCCCCGGCGGTTCCCGTGGTGGCCCCCGTCGCTCGTACGGCGACCGCAACCGCTCCGGTGGCGGCGACCGCCGCTTCGGCGGCGAGCGCTCGGGCCGTCCCCCGCGCCAGGGCTGAACGAGGACCCCGTCCCCCTCACCGCTCGCGGTGAGCCTCCGGACGGGGGCGACGACGGCGGCCCGTCCCGGTTTCCCGGGGCGGGCCGCCGTCGTCTCAGTCGCGGAAGACCAGGGCGCCGCTCACGGCGGTGACGACCTCGTCCCAGGCGGGGCGCAGCTGCCCGGCCTCGGCCGCGTCCAGGGGCTCGTCGGGCTGCCGGTCGGCGCGGGCCACCGCCCGGCCCAGCGGGGAGGTGGGGGCGAGCAGCTCGTCGACCCGGGTGAGCCGGGCGTACTCGGCGAGGTCGCGCACCCCTTCGGCCGGCTGCACGAGCGCCCGGTGGGGGACCAGACCGGCGGCGCCATCGGCGACCTCGGCCAGCACCTCCGAGACCTCGGTGAGGTCGTAGCGGTCCTGCTCGGCGGGCAGCGGCAGCGTGTCCGTGTCGGCGACCTCGGGCCAGGTGGCGATCTCGACGAGGTCGTGCTGTTCGTTGCCGGCGCAGAAGCGGGCCAGGTCGGCCGGGGTGTCGAAGACGAACACCTCTCCGTCGCGGCCGAGGAAGCGGGCGACCTCCTCGACGTAGCAGCGCAGGGTCACCCCGGCGCCCTCGGGGACCACGATCTCGACCGGCAGGATGCCGACCGCCTCCCAGAACTCGGCGGCGGCGGCGACCGCGGCGGGGGAGGCGGTGACCCGGCTCCCGCGTGCGATGGTGCTCACGCCCGGCCGGCCGGCCACCGAGGTGGCGGTCGCACCGGCGGGCGCGCCGGCGGCCGTCTCCGCCTGCTCGGGCAGGTCCTCGTCGGCGAGGGCGCCGAGCTGGTCGTCCGCGGACTCGGCGGCCGAGGGGTACTCCTCGATCGTGGCGGTGCCCCCGCCGGTCCAGTCGAAGTGGTCCGAGAGCTCCTCGACGACGTCCTCCCACAGCTCGTCGAAGACCGTGCCGACGCCGATCCACGCGTCCTCGCCGGAGCGCCCGGCGAAGGCCTCGACGCCGAGGCCGAGGGAGCCGATCTCCGGCTTGGCGGCGAGCTCGGCGACGGCCTCGAACTGCTCCTCGTCGTCGTCCTCGGTGGTGTCCAGGCACTCGGCGAGCCGGCTGACGATGTCGACGGTCGCGGCGAGCTCCTCCACCGCCCACCGGTCGGGGTCCTCGGCAGCGACGTCGTACACCCCGTCGAGGTCGTACCGGTGGTCCTCGTCCGGGGTGAGGTCCGCTGCGTCCAGACCGGCGACGACCGGCCACACCGGGTGGTCGGCCAGGTCGTGGTCGGTGCGGGTGCGGCAGAAGGCGGCGAGCTTCTCCGGCGACGGGAAGAGGTGCACCGTGGCGCGCCCGCCCGTCCCGTCACCCTCGGTCGTGCCGAGGAACGCCTGCCACTCCTCGCCGTCCTCCTCCCACGGCGGAGCCCACAGGGTGTATCCGGTGCGGTCGTCGAGGGTCAGTGCGATGGGGACGATGCTGGGCCTGGCCACCGCACCATCCTGCCTTGTCGGCTCGGAGTTGCACCTCCGGGCCGCGCGGCGGGACCCCGAGGTTGATCATGTGGCCGGCGCGGCCGTGGATCGCCTCCTGCGGCCTGCTCAGATCCCCATCGGGTGCCACACCGTCTTGGTCTCGAGGAACGGGATCATCCGGGACAGCCCGGGGTCGACGGTCCAGTCCGGCTCGGTGGCCGGCGGGCGGACGACGCGCTTGATCGTGCCGGCGGCCTCGCGCTCGAGCTCCATCGCGCGGTCGGCCGGAGCGCCGGTGAGGTCGATGGCGTCGACGTCGGCGTGCTCGGCCAGCCACGGGCCCAGCTCCCCGGCGTCGCCGGTGAGCAGGTTGACCACCCCGCCGGGTACGTCGCTGGTGGCGAGCACCTCGCCCAGGGTGACGGCCGGGATCGGCCGCTCCTTGGAGGTGACGACGACGGCGGTGCTGCCGGTCGCGAGCACCGGGGCGAGAACGCTCACCAGTCCGAGCAGCGACGACTGCTGGGGCGCGAGGACGGCGACCACACCGGTGGGCTCGGGCAGGCTGAAGTCGAAGTACGGCCCGGCGACGGGGTTCGCGCCGCCGAGGACGGCGGCCAACTTGTCGGTCCAGCCGGCGTACCAGACCCAGCGGTCGATGGCGGCGTCGACGGCGGCCCGCGCCTTGGACGCCGACAGGCCCTCGGCCGCGCCGACCTCCTCGCAGAACTGGACGTGCCGGCCCTCCATCACCTCGGCCACCCGGTAGAGGACCTGGCCGCGGTTGTAGGCGGTCGCGCCCGACCACTTCGCGAAGGCGCCGCGGGCGGCGACGACGGCGTCGCGGGCATCCTTGCGGCTCGCCCACGCGACGTTGGCGAGGAAGTGGCCCCTGGCGTCGGTGACCTCGTAGGTGCGGCCGGACTCCGAGCGCGGGAAGGCGCCGCCCACGTACAGCTTGTAGGTCTTGCGGACGGCGAGACGATCGCTGCTCACTGCTCGGCACCC
The DNA here is from genome assembly GCF_054050815.1 of Blastococcus sp. SYSU DS0552. Classification (NCBI taxonomy): domain Bacteria; kingdom Bacillati; phylum Actinomycetota; class Actinomycetes; order Geodermatophilales; family Geodermatophilaceae; genus Blastococcus; species Blastococcus sp. SYSU DS0552. Next base: position 13,888 of record NZ_JBJHAB010000027.1, read on the forward strand.
TTCAGGTATGCGGCCAGACCGTGCCGGCCGCCCTCTCGCCCGTAGCCGGACTGCTTGTAGCCGCCGAACGGCGACGTCGGGTCGAACTTGTTGAACGTGTTGGCCCACACCACGCCGGCGCGCAGCTGGTCGGCGATCTTCAGGATCCGTGACCCCTTCTCGCTCCAGATGCCGGCCGACAGCCCGTAGGTGGAGTTGTTGGCCTTGGCGACCGCCTCGTCCGGCGTCCGGAAGGTGAGCACCGAGAGCACGGGGCCGAAGACCTCGTCGCGGGCGATGCGGTGCGCGGGGGAGACGTCGGTGAACACCGTGGGCGGGAACCAGTAGCCGCGCTCGGGCAGCTCGCAGGCGGGCTGCCAGCGCTGCGCGCCCTCGGCCTCGCCGATGTCCGACAGCTCGCGGATGCGGGCGAGCTGCTCGGCGCTGTTGATCGCGCCGATGTCGGTGTTCTTGTCCAGCGGGTCACCCACCCGCAGCGTGCCGATCCGCCGCTGCAGGCTGGCGATGACCTCGTCGTGGATCGACTCCTGCACCAGCAGCCGCGAGCCCGCGCAGCAGACGTGGCCCTGGTTGAAGAAGATGCCCTGCACGATGCCCTCGACGGCCTGGTCGATCGGGGCGTCGTCGAAGACGATGTTCGCCGCCTTGCCGCCGAGCTCCAGCGTCAGCTTCTTGCGGGTGCCGGCGACCGCACGGGCGATCTGCCGGCCGACGTCCGTGGACCCGGTGAAAGCCACCTTGTCGACGTCGTCGTGCTCGACGACCGCGCGGCCGGTGTCGCCGGCGCCGGTCACGATGTTCACCACGCCCGGCGGCAGGTCGGCCTGGCGGCAGACCTCGGCGAACAGCAGCGCGGTGAGCGGGGTGGTCTCGGCGGGCTTGAGGACGACGGTGTTGCCGGTCGCGAGCGCCGGGGCGACCTTCCACGCGAGCATCAGCAGCGGGAAGTTCCACGGGATGACCTGGCCGGCGACGCCCAGCGGCTTCGGTCCCGGCCCGAGGCCCGCCCAGTCCAGCTTGTCGGCCCAGCCCGCGTGGTAGAAGAAGTGCGCCGCGGCCAGCGGGACGTCGACGTCGCGGGACTCCCGGATCGGCTTGCCGTTGTCCAGCGACTCGAGGACGGCGAACTCCCGTGCTCGCTCCTGCAGCAGCCGGGCGATGCGGAACAGGTACTTGCCGCGGTCGGCGGGGCGCATCGGGCCCCAGGTCCTCTCGAACGCCTTCCGGGCGGCGCGCACCGCGCGGTCGACGTCGGCGGTGGTGCCGGTGGCGACCTCGGCGAGCACCTCCTCGGTGGCCGGGTTCACCGTCTTCAGCGGCTCGCCGGAGCCGTCGACGAACTCGCCGTCGACGAACAGGCCGTACGAGGGGGCGATGGTGACGATCGACCGCGACTCGGGCGCGGGGGCGTACTCGAAAACGCTGGTCATCGCTGTCAGTCCACCGTGACGTAGTCGGGGCCGGAGTAGTGGCCGGTGCGCAGCTTCTGCCGCTGCAGCAGGAGGTCGTTCAGCAGGCTGGAGGCGCCGAAGCGGAACCAGTCGGGGTCCAGCCAGTCGGGGCCCACGGTCTCGTTGATCAGCACGAGGTGCTTGATCGCGTCCTTCGTCGTCCGGATGCCGCCGGCGGGCTTGAAGCCGACCTGCCGGCCGGTGGCGAGGCGGAAGTCGCGGACCGCTTCCAGCATCACCAGGGCGACGGGCAGTGTGGCGGCAGGGCTCACCTTGCCGGTGGAGGTCTTGATGAAGTCGCCGCCGGCGAGCATGGCGATCCAGCTCGCGCGCCGGACGTTGTCCAGCGTCATCAGCTCGCCGGTCTCGAGGATGACCTTGAGGTGTGCGTCCCCGCAGGCCTCCTTCACCGCGACGATCTCCTCGTAGACGTCGAGGTAGCGGCCGGCCAGGAACGCGCCGCGGTCGATGACCATGTCGATCTCGTCGGCGCCGTTCGACACGGCGTCCCGGACGTCGGCCAGCTTCACCGCACGGCTCGCGCGGCCGCTGGGGAAGGCGGTGGCGACGGCGGCCACGTGGATCCCGGTGCCGGCCAGCACCTCCCGCGCGACGCCGGCGAGGTCGCCGTAGACGCAGACGGCGGCGACCTGCGGCGTCGTCGGGTCCGACGGGTCGGGCTGCTTGGCCTTGGCGGCCAGGCTGCGCACCTTGCCGGGGGTGTCGGCGCCCTCGAGCGTGGTCAGGTCGACCATCGAGATGGCGGTGTCGATCGCCCACGCCTTCGAGGTGGTCTTGATCGACCGGGTGCCCAGCTGCGCGACGCGCGCCTCGGCGCCCACCTGGTCGACGCCGGGCAGGCCGTGCAGGAAGGCGCGGAAGGCCGAGTCGGAGCGGGTCACGTCGTCGTACGGCGGCGACGGCGCGTGCACCGCGGGGGTCGCCCCGGGCAGCGCGTCGGGGTCGAGCACGTGGGTCATGCCGGCCATTCTCCCCTGCCGGGGGACCGGTCCCCGAACGCGCTCACCCGCAGGGGCGGTCCTGACCCGCAGCCGAGCTCGTGACGTTCCCGCGGGAACGTGCTCGGGGCCTTCGGATCGCGAGTGACCGACCCACCGGTGGGCGTTCCCGCGGGAACGCGCTCGGCCCCCTCGGACCCGGGTGGCGGACCCCCCCGGTCGGGCGTTCCCGCGGGAACGTCCCCTTGCTGGGGGTGGCGCCCCGTCCGTCGGGCGCTCCCGCGCGGGAACGTGCCTGCTGGGCCGGAGATGTCACCCCCCGCTCCTACGCTTCGATCGCACGTTCGAAGGAGGCGTCGTGGTGGAGAAGTCCGTGCCGGAACTGGCACGCGAGATCGCGTCCGGCGCGGTGCGGCTGGCCGCTGCCACCGCCGCGTGGCTGCGGCTCGTGGCCGAGTTCGATCGGCGGGAGGGCTGGCGCGCGGTCGGGATCCTGTCGTGCGCCCACTGGCTGGCCTGGCAGTGCGGCATGGCCCCGGGCACGGCCCGGGAGCACGTCCGGGTCGCCCGGGGTCTCGGTGCGCTGCCGTTGATCTCCGCCGCCTTCGCCGAGGGGCGGTTGTCCTACTCCAAGGTCCGGGCGTTGACCCGCGTCGCGGAGCCCGACACCGAGCGGGAGCTGCTGGAGACGGCGATCGAGGCCACGGCCTCGCAGGTGGACCGCCTGGTCCGCTCGTGGCGGCGGGCGGACCGCGCCGACGAGGGGACCATCGCACTGAAGCGGCAGTTCCAGCACTGGTGGGACGACGACGGCATGCTCGTCGTACGGATGCGCCTTGCGCCCGAGGAAGGTGCGGACTTCCTCGCGGCGGTCGACTCGCTGGCCGAACGCGAAGCCCGTCGGGACCGCGCCGCGGCGAAGCGGGCAGCCGCGGAGCGGGAAGCGGGCGTGGCCGGAGGCCTGGAGCGGGACGAGGACCTGGAACGGGAGGAGGACCTGGAGCGGGAGGAGACCGCGTGCGCCCGGGAGCGGACCGCGGCCCGGCGCTGCACGGCGGTCGCCCGGCTCGCCGGGGCCGCCCACCACGCCGACCGGCGGCCGGGTGACCCACCCCGGCGCGAGGTCGTGGTGCACGTCGACGCCGCCGTCCTCGCCGACGACGCTGCCGCCGGGCAGGCCTACCTCGAGGGCGGCCCGGCGCTGCACGCGACCGAGGTCCGGCGGATGCTCTGCGAGGCGACCGTCGTGACCATGCTGGAGTGCGGGCGGGAGGTCCTCGGCGTGGGCCGGAAGCGCCGGCTGGCCACCCGCGCGCAGCGGCGTGCGCTGCTGCGCCGGGACGGGGGCTGCGCCCGGCCGGGGTGCACCGAGACGCGGATCGAACGGCTGCACGCCCACCACATGCGGCACTGGCTGTTCGGTGGTGGGACGGACGGACCTCGACAACTTCGCTCATCACGGGGACATCCCCCGAGGCGGTCCACGGGCGGCTCGGCGGGGCAGTATGTCCATATGAGGGACGACTTCGCCGAGTGGTACGCGCCATCGTCAATTGCACTGCAGGAGATTGCCGAGAGTGCCGACATCGTTCTTGACGCAAATGTGCTGCTTTCCCTCTATCGCATAAGCGCCGCCGAACGGGAAGAGGTTCTAACTGTTCTGCGACGAGTCGGCGAGCGGCTTTGGCTCCCCTACCAAGTGGGACTTGAGTTCCAGCGGAACAGGCTAACGGTCGTGCACCAGCAGGGTCGCATCTATGAGCTCCTGAGACAAAAGTTCAATCAGGCCGTCGAGGGTCTGCGCCAAACTCTCAAAGATCAGCGGGCTCATCAGGATCTTGCGCAGGCGTTTGGAAATCTCCTCGAACGACTTGCCTCAGAGTATGAAGATGAAGTGCGCACACTGGAGGAGCAGCACGCCCTGACGGTAGATGAAGTAGTACGCAACGACCCAGTGAGAGATGCCCTAGACGACCTGTTCCTTGGCAAGGTAGGCGCCAGACCTGCACCGGAAGAACTCGCCCGTCGGGTACGTGAGGCGGAGAGGAGGCTTCGCGAGTCGATACCTCCGGGATACAAGGATGCAAAGAAGGATGGCGCCGGCGGGGGTGTTGGGGACTATCTCATTTGGCGCGAGATTCTGGACCGCGCTGCGGACTCTGATCGACCAGTCTTGTTTATTACCAACGACCAAAAGGATGACTGGTTCTTCTCTGTCGCAGGGAGGACGGTTGGCCCGCGACCTGAACTAGTGGCCGAATTCCGGGAAGTGAGTCATCAGCCCTATCATCAGCAGACGCTCCGCCGCTTCTTGCAATTTGCGGGCGAGTACCTCGATACGCCGGTGACAACCGAAACTATCGACAAGGTCACCACGACTGGGCAGTACGGCGGTTTCGATAGCTTAAGGGAGGCGGTGGAGCACAAAGTCCAAGGCCCTCCCGGCGTGGGAGGACTGAACAGGCTGCAGGAGGCGATTCGGGAGTATGCCGCCGCGTCCGAGGCCATGCGTGCGGCGGGGCGCTTCAACGCGTGGCAGGAGGTGATCGAGCAGAACTCGGCCGCGTCCGAGGCCATGCGTGCGGCGGGGCGCTTCAACGCGTGGCAGGAGGTGATCGAGCAGAACTCGGCCGCGTCCGAGGCCATGCGTGCGGCGGGGCGCTTCAACGGGTTACAGGAGGTGATCGAGCGGAACTCGGCCGCGTCCGAGGCCATGCGTGCGGCGGGGCGCTTCAACGGGTTACAGGAGGTGATCGAGCGGAACTCGGCCGCGTCCGAGGCCATGCGTGCGGCGGGGCGCTTCAACGGGTTACAGGAGGTGATCGAGCAGAACTCGGCCGCGTCCGAGGCCATGCGTGCGGCGGGGCGCTTCAACGGGTTACAGGAGGTGATCGAGCGGAACTCGGCCGCGTCTGGAGCCATGCGTGCGGCGGGGATCTACGGCGGCATACCTGAATATGCGCGGCGGGATGACAGCCTGCCTGATTCGCCTATCGCCCGAGACGCCGTCGGTGCGGGCGACCCAGAAGAGCTCCCATCGGTTCAGGATGCCGCCGACGGGCATGCTGACGCCTAATGGTCGCTTGGACCGGTAGCGGGCGCCTTCTCGCCGCGACCGCTTGGGCGGTGGGGGGTTCGGGGGCGTTCTTCCCCCCGGACCCACAGCTGCCTGTGGCGGTCGCTCCCCTTCGCTGACCGCAGTGTGGAGGCGGTCCAGGGTGGCCGTAGGTCACCGCGTAGCGGCGCGGAGCGCCCTTGACGGCCGCGTGCCTGAGTGGGGGACGGGCAGGGCGCCGGAGGCGCCCCTTGGTAAAGCCTGCGATTAGGTACTCCACCGCAGGTCAGAGCCCTGGTCGCTAGCCGGGGCATGACAAGGTGGGTTCACGCCTGCGACAAGGTAGGTTCACGGCTGTGAGTCGTGCGCAGAGGCGTGCCGCGCAGCGGCGCGCAGCCAAGGCGGGCCCGAAGGTCGCCGTCGCCCGCGAGTTGCCGCGATCGGCGGCGCAGCCGCCGGTCGCGGCAACAGCGGTGTCCCCTGCTAAGTCGCCGAAGGTCCGCGAGCTGGACCTGCTCCTGCGGCTGCGGCGGGCTGCCGAGGGCCGCGCGGCGGCGGACCGGGAACTGGTCGCGGCGATGCAGCAGGCGCGTGAACACGGCATGTCTTTCGCCCGCATCGGTGGCGCGCTGGATGTGTCGGCACAAGCGGTCCGACAGCGGCTGCTCCGCGCCTGAGCGGTAGGGCGACTTTCGGACTTGTCGCATCCGTGCGGCAGACTGCGGGCAGCACGGAAGCGCCGTCGGGTCACCCACTCGGGCCCGGCGGTGGGTAGGACCCCAATCCTCCGTGGCTTCGATCCAATCGAGTCGGTGGGCGGCAGGCTGCTGATGCCGGAGCAGTAACTGAGCCGAGGGCGTAGGCGCCGGGGTCGATCCCTACTGGATCGATGCCTCGGAGCGCGTCGTGCACCGCACTTGTTCTTCCACGTCCCCGGCGGGGTCGGCGTGGCCAAGCTGACCCCCGCGCAGGTGGCCGAGTGGCTGGCCGCCTCCTGTGCCGCCCAGGGCGTGCCGGTGCGGGTGACCGATCCGCAGGTGCTGGCGCAGGTGGCGGCGCTGCTGCCGCCACCGGTGGCCGGGTCCGGAACCGCGCGAAGCGCGGGACGGGACGGCCCCGGTCGGCGTCATCCTCGCCAGACCGCCCGCACCCGCGATGGGTCCAACGATCGGGCGCCGGACTGACCGGCCTCGATCACCGCATGGTCGAGCACCGCTGCGACGATCGCGGCCTGCCGCGACAGGCTCACGGTGTCCCACTGCTCCCGCAGGTGCCCACCCGTTCCCGGTAGCCCGATCAGCGCGTCAGTGCGGGTGAGCGTTGCCAGCTGTCGCTGGCGGTCGGCCATGCGCCGCTCGATCGGCTCGCGCGCTGCGCGCCACTCTCGGGCGCTGATCTCCTGCTTGCCGAACATCACCGCGAGCTCGTCGAGCTGGGCCTGGTCGCCGGCGAGAGCGTCGGAAAGCTTCGCGGCCGCGGTGTCGTGGCGCCGGCCGGCCAGCACCTCGGCCAGCTCGGGGCCGTCGAGGCGCTGCAGCACGGCCTCGACCAGGAGCGCCTCGAGCGGCTCCGCGACGACGGTGAGCCGTCCGCAGCCGCCGTGGTCGGGGCCGCGCAGGCAGACGTAGCGGCGGGAGTTCTCGCGCGGGGAGGCGTACAGCTTGCCGCCGCACTTTCCACAACGCAGCAGCCCGGACAGCACGTAGCGGCGGGGGGTGCGCCGTCCGCTGGCCACGCGCTCGGCCATCCGGGCCAGCACCCGGTCCCGGTCGGCGGGGTCGATGATCGCGGGCCACTGCGCCGGGCCGACGACCTCGCCCAGGTGCTCGCGCAGCCCAGCGATTCGTCCCGACCGCAGCAGGCCGCGCAGCGTCGGTGAGCGCCACTCCCGGCCGGTCACGGTGGACACGCCCTGCTCGGTGAGCCAGGTGCACAGCGACCGCAGGCTCTCCCCGGCCAGGTAGCGGGCGACCAGCGCCCGGATCACCTCGGCCTCGTCCGGGCGCACGGTCACCCGGTCGGCCTCGTAGCCGAACGGGCGAACGCTGCCGCCGTGCGGCACGCCGGAGGCGGCGTTCTGCTCCCACTTGCGCCGCATGCGGCGACTCTTGGCCGCTGACTCGTTCGCTGCCACCGCCGCCATGATCCTTCCGATCAGCAGCCCGTCCCCGGTGCCCAGGTCCATGTCCCCGGACACGAACCGGACTTTGCGCACTCCGGCGGCGTCCACCGTGGCGACGAACTGCTCCAACTCCACCGGACGGCGGGTCAGCCGGTCAACGTGGTAGCAGATCACCGCGTCCCGCAGGCCATCGGCCAGGTCGGTGAGCATCTGCTGATAGGCCGGGCGGCGCTTGCCGGAGTAGGCGGACAGGTCGTTGTCGACGTACTCCTGCGCGATGGGCCAGCCCATCTGGGCGGCCAGGCGGCGGCAGTCCTCCAGCTGGCGGGTGACACCGAGGGCCTTGCCCTCGGTGTCACTGCTGATCCGCGCGTAGACCGCCGCTGCTCTGACCCCTGCCATGGGGGCAGATTAGCGAAGCGCCAGAAACCTGGTGCTGCTCTGCGACGTCGACCACGGATCGGTGCACGAGCTGGACCTGGTGCTGACCCGGCGCGACGGCCGGTTGGTCGCGCTCGCCCCCGACGGGCGGCGGGTGTGGGGCGCCGCGGACGCCGCCTTCACCCACGGTCTGGCGGGTCTGGCCGGGAGCCCCGAGGTCCCCGCCGAGGCGGCCTTCGTCGGCGTGCAGCCGGTCGACGAGCTGGCCGCCCGCCGCCCGGAGCCTCGGCCGACCCCGCGACCGGCGGCCGGTGCCCCCTGTGCGTCGGCGGACCCGTTGTTCCCGGACGGGAAGCCGCCGCTGCCCGACGCGATGCGCCCGGGCGGCGAGCGCATGGACATGGCCTGGGCCGTGGGTGTCCTGATGGGGAACCGGGACCTGCGGCGTCGCCTGGCCGCCGAGGCCCGTGGCAACCCGTTGGTGGCCGCCTGAGCGCCAGGTCGGAAGGCGCCCCCAGCGACCGGGCGAACGCAGCGCCGGGTGCCGATACGGTGTCCGGCGTGCAGCTCACCGTCGTCGACCACCCGCTCGCCCGTGCCCGCCTCTCCCGGATGCGGGACGAGCGCACGGACAACGCCATGTTCCGCGCCGCCCTGCGCGAGCTCACGCAGATGCTGGTCTACGAGGCCACCCGCGACCTCGCGGTGGCCGAGGAGCCGATCACCACCCCCGTCACCACGACGACCGGCTACCGGCTGGCCGCCCCGCCGCTCATCGTCCCGGTGCTGCGGGCGGGCCTCGGCATGGCCGACACCGCGCACGGGATGCTGCCGGAGTCGCAGATGGGCTTCGTCGGGCTCGCGCGCAACGAGGAGACCTTCCAGCCGGAGGCCTACATGGCCTCGCTGCCGGAGTCGCTCGTCGGCCGCGACGTCTTCGTCCTCGACCCGATGCTGGCCACCGGCGGATCCCTCGTGCACTGCTGCCAGCTGCTCACCGCGCGCGGCACGACCTCGATCACGGTGCTGTGCGCGCTCGCCGCTCCGGACGGCATCCGCCGGCTGGAGGAGAGCGGGCTGCCGCTGCGCGTCTTCACCGCCAGCATCGACGAGGGGCTCAACGACAAGGCCTACATCGTGCCCGGCCTGGGTGACGCCGGCGACCGCCAGTTCGGCGCGGTCTGACCGTGCGCTTCGGAATCCTCGGCACCGGTCACTGGGCGCGTGCCGTGCACGCGACCGCCCTCGCCGGCCACCCGTCGGCCGAGCTGGTGGGCGTGTGGGGCCGCGACCTCGCCAAGGCGAAGGCGCTCGGCGCGGAGTTCGAGGTCCCCGGCCACGGCGACGTCGAGGCGCTGCTGGCCGAGGTCGACGCCGTGGCGATCGCGCTGCCGCCGGACGTGCAGGCGCCGCTCGCGGTGCGCGCCGCCGAGGTGGGCAAGCACCTGCTGCTGGAGAAGCCGATCGCGCTCGACGTGGCCGGCGCCGACCGTGTCGTCGACGCGGTGCGCGCCGCCGGGGTCGCCTCCGTCGTCTTCTTCACCTTCCGCTTCCAGACGGCGACCTCCACCTGGCTCACCCAGGCCGCGCGCACCCGCCTGGCCGGCGGAGCCGGCTCCTGGCTCTCCTCGCTGGCCGGCACGCCCTTCGCCACCTCGCCGTGGCGGCAGGAGCACGGGGCGCTGTGGGACATCGGCCCGCACGCGCTGTCGGTGCTCGTGCCCGCGCTGGGGCCGGTCGTCGCCGTGCAGGCCGGCCCGGGGCTCCGGGACACCGTCCACCTGGTGCTCACGCACGAGTCGGGGACGGCGTCGACCGTGACGCTCTCGCACACGGTGGCGTCCATGTCGACCGGCATCGAGTTCTTCGTGCACGGGGACGCCGGCCGGCTCGTCCTCCTGCCCGACGTCGAGGCCCCGGTGGAGGCGTTCTCCGTCGCCGTCGACGAGCTGACCTCCGCCGCGATCGCCGGCGGCACCCACCCCTGCGACGTGGGGTTCGGCCGGGACGTCGTCGCCGTGCTGGCGACGGCCGCCCGGGCGCTCGACTCCGGCTGCCGCGAACCCGTCCGCGGATGACCAGCGCCCCGCCGGCGCGGCGGTCGTGGACGCCGTTGGACTGGTACCTGCCCACCGGGCGGATCCGGCGGCGGGACTGGTGGCTGCGCTACGTGCTGGTGTTCGCCGTGCTCGGGGTGGTCGCCACCTCGATCGACGCGACCTGGTTCCCGGACAGCTACCCGCGCATCAGCCGCGACGGGGAGTTCGACCTGCTCTGGCCGTTCCCGGACCAGGGCGGACCGGTGACGGCGATCTCGGCGCTGGTGCTGCTCGTGCCGAACATCGCCGCGATGGTCACGCGACTGCACGACCGGGACCACTCCGCCTGGTGGCTGCTGTGGCACCTGCTGCCCGGCATCGGCTGGCTGGTCCTGCTGGTGACCGTCGGCTTCCTCGGCACCCAGCCGCGGCACAACCGGTACGGCCCGCCACCGCTCTGAATCGCGGCCGGCAGCCGCCTCAGCGGCCTGCCACCCCGTAGCGGAGCATGCCGACCCCGTTGCCGAACCGGTGGGTCTCCAGCAGCTCCAGGCCGGTGCGGCCGGCTGCGGGGAGGTCCGGGTTCTGGTCCGCGGTCGGCCGGACCGCCTCCATCAGCTCGTAGGTGACCCGGCCCTCGATGAAGGTGCTCATGGCCGAGAGCTGCTCGTGCGCGTGCAGCTCGTCGTCCACGAGGTGCCAGCTCAGGTCGTGGTCCGAGCCCTCGAAGAAGCCGTCCACCGACACCGTCATGTGCACGACGATCTTCCGCACCCGACCCTCCGCTCGTGGCTGCCTCGTCGTGGAGGAGGACGGTCCCGGACGGAGGAACTGATCGGTGTCAGACGCCGAGCGCCGCCGACATCTCCGCGCGCAGCTGGTCCAGCTCGTCGGCGCCGCGGCCGCGGGCGGCGATCAGGCCGGCGTCGTCGTGCACGGGGACGACCGTCTCCAGGTAGGCCTTCAGCTTCGGCTCGGTGCCGCTGGGCCGCACGATCACCCGCACCCCGTCACCGAGCAGCCGGACCGCGTCCACCGGCGGCGACCCCTCGGCGAGATCGGCGAACTCCACCGACCGGCCCAGCAGGGTGGCCGGTGGCGCCGAGCGCAGCCGCGCCATCGCCCCGGAGATGACCGAGAGGTCCTCCACCCGCACCGACAACTGCCCGGTGACGAACAGGCCGTGCTCGGTGGCCAGCTCGTCCAGCCGGTCCAGGACGGTCCGCCCGTCGGCCTTGAGCTCCGCCGCCAGCAGAGCGACGGCGAGCGCGGCGGAGATGCCGTCCTTGTCCCGCACCACCGACGGCGCCACCGAGTAACCCAGCGCCTCCTCGTACCCGTACACCAGCGGCGCCGCCTCCGACCCGGCCCGCATGATCCACTTGAACCCGGTCGGCGTCTCCTCCGACGGGGCGCCGTGCGCCTCGGCGACGGCGTGCATCAGCGAGCCGCTCACCAGCGATGACGCGTACGTGCCGCGCACGCCGCGGCGCAGCAGCCAGTCGGCGAGCAGCGCACCCACCTCGTCACCGGTCAGCTGCCGCCCGCCGCACACCACCGAGCAGCGGTCGGCGTCGGGGTCCTCGGCGATCGCCACGTCGGCGCCCACCCGCTCGGCCAGCGCCAGCAGCAGGTCCACCGCCCCGGGCTCCTCCGGGTTGGGGAAGGCGACGGTCGGGAACGCGGGGTCGGGGGCGTCCTGCTCCGCCACGCTCACCGGCGCCGGCAGCCCCGCGGCCGCGAAGACCGCGCGCGTCGTCCCCGCACCCACGCCGTGCATCGCCGTGTAGGCCACGGTCAGTGTCGCGCGCAGTTCCGCCGGCACCCGGCCGGGGTCGACCGCCCGGGCGATGGCGTCGACGTAGTCGGTCTGGATGCCGTCGTCGAGGGTCACCCAGTCGTCGGACCGGGGCACCTCGCGGGCCGGTCCGACCGCGCCGATCGCGGCCTCGATCTCCCGGTCGGCCGGCGGCACCAGCTGCGCGCCGTCGCCGAGGTACACCTTGTAGCCGTTGTCGTCGGGCGGGTTGTGGCTGGCGGTCACCATGATCCCGGCCGCGCACCCCAGGTGGCGGACGGCGAAGGCCAGCACCGGCGTCGGCAGCGGGCGGGGCATGACCTGCACGGCGAAGCCCGCCCCGGCCAGCACCTCGGCGGAGATGCGGGCGAACTCGTCGGACCGGCGGCGTGCGTCGAACCCGATCACCACGCCGCCGCCCGCGTGCCCGGACGCCGTCAGCCAGGAGGCCAGCCCCGCGGCAGCACGGGTGACGACGGCGGCGTTCATCCCGGCCGGCCCGGCGCGCAGCGGTCCGCGCAGCCCCGCCGTCCCGAAGGTCAGCGGACCGGCGAAGCGGCGGGCCAGCTCGGCGGTGTCGCCGGCGTCGACCAGCGCCGCGATCTCGGCGCGGTCGCCCTCGTGCGGGTCCGCCTCGGCCCAGGCGCGTGCGGTGTCGAGCAGGTCCTGCGTCATCCCGTGAAGTTCTCCGCGTCGAAGTCGGCGGTCGTGTACTCGCCCCCGACCCGGTGGTGCACCGGATCGGCGGGGTCGGGCTCGCCGTGGGCGCCGATCAGCGCCCCGGCGTACCCCTCGGCGTCGTCGGTGGACCGGTAGCCCAGGGCCTCCGCGGCGGAGAGGTCCCACCAGCGGCGGGTGTTGTCGGAGACCCCCCACACCACGCGGAACCCCGGCGACGGCGCGGTGAGCGCGGCCTCGACCAGGGCGACGGTGTCGGCGGGGGAGAGCCAGGTGGAGAGCTGGCGGGTCGTGGTCGGCTCGGCGAAGGCGCTGCCGATCCGCAGGCAGACGACGTCGAGGCCGTAGCGGTCCACGTACAGCGAGCCCAGGGCCTCCATCGCCACCTTCGAGACGCCGTAGTACGTGTCCGGACGCGGCGGCGCGTCCTCCTCGCGGAGCAGGCCGTCGGCCGGACGCTCGGTGTACCCGGACGCGTGGTTGCTGCTGGCCAGCACCACGCGCTGGACCCCGGCCCGCCGGGCCGCCTCGAGCGCGCAGTAGGTGCCCTCGATGTTGGCGTGCGCGATCGCCGCCCACGTCGACTCGCCCGAGATGCCTGCGAGGTGGACGACGGCCGCCGCGCCGCGGGCGGCGTCGGTCATCGCCGCCAGGTCGGTGACGTCGGCGACGAGGTGCTCCTCGCCCGGGCGCGGCTCGGGCACCGGCACGACGTCGAGGCTGCGCACCGCCCACCCGCGCTCGGGCAGCCCGCCGCGCAGGACCGTGCCGATCCGGCCGGCGGCCCCCGTCACGAGGACCGGCCCGGTCACGGGAGCCGCTCGATGAGCTGCACCAGGAACTGCCCCAGCCGCCCGGCGGCGGCCTTGCCCGCCGCGAGGACCTCCTCGTGGTTCAGCGCCTCGCCGGTGATGCCGGCCGCGGCGTTGGTGACCATCGACAGGCCGAACACCTCGACCCCCGCGGCGCGGGCGGCGATGGCCTCCAGCGCGGTGGACATGCCGACCAGGTCCGCGCCGAGGGTGCGCAGCATGCGGATCTCGGCCGGCGTCTCGAAGTGCGGGCCGGGCAGCTGGGCGTAGACGCCCTCGAGCAGTGACGGGTCCAGCTCCCGGGCCAGGGCGCGGAGCCGGCCGGAGTAGAGGTCGGTGAGGTCGACGAAGTTCGCGCCGACCAGCGGCGACCGGGCGGTCAGGTTCAGGTGGTCGGAGATGACCACCGCCTGGCCCACCCGGTGCTCGGGAGCCAGCCCGCCGGCGGCGTTGGTCAGGACGATCGTCCGCACGCCCGCGGCCGCGGCGGTGCGCACACCGTGTACGACCGGTTCCACCCCGCGGCCCTCGTAGTAGTGGGTGCGGCCCAGGAACAGCAGCACCCTGCGCTCGCCCACCCGGACCGAGCGGATCTCGCCGCCGTGCCCGACGACGGTCGGGGCCGCGAAACCGGGCAGGTCGCCGATGGCGACCGATCCGGCGGTCTCGCCGAACGCGTCGGCCGCCGGTGCCCAGCCGGAGCCCATGACGACGGCGACGTCGTGCGGACCCCCGAGCGCGGTGGTCAGGGCGTCGGCTGCCTGCGCGGCCAGGGCGGTGGGATCGGTCGCGGGGTGCTCGCTCACGCAGGGACGCTAACGCAACCGGCGCAGGCGACGTGCTGGAGCGGCCTGCCTGCAGGGCCCCGCACCGAGCGGAGCGAGGGACGGGGAGCAGGCAGGTCCTTCTAGACTTCCGGAGGTGGAGATCCCTTTCCGTAGCTCGGAACGCGCCAGCCTCGGGGTGGAGTGGGAGCTGCAGCTCGTCGACCGGGAGACCCGGGAGCTTTCCTCCGGCGCCAACGAGGTCCTGGAGGCGCTGCGTCCCGACGGGGCCGACGAGCACCCCAAGGCCAAGCACGAGCTGCTGCAGTCGACCGTCGAGATCATCACCGGCGTCTGCACCACGGTGAACGAGGCGAAGGCCGACCTCGCCGGCACCCTCGCCGAGGTGGTCGCCCAGGCCGACCGGCGGGGGCTGGGGGTGCTGTGCGCCGGCACCCACCCCTTCACCGACTGGCAGTCCCAGGAGATCTCGCCCAAGGAGCGCTACCAGCAGCTGGTCGAGCGCATGCAGTGGCTGGCCCGCCGCATGCAGATCTTCGGCGTCCACGTGCACGTCGGCGTCCGCGCCCCGGAGAAGGTCATCCCGATCGTCAACGCGCTGTGCCAGTACGTGCCGCACTTCCTGGCGCTGTCGTCGTCCTCGCCGTTCTGGGTCGGCTGCGACACCGGCCTGGCCTCGGCCCGGACCAAGGTCTTCGAGGGCATGCCGACCGCGGGGCTGCCCTTCCAGCTCGACGGCTGGGGCGAGTTCGAGGAGTACATGGAGACGCTGATCTCCACGAAGAGCATCGAGAGCGTCCGCGAGGTCTGGTGGGACATCCGCCCGCACCCCGACTTCGGCACCGTCGAGCTGCGCATCTGCGACGGCCTCCCGACCCTCGACGAGGTCGGCGCCGTCGCCGCGCTCGCGCAGTGCCTGGTCGAGCAGTTCGACACCCAGCTCGACCGCGGCTACACCCTGCCCCGCCCCGAGGAGTGGGTGGTCCGCGAGAACAAGTGGCGGGCGTCCCGGTACGGCCTGGACGCCGAGATCGTCGTCGACGAGCAGTACGCGGTCCGGCCGGTGCGCGAGGCCATCGCCGAACTGGTGGAGGAGCTGATGCCCACCGCCAGGCGCCTGGAGTGCGAGGCCGAGCTGGCCGACGTGCTGCGCATCCTGGAGGTCGGCGCCTCCTACCAGCGGCAGCGGGCCGTGGCCCTGGAGCACGACGGCGAGCTGGTCCCCGTCGTCGACAGCCTGCTCGCCGAACTGCGCGACGGCCTGCCGGCGAGCGGTCCGGTGGGGCGCCCCGACGGCCCGGTGCCCGGGCCGGCCGAGTGCGCGGATGGGCACGCGGCGTGACCCCCGTCGTGGAGAAGCTGGGTGCCGCGGTCGACGAGTGGACCACCGCCAACGCGCCCGCGCTGTCGGCCACCCGGCGGCACCTGCACGCCCACCCCGAACTCGGCTACGCGGAGTTCGAGACCACCTCCTTCCTCGAGGAGCGGCTGCGCCACCACGGGCTCACACCGCGCCGGCTGCCCACCGGCACGGGGCTCACCGTCGACGTCGGAACGGGCGAGGGCCCGGTCGTCGTGCTGCGCGCCGACATCGACGCGCTGCCCCTGAAGGACCTCAAGGACGTCCCGTACGCCTCCACCCGCGAGGGGCTGGCCCACGCCTGCGGCCACGACGTGCACACGACGGTGGTGCTCGGCGTGGCCATCGCGCTCGCGTCCCTGGACGGCATCCCCGGCACGGTCCGCTGCGTCTTCCAGCCCGCCGAGGAGACCGTGCCCGGCGGCGCCACGGAGGTCGTCGCCTCCGGCGTCCTCGACGGGGCGTCCCGCGCCTTCGCCCTGCACTGCGACCCGTCGATCCCGGCCGGGAAGGTCGGCCTGCGCACGGGTCCGATCACCGCCGCCTGCGACCGGATGGACATCACGCTCACCGGGCCCGGCGGGCACACCGCCCGCCCGCAGCTCACCGTCGACCTGGTCGACGCCCTCGGCCGGCTGATCACCGACCTGCCCTCGCTGCTCTCCCGGCAGGTCGATCCCCGGGCGGGGATGTCGCTGGTCTGGGGCGCGGTGAACGCCGGGGTCGCGGCCAACGCCATCCCGCAGCGCGGCACGCTCCGCGGCACGGTCCGGGTGCTCGACCGGGAGGCCTGGAAGGACGCGGAGGACCTGCTGCGCTCCCTGGTGGAGCGGGTCGTCGCCACGACCGGCGCGCAGGTCGACGTGGACTACATCCGCGGTGTGCCACCGGTGGTGAACGACCCGCGGGCGGTCGCCCTGCTGCGCACGGCGGCGCTGGGCACCGTGGGCGCCGACAGCCTGGTCCTGTCGCCGCAGAGCATGGGCGGGGAGGACTTCGGCTGGTTCGCCGACGTCATGCCGATCGCGCTGGCCCGGCTGGGCACCCACGGCGGCGGCGCCCCGCTCGACCTGCACCGGGGCACCTTCGACGTCGACGAGCGGGCCCTCGGCGTCGGCGTGCGGCTGCTCGCCCGTACGGCGCTGCTGGCGCTGGAGGCCGACGCCGAGCCCGCGGCGACCGGCGTCCAGGCACCCCCTCGCACGCGCCGACCCGCGCCCGGAGACACTTCTGCCCGACGAGCCCTGGACGAGAGGCGGGAACCCGAGGATGAGTTCCACCGACCAGCAGACCAGCAGCGGTCCGGGAAGCGCACCGGCTGACGCCGACGTGCCGGCCGAGCACGCGGTCCCCGACGACCTGGTGCTCGCGGGCGACTTCGACGCGGTGACCCGCGAGCAGTGGCGCGAACTGGTCGCCGGCGTGCTGCGCAAGGCCGGCCGCGAGGACCTCCCCGACCCGGTCGAGGACGCGTTGCGCCGCCCGGTGGCCCCGGGTGTGACGGTGGCGCCGCTCTACACCGCCGAAGACGCCGGCGACCTCCCCGCGGGCGTCGGGGTGCCGGGCCTGCCGCCGTTCGTTCGCGGAGCCCGCCCCGCCGGCGGGCCGGCCGGGTCGACCGGGGTCACCGCGTCCGGCGGCGCCGAGGGTGGCGCGTCCGGCGGGTGGGACATCCGGCAGCGGCACGCCCACCCCGACGTCGCCGTCACCCGGGAGGCGATCGCCGCCGACCTGGAGAACGGCGTCACCTCGCTGTGGCTGGTCGTGGGCGAGGGCGCCGTTCCCGTCGACTCCCTCGGCGACGTCCTCTCCGACGTCTACCTGGACCTGGCACCGGTGAGCGTGCAGGGTGGACCGGCCGCTGCCGCGGCCTTCCTCGACCTCGTCGAGGGCCGCACGGACCTCGCGCCCGGCGGCTCACTGGGCCTCGACCCGCTCGGGGTGCACGCCGCCTCGGGCGAGGAGCAGGACCTCTCCGGGCTGGCCGACGTCGCCCGCCGCGCCGCGGCCCATCCCGGCCTGCGCGCGATCGTCGTCGACGGCACGGTCTTCCACGACGCCGGCGCCTCGGTGGTCGAGGAGCTCGGCTGCTCGCTGGCCGCCGGGGTGGCCTACCTCCGGGCGCTGACCGACGGCGGGCTGGGCGTCGACGACGCGATCGCCCAGCTCGAGTTCCGCTACGCCGCCTCGGCCGACCAGTTCACGACCATCGCCGCACTCCGCGCCGCCCGGCGGCTGTGGGACCGGGTCGGCGAGGTCAGCGGCGCCTCGCCCGCGGCGCGCGCACAGCGCCAGCACGCGGTCACCTCCTCGGTGATGACGACGAAGCGCGACCCGTGGGTCAACATGCTGCGCACCACCGTGGCCTGCTTCGCCGCCGGGGTCGGCGGCGCGGACGTCGTCACCGTGCAGCCGTTCGACGCCGCGCTCGGGCTGCCCGACGCCTTCTCCCGCAGGATCGCGCGGAACACGCAGAACCTGCTCGTGGAGGAGGGGCACCTCGGCCGGGTGCTCGACCCCGCCGGTGGGTCCTGGTACGTGGAGTCGCTCACCGACGAGCTGGCCCGGGCGGCCTGGGCCTGGTTCACCGAGATCGAGCGGGCCGGCGGGCTGGCGGCGGCGCTCTCCTCGGGGCTCGTCCGTGACCGGATCGCGCAGGCGTGGGACGCGCGCGCGAAGCGGCTGGCGACGCGGGCGGACGCGATCACCGGCGTCAGCGAGTTCCCCAACCTCACCGAGAAGCTGCCCGAGCGCCGGCCGGCCGCCGAGGTGCTGCCGGCCACCGGCGGGCTGCCCCGGGTGCGGGCCGCTCAGGAGTTCGAGGAGCTGCGCGACGCCGCCGACGCGGCGGCGTCGGCGGGTGGGGAGCGGCCCGCCGTCTACCTCGCCACGCTCGGCCCGATCGCCCGGCACACCGCGCGCGCCACGTTCGCGGCGAACCTGTTCCAGGCCGGTGGGCTCGCCACGCCGGCCGCCGACGGGGCATCGGGCCTGGCGGAGGCGGGCACCACCGTGGCCTGCATCTGCGGCACCGACAAGGACTACGCCGAGACCGCGGCCTCGCTGGCCGGGGAGCTCAAGCAGGCCGGCGCCACGCAGGTGTGGCTGGCCGGCAAGCCCGATCTGGCCGTCGACGGCGTCGACGGGTACGTCTTCACCGGATGCGACGCCCTCGCGGCGCTCCGGACGGTCCACGAGCAGCTGGAGGTCCGAGCATGAGCGCGATCCCCGACTTCGGCGACGTCGAGCTGGGCACCCCGTCGGCGGGCACCTCGGCGGACGACTGGGCCAAGGCCTTCGAGGAGGCGACCGGGCGCGGCGTGGCGGAGGCGACCTGGGAGACCCCCGAGGGCATCGCCGTCCCGCCGCTGTACACCCCCGCCGACCTGGGGGGCCTGGACTTCCTGGAGACCCTGCCCGGGCTGCCGCCGTTCCTGCGCGGCCCCTACCCGACGATGTACACGACGCAGCCGTGGACGGTCCGCCAGTACGCGGGCTTCTCCACCGCGGCGGAGTCCAACGCGTTCTACCGGCGCAACCTCGCCGCCGGGCAGAAGGGCCTGTCGATCGCCTTCGACCTGCCCACCCACCGCGGCTACGACTCCGACCACCCGCGCGTGGTCGGTGACGTGGGCATGGCGGGCGTCGCGATCGACTCGATCCTGGACATGCGCCAGCTGTTCGACGGCATCCCGCTGGACAAGATGAGCGTCTCGATGACGATGAACGGCGCCGTGCTGCCCGTGCTCGCGCTCTACATCGTCGCGGCCGAGGAGCAGGGCGTGGCGCCGGGGCAGCTGACCGGCACCATCCAGAACGACATCCTCAAAGAGTTCATGGTGCGGAACACCTACATCTACCCGCCCAAGCCCTCGATGCAGATCATCAGCGACATCTTCTCCTTCACCTCGAAGGAGATGCCGCGGTTCAACTCCATCTCGATCTCCGGCTACCACATCCAGGAGGCCGGGGCGACGGCCGACCTGGAGCTGGCCTACACCCTCGCCGACGGCGTGGAGTACCTGAAGGCCGGCCAGGCCGCCGGGATGGACGTCGACGCGTTCGCGCCGCGGTTGAGCTTCTTCTGGGCCATCGGCATGAACTTCTTCATGGAGGTGGCGAAGCTGCGGGCCGGGCGCCTGCTGTGGGCGAAGCTGGTGAAGGAGGCCGGCGCGACGAACCCCAAGTCGCTCTCGCTGCGCACCCACTCGCAGACCTCGGGCTGGTCGCTCACCGCGCAGGACGTCTACAACAACGTCGTCCGCACCTGCCTGGAGGCGATGGCCGCGACCCAGGGCCACACCCAGTCGCTGCACACCAACGCCCTGGACGAGGCGCTCGCGCTGCCCACCGACTTCTCCGCGCGCATCGCGCGCAACACCCAGCTGATGCTGCAGCAGGAGTCGGGGACCACCCGCGTCGTCGACCCGTGGGGCGGCTCGGCCTACGTCGAGAAGCTCACCTACGACCTGGCCCGCCGCGCCTGGGCGCACATCCAGGAGGTGGCCGAGCACGGCGGCATGGCGCAGGCCATCGACGACGGCATCCCGAAGCTGCGCATCGAGGAGGCCGCGGCTCGCACGCAGGCCCGCATCGACTCCGGCCGCCAGCCGGTCATCGGCGTGAACAAGTACCGGGTCGACGCCGACGAGGCGATCGAGGTCCTCAAGGTCGACAACGCCGACGTGCTCGCCCAGCAGAAGGCCAAGCTCGAGCAGCTGCGTGCCGACCGCGACGGCCGCGCCGTGACCGAGGCGCTGGGCCGGCTCACCGATGCCGCCCGCGCCGCCGCCGAGGGGCGCCGGGGCAACGACCTCGAGACCAACCTGCTGAAGCTCGCCGTGGACGCCGCGCGGGCCAAGGCGACCGTCGGGGAGATCTCCGACGCGCTGGAGGTCGTCTACGGCCGGCACGCCGGCCAGGTGCGCACCATCTCCGGCGTCTACCGCGACGAGGCAGGAGCATCGGGGCCGATGGAGGAGACGCGCCGGCTGGCCGAGGAGTTCGCCGAGGCCGAGGGCCGGCGGCCGCGCATCCTGGTGGCGAAGATGGGCCAGGACGGGCACGACCGCGGGCAGAAGGTCATCGCGACCGCCTTCGCCGACCTCGGCTTCGACGTCGACGTCGGCCCGCTGTTCCAGACCCCCGAGGAGGTCGCCCGGCAGGCGGTGGAGGCCGACGTCCACGTCGTCGGCGTCTCGTCGCTGGCCGCCGGTCACCTCACGCTGGTGCCCGCGCTGCGCGACGCGCTGGCCGCGCTCGGCGCGGACGACGTGCTGATCGTCGTGGGCGGGGTCATTCCGCCCGACGACGTGCCGGCGCTCCGGGAGATGGGCGCCGCCGCGGTCTTCCCGCCCGGCACGGTCATCGCCGAGGCGGCGCAGGAGCTGCTGCGGACGCTGTCCTCGCGTCTCGGCCACTGATGGCGAGAGAGGTCGACGTCCCGGCCCTCGTCGAGGGGGTGCTGGCCGGGGACCGCCGGGTGGTGGCGCGCGCCATCACCCTGGTCGAGAGCCGGCGTGCCGACCACCGGGAGAAGGCGCAGGAGCTGCTCGTCGAGCTGCTGCCGCACGCCGGGGGAGCGCGCCGCGTGGGCATCAGCGGCGTGCCCGGCGTGGGCAAGTCGACCTTCATCGACCAGCTCGGGGTGGACCTCACGGCCGGCGGATCGAAGGTCGCCGTGCTCGCCGTCGACCCGTCGTCGGCCCGCTCGGGTGGCTCGATCCTGGGCGACAAGACCCGCATGGCCCGGCTGGCGGTGGACGAGCACGCGTTCATCCGGCCCTCGCCCACCTCCGGCACGCTCGGCGGGGTCGCGCAGGCCACCCGCGAGTCGATGGTCGTCGTCGAGGCGGCGGGCTACGACGTCGTCCTCGTGGAGACCGTCGGCGTGGGGCAGTCGGAGATCACCGTCGCGGAGATGGTCGACTCCTTCCTCTTCCTGACCATCGCGCGCACCGGCGACCAGTTGCAGGGCATCAAGCGGGGCATCCTGGAGATCGCCGACGTCATCGCCGTCAACAAGGCCGACGGACCGGCGGCGGCCGACGCCCGGAAGGCCGCGCGCGAGCTGTCGCACGCCATCCGGCTGCTGCGCGGGCGCGGCTCCGGCTGGGACGTGCCGGTGCTCACCTGCGCCGGCCTCACCGGCGAGGGGCTCGACGAGGTGTGGGCCAAGCTGGTCGAGCACCAGGAGCGGGCCAAGGTCTCGGGGGAGTTCGACGCGCGCCGACGGGCCCAGCAGGTCCGCTGGACCTGGCAGCTGGTGCGCGACGGGCTGGAGCACTCGCTCCGGGCACACCCCGGCGTGCGCGCCGCCGTCCCCGACCTGGAGCGGGCGGTGCTCGCCGGCGAGCTCACCCCGGCCCTGGCCGCGCGGCGGATCCTGGACACCTTCCGCACCGCCTGAACAGGCGGCCCGGCGGAGCGGGCGGGTCAGAAGATGGAACGGCACTCGCGGGCGCGCCGCTCGCGGACGTAGTCGTCGGGTGCGCCGGCGGCCTCCGCCGCGTCGGCGATCGCCCCCAGGCGGCACGCCGAAGGCAGCCCGCCCCCGAACGCGTCGAGCACGTAGACGTAGGCGACGACATCGCCATCGAGGTGTGCACCCGCAGGTGCACCCGGCGGTAGAGGCCCGAGTCGGCGCCCTCCCAGGCGTCGAGCGCCCTCTCGTCGGCCTCGGTCAGGTCGTAGAGGGCGACGAACACGCCGGCCGTCTCCTCGCCCGGGCCGTCGTCCGCGGGCACCAGGGTGGCCAGGGCACCCTCCCAGCCCAGCTCTTCGCCGCCGAACGTCAGCCGCCAGCCGCGGATCCAGCCGGTGCCGGTGTGCGGGGACGACGGTACCGGCGCAGCATCTGGGCCGGCTCCATGTTCGACCCGTAGGCGGCGTAGAGGTCCACCCGGACGAGCCCAACCAGCCGATCCGCCCGGCCGGGAGCGGGCGGTGACGCCGAGCCGGGCCGCACCGGGGACAATGGCGGCGACGGACCGACCGGCAACGGAAGATGGACCCATGACCCGCATCGTCATCATCGGTGGTGGCCCAGCCGGCTACGAGGCTGCGCTGGTCGCCGCGCAGCTCGGCGCGCAGGTCACCGTGATCGAGCGCGACGGCATCGGCGGGGCCAGCGTGCTCACCGACTGCGTGCCCTCCAAGGCCCTCATCGCGGCAGCCGGCGCCATGACGTCGGTGCGCGACTCCGCCGTCCTCGGCGTGCACGGCGCGGAGCTCGCCACCGTGAGCCTGGACCTGCCCGCGGCCAACCAGCGGGTGAAGAACCTGTCGATGGCCCAGTCGGCCGACATCCACGCCCGGCTCGAGGCCGAAGGCGTCCGGATCGTCGCCGGGCAGGGCCGGCTCGCCGACGACGAACCCGGTCTGGCCGCCCACGAGGTCGAGGTCCTCGACCGGAACGGCAGGGTCGTGGACACGGTCGAGGGCGACGTGGTGCTCATCGCCACCGGCGCCGACCCTCGGGTGCTGCCCGGTGCGGAGCCCGACGGCGAGCGGATCCTGGACTGGCGCGACGTCTACGACCTCCAGGAGCCGCCGGAGCACCTGGTCGTCGTCGGGTCGGGCGTCACCGGGGCCGAGTTCGCCTCCGGCTACCTGGAGGCCGGCGTGCCGGTGACCCTCGTCTCCTCCCGCGACCGGGTGCTCCCGGGGGAGGACTCCGACGCCGCCGAGGTGCTCGAGCAGGTCTTCCAGTCCCGCGGCGGCCGCCTCGAGCGCGGCCGGGCCGCCGGCGTGCGGCGCACCGAGAAGGGCATCTCCGTCGAGCTCACCGACGGGCGCTGCGTCGAGGCCTCGCACGCGCTCATGACCGTCGGCACCGTGCCCAACACCGCCGGCCTCGGGCTCGAGCGGGCCGGCGTGCAGGTGACCGAGGCCGGGCACGTCGTCGTCGACCGGGTCTCCCGCACCTCGGTACCGGGCATCTACGCCGCCGGTGACGTCACCGGCGTCTTCCAGCTGGCCTCTGTGGCCGCCATGCAGGGCCGGATCGCGATGTGGCACGCGCTGGGCGAGGCCGTGGCGCCGATCAAGCTCAAGACGGTGGCCGCCAACGTCTTCACCCACCCCGAAATCGCCACCGTCGGCGTGCAGGAGAAGTCGCTCGCCGAGAACGCCGACGTCGAAGCGGTGCGGCTGCCGCTGGCGACCAACGCGCGGGCCAAGATGAGCGACCTGCACGACGGCTTCGTGAAGCTGTTCGCCCGGCGTTCCACCGGGGTGATCGTCGGCGGGGTCGTCGTCTCGCCGGGGGCGTCGGAGCTCGTCCTGCCGATCGCCCTGGCCGTGACCAAGGGGCTCACCGTCGACGACCTCGCGCAGACCTTCGCGATCTACCCGTCGCTGTCGGGTTCCATCACCGAGGCCGGGCGCCGTCTCATGGGGGCCGACGACCTGGCCTGAGCCGGTGCCCCGGGGGGACCCGGGGCACCTGCGGCGGGTGTGACGGGAGTTCGGCTCAACATCCGGCGATCCGTGCCGATCCGGCGCGCGGCCGCCGATTCAGGAGTCGATGTCTCCTGACCACGACCTCCGCCGCGGCCGCCGCTCCTCCCGCCTCCTCGGGCTGGCCGGCGCCCTGCTCGTCGCCGCCCTCGGCGCCGTGGCCGCGCCGGCCGTCGCCGCTGCCGACAGCGGCACGACCACCCTCGTCGGTGAGCTCGTGCACGTGTGGGCGGAGGGCCAGGAGGGCCACCACGGCGGGGGGGCCGACGACGGCACGCGGCTGAGCTGGGTCGCCACCGCCCAGGGCGCGGTCCGGGTCCCCGCCGACCAGGTCGCCGGGGTGCCGGCGGGCGCCACCGTGGCGCTCACCGTGGGGGGCGCGGTCGAGGACCAGGCCAGCGCGGACGGCCACGAGCCCGCCCGCACCGTGCTGGAGAGCGACGTCCTCGCCCCGCCCCCGGTGACGGCGCCCGAACCGCTGCCCGCGCCGCGGGGCGGCCTGACCAACGAGGTCACGGTCGTGCTGGTGGCGCCGGCCGGGACCACGCCCGACGGGACGCGGCTCCGCGACGTCGTCACGACGGTCGACGGACCGGTGTCCCGCTTCTGGGCCGAGCAGACCGGTGGCGCCGTGACCCTCGGCGTCACCGCTCGGCACGACTGGCTGAGCACGACCGCCGGCTGCGCGAACCCGGAGGCGCTCTGGGACGAGGTCGCCCGGAAGGTCGGGTTCGTCGGTGGCCCCGGCAAGCACCTGCTGCTCCGGCTCAGCGGCGAGACCGCAACGCAGTCGGCGTGCTCGTACGCCCTCGCCCAGGTCGGTGCGTCCCCCGCGTCCGGCGGGCGGCTCTACGTGCGCGACAACGGGGCCGCGGTCATCGCCCACGAGCTCGGGCACAACTTCGGCCTCGGCCACTCCTCGGCGGCGCAGTGCGACGGCGCGGTGGAGGAGGGGGTCTGCCGCACCGCCGGGTACCGCGACTTCTACGACGTCATGGGCGCCTCCTGGGCCCAGCTCGGCTCGCTCAACGCCGTCCAGGCCGCCGCGCTGGGCGTCCTCCCGGCCGCGGCGCAGCGCACCGTCGCCGTGGGTGACGCGGCGACGTCCGTGACGCTCGCCCCGTGGGCCGGGGGAGCGGGGCCGCGTGCCGTCCGGCTGCTGGATGCCGAGGGCGTGAGCTACTGGGTGGAGTTCCGCGCCGCGACCGGCCGGGACCGCTGGCTGGCCGGCCGGGACAACGTGTACCGCCTGGACGCCGGGGTGCTGGTGCGGCGGGCCGGCCAGTTCCCCGACACGTCCCTGCTCCTGGACGGGACGCCCAGCCCGGCCGACCGCTGGGACGCCGACCTGCAGTCCGCCCTCCCGGTGGGGACGGCCGTGGCCCTCTCCGGGGGAGACCTCACGGTCACGGTGCGGCAGGTGGGCGATGACGGCGCGGTGCTGGACGTCGTGCCAGGTCCCCGCCCCGCTGGCAGCACCGACGGGCCGGCGGCGGACCTGCCCCAGGGGACGACGATGCCGGCGGATGCCGCGGACGCCGCGGACGCGGTCGCCACCACGCCGCGGGCGGGCACGCCCCCGGTGGCCGCGCCGCAGCCCGCCGTCGCACCGGCCCCGGAGGCCTTCCGGGCGCCCGAGGCCCGGATCCCCTCGTCGACCCGTCCGACCGCCCTGGACCCGGTGGCCGACGCCTCCGATTCGCCCGGCGCGCTGTCGCTGCCCCTCGTCGCCGCTGTCGCCGCCGTGCTGCTGCCCGCGACGCTGCTGCTCGTGCGCACCCTCCGGCGCGACCCGCGGCGTCGCTGACCCGCGTCGCGGGGCGCGCCGGCGGTCCGGGACCCGGTCACCTGGACGGGGCCGGGAGCGCGACCCCGCTTCAGAACGGGGGGTGGGCTGCCGATGACAGCTCGACTGCCCCTCGACGAGGAGAGAGCCTTGTCCTCCGCTGCCCGCTCGTGGTTCCCACGGCTGCTCGCCCCGGTCGCTGCGGCCGTCGTCCTCGGTCCGCTGCTGGTGGCCCTCCCCGCCGTCGCGGAGGAGGGGTCCACCGACACCGTCGTGGGCGAGCTCGTCCGCGCCTGGGCGGACCCCGAGCACGTCGAGCCGGCGTCGGGGCTGACCGATCCGCACGCCGAGCACGGCGAGGACGGGCTGCTGAGCTGGATCGAGGTGCCGGACGGCGGATCGGTCCGCGTCCCCACCGGGGACCTGGCCCACCTCGACGTGGGGACGACCGTCGCGGTCACGGTGGGGGAGCACATCGCCGACGAGGCGACCGTGGAGCACGGGCTGGAACGCGCTCGCGAGGTCGTCGGGACCGAGGTGCTGGCCGCCGCCACCGCCCCTGCAGAGACGGTCGTGCCCACCCAGGCGGTCACCGTCGTGATGGTCCAGCCGGCGGGCGCGCCGCGGGACAGCCGGCAGCTGGCCGACGTCGTCGCCGCCGTCGACGGACCGGTGCGGCAGTTCTGGCACGAGCAGAGCAACGGCGCCGTCACCGTCGCGGTGACCGGCAGCCGCGACTGGATCAGCACGGCGGCGGGCTGCAGCGCGCCGCTGGACATGTGGAGGCAGGCGGCCGCAGCGATCGGCTGGACCACCGGTGCCGGGAAGCACCTCCTGCTCTACGTCCCACGCGGCACGGCGAACTGCTCCTACGGTCTCGGCACGGTGGGCTCGGGCCTGGGCTCGGGTGGATACGCGTACGTGCAGGACACGGCGACGTCGGTGATGGCCCACGAGCTCGGGCACAACTTCGGCCTCGGCCACGCGTCGGCGCGCCAGTGCGACGCGACCCCCGAGGCAGCCCCCTGCCGCACGGTCGCCTACCACGACCTGTACGACGTCATGGGCGCCTCGTGGCACCAGGTGGGCAGCCTCAACGCCCCGCACGCCGCACGGTTGGGGTTCCTGCCGTCGTCGGCCGCGCAGGTGGTGCCCGCCTCCGGCAGCGGCGGCACGTTCACGCTCACCCCGATGGGCGGCCGCAGCGGACTCCGGGTGCTGGCGCTGGACACCGGGAGCGGCCGCTACTGGGTCGAGTACCGCGCCGCGGTCGGGCGGGACGCCTGGCTCGCCGACCCCGCGGCGAACTTCGACCTCCGCCCCGGGGTCCTGGTCCGCGTCGACGGACCGGGGCCGACCAGCGACACCTCGCTGTTGCTGGACGCCACGCCGACGGCGCAGTCCTCGTGGGACCAGGACCAGCAGACGGTGCTGACGCCCGGCGGATCGATCACGCTGGGCGGCGGCGTCACTGTCGGCCTGACGGAGGCCACGGACTCGGGCGCGACGGTCACCGTCTGGACGGCCGCCGACGGACCGGTCGGCGAGGGGCCCATCACGACCAAGCACCAGTCGCTCGGCGGGTCGGCCGGCCGGCTCGGCGAGCCGACCAGCGCCGTGCGCTGCGGGCTGCGCGACGGCGGCTGTCTGCAGCACTTCCAGGGTGGGTCGATCTACTGGACGCCGTTCGCCGGTGCCCGGGCGATCGACGGTGACATCCGTACGCGGTGGGGGCAGCTGGGCTGGGAGCTGGGGCGCTACGGCTATCCGGTGACCGATGCCCGCTGCGGGCTGCGCGACGGTGGGTGCCTGCAGCACTTCCAGGGTGGGTCGATCTACTGGACGCCGTTCGCCGGTGCCCGGGCGATCGACGGTGACATCCGTACGCGGTGGGGGCAGCTGGGCTGGGAGCTGGGGCGCTACGGCTATCCGGTGGCCGATGCCCGCTGCGGGCTGCGCAACGGTGGGTGCCTGCAGCACTTCCAGGGTGGGTCGATCTACTGGACGCCGTTCGCCGGTGCCCGGGCGATCGACGGTGACATTCGCACGCGGTGGGGGCAGCTGGGCTGGGAGCTGGGGTACTACGGCTATCCGGTGGCCGATGCCCGCTGCGGGCTGCGCAACGGTGGGTGCCTGCAGCACTTCCAGGGTGGGTCGATCTACTGGACGCCGTTCGCCGGTGCCCGGGCGATCGACGGTGACATTCGCACGCGGTGGGGGCAGCTGGGCTGGGAGCTGGGGTACTACGGCTATCCGGTGGCCGATGCCCGCTGCGGGCTGCGCAACGGTGGGTGCCTGCAGCACTTCCAGGGTGGGTCGATCTACTGGACGCCGTTCACCGGGGCCCAGGCCATCGACGGAGCCATCCGCGCCCGGTGGGGACAGCTGGGCTGGGAGAACGGGTACCTCGGCTACCCGGTCGCCCCGGCGGTCCGCGCGCCCGACGGCGACGCATCGCAGCGGTTCCAGGGCGGGACCCTGCACTGGTCGATGCGGACCGGGCAGGTGCGCGCCTCCTGAGCCGGACGTGATCGGGGCCCGTCACCAGCGGGGGTCGGGCCCCGGTCGACCCGGGGTCCTACTCGGCGTCGGCGCTGGTGCAGATGACCGCGCCCCTGGTGTCC
>NZ_JBJHAB010000028.1:0-42062 GCF_054050815.1 Blastococcus sp. SYSU DS0552
CCCCCCCCCCCCCCCCCCCCCCCCCCCCCCCCCCCCCCCCCCCCCCCCCCCCCCCCCCCCCCCCCCCCCCCCCCCCCCCCCCCCCCCCCCCCCCCCCCCCCCCCCCCCCCCCCCCCCCCCCCCCGCCGCGATGGTGCTGTGGTCCCTGTCAGGCGACGACCACGCGCTCGTTCGGCACGCAGTGCGTCATGACGTGACCGGTCACGTCCCGCGGACCGTTCTTGCCGAGGTTGGCCGCCCGCTGCAGCTCCTCCTCGGACAGGGTCTGCGTCTGCAGCGGCTCCAGGCCCCGGACGTCGTCGGCGGAGATGCCGAGGGCCTCGCCGACCCGCTGGCCCCACTCGTCGTCGCACATGAAGAAGTGCCAGACCATCCGCTCCTGGATCTCGCGGCGGCACTGCTGCAGGGCGCCGACCAGGTTGGTGACCAGGTCGTCCTTCTCCCACTGCTCGGAGAGCTGGTAGCGCTCACCGGCCTGCTTGTAGTCGTTGGTGCGCGGGATCCGCTTGCGGGTGAGCCGGCCGGTGATGACCGGGCCCTGCTCGTCGTGCGTGGGGTAGGTGTCCTCACGCAGGCCGCCGGTGATCGACGGCTCGTAGTTGACGTGCGGGTTGTCACCCACGATGTCGCGGCCGTAGGACATCGGGCCGCCCTGCTGGTTGGTCCGGACCTCGACCTTGGGCCGGTTCACCGGCAGCTGCAGGTAGTTCGGGCCCACCCGGTAGCGCTGGGTGTCCGAGTAGGAGAACGTCCGGCCGACCAGCATCTTGTCATCGGAGAAGTCCAGCCCGTCGACCAGGACGCCGGTACCGAAGGCGATCTGCTCGTTCTCGGAGAAGAAGTCCTCCGGCATCCGGTTGAGGGTCATCGTCCCGACCTTGCGGAGCGGGAAGACCTCCTCCGGCCACACCTTGGTGTCGTCGAGCGGGTCGAAGTCGAGCTCGGGGTGCTCGTCGTCGCTCATGATCTGCACGTGCAGTTCCCACGACGGGAAGTCGCCGGCGGCGATCGAGTCGTAGAGGTCCTTGGTGTGGGCACCCAGGGTCTGCGCCTGGATCTTGGCGCCGTCCTCGGCGGTGTAGGACTTCACACCCTGCTTGGGCAGCCAGTGGTACTTGACCAGCACGGTCTCGCCCTGGGCGTTGACCCACTTGTAGGTGTTCACGCCGAAGCCCTGCATGTGCCGGTAGCTGGCCGGCAGGCCGCGGGGGCTGAAGACCAGCGAGACCATGTGCATGGCCTCGGGGGTCTGGCTGAAGAAGTCGAAGGCCCGCTCGGCGACGCTGGCCTCGAAGGTGACCGGGTCGGGCTTCTGCGAGTGGATGAAGTCGGGGAACTTGATGGCGTCCCGGATGAAGAAGACACCCAGGTTGTTGCCGACGAGGTCCCAGTTGCCGTCCTCGGTGTAGAACTTCACGGCGAAGCCGCGCGGGTCGCGCGCCATCTCCGAGGAGTCCCGGCCACCGGCGACGGTGGAGAACCGCAGCGCGACGTCGGTGCGCTTGCCCTTCTCCTGGAACAGCTTGGCGCGGGTGTACTTGCTGACCGGCTCGTCACCGACGGTGCCGTCGGCCTCGAAGTAGCCGTAGGCGGTCACGCCGCGGGCGTGCACCACGCGCTCCGGGATGCGCTCCCGGTCGAAGTGGCTGATCTTCTCGAGGAACTGGTAGTTCTCCAGGGTCGCGGGACCACGGGCGCCCACGGTGCGCTGGTTCTGGTTGTCGTAGACCGGGTGGCCCTGACGGTTGGTCAGGACCGGCTTGCCGGCCTGGCTGGGCGCCGTGCCCTGCGATGCGACGTCGGTCATGCTCCTGCTCCTCCTCGGATGTGGTGCTGGTGTTCGACCTGCATGGAGTCGGTGCCTGCCGCGACCTCCCGGTCACGGCTCCGACAGGTGGCGCAGAGCCCCCAGAACACGACCTCGGCCTCGTCCACGACGAAGCCGGCGGTGTCCGACGGGCTCAGACAGGGGGCCGCACCCACGACGCAGTCCACGTCGGCGACCGCGCCGCACGAGCGGCAGACCAGGTGGTGGTGGTTGTCCCCCACCCGCAGCTCGAACAGCGCGGGCGCCCCGGCGGGCTCGATCCGGCGGGCGATGCCGGTGGAGACGAGGGCCTTCAGCACGCCGTACACGGCCTGGGGGGACAGCGAGGGGTGCAGCTGCCGCGCGCCGGTCACGATCGTGTCGGCGTCGGCGTGGGGATGATCGGCCAGCACGCTCAGCACCGACAGGCGGGGCCGCGTCACGCGCAGCCCGGCCTCCCGCAGCTCGTGCGCCCAGGTCGTCTCCATCGAGGACCATCGAACGCGCTTTTCTTGAACGAGTCAAGACAAGCGGGTGAACGATCGCGGACGTGTCCCCCTGCGGGGGCCCTGATGATCAGGTCACCTGATCACCAGGGGTCCTGGCTCACTTCCAGCACTGAGCCAGGACCCCGAACGATCAGGTGACCTGATCGTCCTGCGGGTCAGGCGAAGACGATGGTGCGGTCGCCCTCGACGATGACGCGGTCCTCCACGTGCCAGGTCACCGCCTGCGCGAGCACCTGCCGCTCGACGTAGCGGCCCACCCGGCGCATGTCCTCCACCGTGGCGCGGTGGTCGACGCGGGCGACCTCCTGCTCGATGATCGGCCCGGCGTCCAGCTCCGCGGTCACGTAGTGCGCGGTGGCACCGATGAGCTTCACCCCGCGGTCGTGGGCGGCCTGGTACGGGTTCGCGCCCACGAAGGCCGGCAGGAAGCTGTGGTGGATGTTGATCAGCCGCTCGGGGAACCGGGCGCAGAACTCCGGCGAGACGATCTGCATGTACCGGGCCAGCACCACCAGGTCGACGTCGCCCACGATCTCCAGCGCCCGCGCCTCGGCCTCGGCCTTCGTGCCCGGGGTGACCGGCACGTGGTGGAACGGGATGCCGGCCGCGGCGGCCACCGGCTCCAGGTCCGGGTGGTTGCTGATGACAGTGGTGATGTCGGCCCGCAGGTCGCCGGCGCGCACCCGGTAGATGAGCTCCTGCAGCACGTGGTCGGTGCGGCTGACGAAGACCGCGACGGTCGGGCGGTGCGCGGCCTCCACCAGCCGCCAGGTGAGCTGCCACGTGCGGGTCAGCTCGGCCAGCCGCTGCTCCAGCTCCGCCCGCCGGGCGGCCAGGTCGGCCAGCACGAACTCCAGGCGCAGGGTGAAGGTGCCGCCGCTCGGGTCGGAGGAGTGCTGCTGGGAGTCGGTGATGTTCGCGCCGACGTCGGCCATCAGGCCGCTGATCGCCGCCACGATCCCCGGCCGGTCGGGGCAGCGGACGACCAGTCGTCCCAGGTCGGCGGTGCGGTCGTCGAGCGGGCGGGCAGCAGACACGGTGCTAGATCGTCCCAGACCCGTGCGACGCGCGGTCGGGGCCGCCCCGGCGGAGGGCCGCGAGCACGGTGCACGCCGTCCAGACGACGTCGACGGCGAACACGATCACCCAGATCCGGCCCACCCCGTGGACGACGCCGGGCAGGCCCTCCAGTCCGGGCCGCGCGCCGCGCAGGAGGGCGTCCCACCCCTGCTCGGCGGAGGCCACGTCGACCACCCAGGAGAGGTCGACGAGCGCCAGCAGCACCTGGACGAGGACGAACAACACCGCGTGGGCGGCCAGGAGCGACAGCTGCCGGCGCGGGCCGCGGGAGCTCGCGCCGACCGTGCCGCGGCCCGCCGTCCGGCCGTCGAACCCGGCGGTGTCCCCGACGGCGGCCGCCGGTGCGGTGGCGGCTGCGTCCGGGACGGCGGGTGCGCCGGCGGGCACGGGAGCCGCCGCCACCTCCGGCGGGGCGGCGGCGGGCCGGTCCCGCACCCCCAGCCGGCCCACCGCCCACGGCCCGAGGACCGCGCCGGCCAGGCTGGGCAGTGCGAGGACCAGGCAGGCCGTCGTCCACGACCCGCCCTGGTAGAGCGCGCCGGCCAGCACCGCACCCACGGCGGCGCCCACCAGCGCGGCCGCCTCGTACAGGCCCATGCCGCGGCCGATGCCGGCGCCCGCGGCCTCGGCGACGACCGCCTGCTGCACGGGGATGACCGCCGCCCAGGCCGCCGCGCTCAGGACCCACGCCGCCGCCAGCACGCCCGGGGTGGGTGCGAAGGACAACCCGACCGCGAAGAGCGCGCTGGCCACCGATCCCAGCGCCAGCACCCGGCGGCGGCCGAACGCTACGGCGAGGCGGTGCAGCGGCCCGGGCAGCAGGCCCATGACGACGGCGCCCGGGAGGTAGACCAGCGCGATCTCCACCGGCTCCAGGCCGTGCCCGCGCTGCAGGTGCAGGAGCAGCAGGATGCCGACGGCGGACTCCGCGGCCATGGTGGCCGCGACGGTGAGCAGCAGCGGGCGCAGTCTCCGGCCGGTGCGCCGCAGGGCGGCAGGCGGCCCGGCACCGGCCACCGGGCCCGGCCGGATCGGCGCGGAGTACAGGAAGCCGGCACCCACCAGGCAGGCCGCGGCGCAACCGAGGAACAGCCCCCGGTAGCCCAGCGCCGGCAGCAGCGACAACCCGGCCACGAAGGCCACCCAGACGCCGGTCTCCTGCCAGGAGAGCAGCCGCGCGAAGACGGCGGGGTCCACCGCCAGCCGCTCACCGACGATGGCGCGCAGCGGCACCCACAGCAGCGCACCTCCCACTCCGCCGACCACCGCGGCCAGGAACGCGAGGGGAAGCGCGCCGGCGAACGCGTACCCGGCGGTGGAGAGCGCGTACAGCAGCGCGCCGACGGCGGCGACGGTCCGACGCTCCCGCGCATCCGCGAGCACGCCGGCCAGCGGCCTGGCGACCACGGAGACGGCCAGCTCGGTCGCCACGAGCAGGCCGACCTCCACCGCGGCGGCCCCGAGGGCGGCGCCCGCCCACAGCGGCAGGAGGAAGTCGAGCAGTTCAGCGGGCCCACGGGTCAGTGCGGCGGCCGCCAGCGCGCCCGCCTCGCGGCGTGCGGCAGGGCTCCGGTCGCGGTCCGCCATGCCCGGCAGCGCAGCGGAACAGCTGTTCCACTAACATCGGCGCATGCCCCGGTCCGTGGATCCCGACGAGCGCCGGCGGACCATCGCCGAGGCGCTCTGGCGCGTCGTCGCCCGCGACGGCCTGGCCGCGGCCACCGTGCGCAGCGTGGCCGCGGAGGCAGGGCTGTCACTCGGCGCGGTGACGCCCTTCTTCGACGGCCAGGAGGCGCTGCACCTGTTCGCGATGCGGCTCGTGGTGGAGCGCACGGCCGCGCGCGTCGCACGCCTGGATCCGCAGGGGTCGCCTCGAGAGGTGGCCGAGCAGCTCCTCACCGCGGCCATGCCGTTGACGGAGGAGACCCGGCAGGAGGCCGCGGTCTACTACGCCTTCCTGGCCCGCGCCCGCGTGTCCCCGTCCTTCCGCGCCGTGGCCGACACCGTCGACGACGACCTGCGCCGCCTGCACGCCCTCGTCGTCCGCCTGGTGCTCCCCGACGCGCCCCATCCGCATCGGGAGGCGGCGGTCAGGGAGCTCCAGGCGCTCAGCGAGGGGCTGGCCTTCCAGCTGGTCACCTGGCCGCACCGCTACTCGGTCGAGGACGCGCGCGCCGCAGTGCGGACGTGGATCGACCGGACCGCGGCACCGGCCGGCCGCTCCTCTTCCGCGGAGTAGGCCGGGGTCAGACCTCCGGCAGCGGGGCGCGCCGAGCGCCGGCGACGTCGAAGAGGTCGCCGTACTCCTCGACGCGGGCCAGCACCTGCTCCGTGGTGAACCGCAGGGCCGCGGGATCCAGGGAGCCGTCGCGGACCGCGTCGACCTCGTCCCAGCCGATCGGCGTGGAGACCGTCGCCCCCGCCCGCGCCCGCAGCGAGTACGGGGCGACGGTGGTCTTGGCCGGGTTGTTCTGGCTCCAGTCGACGAGCACCTTGCCCGGCCGCAGCGCCTTCTCCATCCGCCAGACGACGTCGTCGGGGGTCTCGGCCGACAGCTCCTGCGCCAGCTTCTTCGCATAGCGGCTGGGCTGCTCGCGGTCGGTGACCTCGATCGGCGCGTACACCTGCATGCCCTTGGAGCCCGACGTCTTCACCACCGGGTCCAGGCCGTCGGCCTCCAGCCGCACGCCGAGCCGCTCGGCCACCTCGCAGCACTCGGCGATGCCGGTCTCCGGGCCCGGGTCGAGGTCGAGCACCAGCAGGTCGGGCAGCTGCGCCACCCCGTCGTCGTCCACCCGCCACTGCGGGACGTGCACCTCCAGGGCGGCCAGGTTCGCCGCCCACGCCAGATCGGGGACGTCGGCCAGCAGCACCATGTCCAGCGTCTCGCGGCCGCGCGAGCTGCCCGGGCTCGGCAGGGTCACCCGGCGCACCCACTCCGGGGCGTGCCGCGCGCTGTTCTTCTCGAAGAACGCCGGGCCCTCGACCCCGTCGGGCCACCGGGTGAAGGTCACGGGCCGGCCGGCCACATGCGGCAGCAGCACCGGCGCGATCCGCACGTAGTAGTCGATGACCTGAGCCTTGGTGAAGCCCACCTCGGGGAAGAGAACCTTGTCCAGGTTGGAGACCGCCAGCTGCCGCCCGGCGATCTCCACCCGCTGCCTGGCGGGGCTCACGGTCCGCTACCGCGGCGCCGGCCGTTCACGACTCCCGCACCACGTCGTCGGGCTCCAGGTCGTCGCGGACCCCGCGCCAGACCGGGTGCCGGAGCCGCCCGTCCGCCGTCCACACCGCGTAGGCGACCTCGCCGACGAGGTCGGGCTCCACCCAGCGCGCGTCCCGGGTGACCTCGCGCGGCAGTGCGCCGGCGAAGGGCGAGGTGCGGCGCGGGGTGAGCAGCCGCTGCAGGTCGCGCAGCCCCTGGTCGGTGAACCCGGTGCCCACGTGCCCGACGTAGACCAACCGCCCCTCGTCGTCGGGGACGCCGACCAGCAGCGAACCGATGGTGCCGGCGCGCCGTCCCTGGCCCGGCCGCCACCCGCCGACGACGGCGGACTGGGTGGAGAAGTTCTTGACCTTGCGCCAGTCGGGGCTGCGGACGCCGTCGCGGTACGGGGAATCCAGCCGCTTGGCCACGATCCCCTCCAGCCCGTTCTCCTCGCTGGCGGCCTGCACGTCGGCGCCGCGGCCCGGGAACCACGGCGTGAGCACCCAACGGCGCCCGGCCGGGTCGAGCTCGTCGAGGAGCGAGCGGCGCTCGGCGTACGGGCGTCCGCGGAGGTCCTGCCCGTCGAGCTCCAGCAGGTCGAAGACGAGGTAGCTGACCGGAGCGGCGGCCGCCATCCGCGGCACCTCGGGACCGGTGCGGTGCATCCGGTTCTGCAGCGCACCGAAGTCGGGGCGGCCCTGCCCGTCCATCAGCACGATCTCCCCGTCGACGACGGCGTCCCGACCGGTGAGCGTGCCGGGCAGCCGGGCGACCTCCGGATACCGGACGGTGATCTCCGTGCCCTTGCGCGAGGCCAGCGTCAGCCGCCCGTCCCGCACCGCGGCCAGGGCACGCACGCCGTCCCACTTGAACTCGTAGCCCCACCCGCCGTCGTCGGCGGGCAGGTCGCCGGGGACGGCCAGCATCGGCAGCGGGAGGTCGGCCGGCTCGGGAGCCACCACCTCAGGCGCTGCGGCGGGCCCGCTTGGCCGGCGGCTTGTCGTCGCCGGCGGCCCGGGCGGTCGTCTTCTCCGCCGGGCCGGCCGCCTTCTTCGGCGCGGCCTTCTTCGCGGCGGCCTTCTTCGCCGGAGCCTTCGCGTCGGCCTTGTCGGCGGCGGCCTTGCGGGGCGCGGCCTTCCGCGCCGACGCCGGCTTCCTCGCCGGCGGCGCCGTGGGCTCCTCGTCCGCGGTCGCGCCGCCCCGGGCGCGCTCGACGCTGCGCCGCAGCGCGCTCATCAGGTCGACGACGGCGGCCCCGTCGTCGGGGGTCTCCACCGGCTGGGCCACCTCGCCCCCGGTCTGCTTCGCCTCCAGCAGGGCGGTCATCGCCTCGCGGTAGTCGTCGGTGAACTCACCCGGGTCGAAGTCCGTGGTCATCGAGCCGATGAGGGCCTCGGCCATCTTCAGCTCCTGCGGCCGCACCGAGATGTCCTCGTCGAGGAAGGCGAAGTCGGGCGTGCGGATCTCGTCGGGCCACCGCATGGTGTGCAGCACTAGGACGCCGTCGCGCACCCGCAGCGCCGCCAGCGACTCCCGCTGCCGCAACGCGATCTTGGTGATCGCCACCTGGCCGGCGTTCTCCAGCGCGTCGCGCAGCAGCACGTAGGGACGCGCCGCGGGACCGTCGGGCTCGAGGTAGTACGTCTTCTCGAACATGATCGGGTCGATCTCGGACTGGTCGACGAACTCCAGCACCTCGATCTCCCGGCGGGTGGTGAGCGGCAGCCCCTCGAAGTCCTCGTCGGTGAGGATGACCACCTCCCCGCTGGGCAGCTCGTAGCCCTTGGCGATGTCGGAGTACTGGAGCTCCTCGCCGTCGATCGAGCACACCCGCCGGTACTTCACCCGGCCACCATCGGCCGCGTGCACCTGGTGGAAGCGGATGTCCTTGTCCTCGGTGGCCGAGTACAGCTTCACGCCGATGCTGACCAGGCCGAACGACACGGCGCCTCGCCAGATCGATCGCATGCCGCCCTCCCTCGCACCCGTTCCGCCGGGCGTCCCCGACCCGGAGCCGGGTCAAGATCGCAGGATAGGTCCGGAGCGCCCTCCACGGCAGGGCGAACGACGCGGCCACTCCCCCCGACGGAGGACCGCCGGCTCCTCAGCCCTGCTCGTCCGCCCCCTCGTCGGCCGGGGCCAGGGCACCGTTCTGGATCGAGTCGTACACGAACTGCAGGACGTCGGAGCCCGCGACCGTCGTCATCGTCAGCGCGGCAAGCCGGGTGGCCCGGGGTGCGGTCACGTACCCGAAGACGAACGCCGTGCCCACCCACTGGGCCAGGCAGAAGGGGCAGGTGAGCAGCTCACCGACGGCGTGCTTCACGCCGCCGTGCTCCCGCACCTCCTCGGCCACCTCGGCGTGCCCCGAGGCACCCTCGAAGCGCACGAACGGCGCACGGAGCGGACTGGTCACCGGGTCCTTGGCGATGCGGCGGGCCAGCCGGAAGGTGGCGATGGTGAGCAGGACGGCGTCACCGAGCGGGATCCTCTCGGGCAGCTGCTTGCCCGCGGCCCGCACCGCCACGGCGCCACCGGCCACCAGGCCCGCGTACACGCCCATGGCGCCCAGGTCACCGCCCAACGGCCTGGGTTCCCCGTTGGTGTACTCGCGCTTCTGGGTGCGCGCCCACCGGCGGAGCGGCGCCCCGACCCGCTGGACCTCGTCTGCGATCGCCATGGCCCCCTGCTACCCCGCGGACGCGCTCTCATGCCGCGAGGGGCGGCAGTGCCGCGACGCACACCGGCGCATGGCCGCACGGCCCCCGGGTAGGGCGGTGGAACGACGCCGGTCCCCCGACCGGCCCACGGCCCCTCCGGGGGCGAGAGCGCGGGCACGCCCGCCGACGAACGGAGGCCCGATGACCAACCCCGCCAACGACGGCACCGACCCCGGTACGTACGACGGCACCACCCAGACCGAGGGGCAGACGGCCCGGGACATCTTCCCCGCGGACGACGGCATCCCGGACGTCGCGCAGGACGACTCCCCCACCCAGGCGTGGAAGGAGGACCCGCAGTTCCAGCCGATGCCGAACGAGAGCGCGACCGCCACGGTCGACTTCGGCACCACCGCCTTCGAGCAGTCCCAGGGCGAGTCCCTCTCCGGCCGGCTGGATCGCGAGCTCCCCGACGACGCGGCCGACGTCCGCCCCGCCGAGGACCCGCAGCGGGCCGACGCGCAGCTGGAGCAGGACACCTCGACCACGCCCGAGAGCGACTCCGGCACCAACCGCACCGCAGACGACGTCGAGGCCACCGCGGACCAGCCCGTGGGCGGCGAGGGCCCCGAGGAGTCCGCCGTCCACGTCACCGACGGCTGACGCTCCCCCGCACACCAGCGACCCACCCCTCGGCGCCCCTTCGGGTGCCGTCAGGGGGGTGGGTTGGCGCGCGCGCGGCAGGTTGTCTACGTTGAGTCAGCGGTTCAGCAGGTAGCCGCGACGTGCTGGGCCCGGTGGTCCGGCACGCAACACATTCGACCACCGCGAGCCGGGGGCCCGGGCCCCCGGAGATGTGCAGCGGTAGATTGTCCGGGCGGCCCGTCGTCCGGGTTCCGCCGAGAGGAGCCACTGTCCGTGACCACTTCCGACCTGCCCGCCGAGGGGCAGCCCGACGTGTCGACCGAGGGCACCGAGGCACCCTTCGACGACGTGATCACGCTCTCGACCTCCACCGACGAGGACGGCGCTGTCACGGTCACGGTCGTCGGCGAGGTGGACACCTTCACCGCTCCCGTACTGCGCTCGACCCTGGACAGCCAGCTCGAGCAGCAGCCGCGAGAGCTGGTGATCGACCTGTCCGGTGTCCAGTTCCTGGGCTCGGCCGGTCTCGCCGTGCTCGTCGAGACGCAGAAGTCCGCCCGCAGCCGTGAGGTCGCCCTGCGGCTGATCGCCACGACCCGCGCCGTCACCCGGCCGCTCGAGGTGACCGGGCTGATCGACCTCTTCACCATCGCCGACGCCCGCTGAAGAAGGACCTCGTCCGGAGGCCCCGCTCCACACCGGAGCGGGGCCTTCGTCGTCACTGGGCCGAGAGCAGCCGGCAGACGGCCTCCTCCAGCACCTTCTGCGTGTCCCGGTCGGCCACACCCCCCGACGACAGGACCTCGTCGGCGTCGCGCAGGGCCTCGGCGACCGTCTCGCCGTGCTCGAACCGGTCGACGACGCGCGGGTCGACGTAGCTGGCCTTGCAGACGGCGGGGGTGTTCCCCAGCTGCTCGCTGACCCGCTTGTAGGCGGCGCTGACGACCTTCTTGCGGGCCGTCTTCGACGTCGGCGGGGGCACCTCGGCGAGCGCGGCGGCCATCAGCACCGTCGCCGTCCACGTGCGGAAGTCCTTGGCCGAGATCTCCGCGCCGCTGATCTCCTTGAGGTAGGCGTTGATCTCCGCGCTCGTCACGTCCCGCCACGTGCCGTCCTCGGTCTGGTAGGCGAGCAGGTCCTCACCGGCGTCGGCGGGGCGCTCGAGCAGCTGGCGGACGACGGTCGCCGTGGACCGGTCGGTGATCTCCACCTCCCGCTCGATGCCCCCCTTCGCGAGGTAGGAGCAGAAGGTCCGCTCGCCGCGCACCGACACGTGGGCCCGTTTCAGGGTCGCCAGGCCGAACGTGCCGTTCTCCTCCTCGTACTGCTCGCTGCCCACGCGGAAGGCGCCCAGGTCCAGCAGCCGGATGGCGGTGGCCAGGACGCGCTCGCGGGTGAGGCCGCGGGTGCGCAGCCCGGCCCGCACCGCGTCGCGCACATCGGGCAGCTGGCGCGCGATCTCCAGCACCCGCTCGTGCTTCTCCGCATCGCGCCGGGCACGCCAGGCGTCGTGGTAGCGGTACTGCCGCCGCCCGGCGGCGTCCACCCCGGTGGCCTGGATGTGCCCGTTGGGCCACGGGCAGATCCAGACGTCTTTCCAGGCCGGCGGGACGGCGAGGGCCCGGATGCGGTCCAGCCGCTCGTCCTTGATGAGGCTGCCGTCGGTGTCGTAGTACGCGAAGCCGCGCCCGGCTCTGCGGCGTCGGTAGCCGGGCCCGTGCACGTCGCTGCGCCGCAGTCTCACGGGCGGGGAATGGGCACCGCAGGCACTCCGCAAACCCCCCGGGACGGAGAGTCACGCCTCAGCGCAGCTCGACCAGCCCGTCCAGACCGCTGATCTCCAGCACGTGCCGGGTCACGCCGCCCGCGGGGGCCTGGACGACGAGGCGCCAGGACTCGTCCCGGGCGATGCGGGCCACGGCCAGGACGACGCGGACGGCGGCGCTGCTGAACAGGCCGACGTCGCAGAGGTCGAGCTCCATCGGGGTGGCGCCGCCGTGACTGGCCTCCAGCATCCGGATCCGCAGCTGCTCCGCGGCCGCGGCGTCGACGGCCCCCCGGGCCCGCACGACCGGGCGAGGACCCTCGCGCTCGACCACCACGTCCGCACCGTCGACGACGCGGTGCGCGTCGATCTCCTCGTCCGGGGTCCGCCGCAGACGGAAGCTCAGCGTGACCGTCGTCCCGTGGTCCTCGGCCAGGGTCACGCCATCGACGAGCTGGCGCATGATCAGCAGCCCGCGGCCACGGTCACCCGGGTCGCGGTCCGGCGGGCGCCAGGTGCCCTGGTCCCGCACGGTCACGGTGAGCACCCCGTCCACGTCGACCTGGGCGGTCACCGACATGGGCCCGGGCTCGGTACCCCGGTAGGCGTGCTCGGCGGCGTTCGCGCACGCCTCGCCGACGGCGACCATGACACCCACCCGGTCCTGCTCGCCCATGCCCAGGTCGGTCAGCCAGGCGTTGAGGCGCCGGCGCACGCCGGGCAGCGCGGAGGGCACGGCGAGCAGGTCCAGCTGGAGGGCCTCGTGCGCGGTGGCCCGCCGGTGGGCGACCAGGACGGCGACGTCGTCCAGCCAGCCGTGCGGCCGGCGCACGCCCTCGGCGATCGCCCCGGCCAGCCCGGCCGCGGCATCGACGCCGAGGGCCCCCGGATCGTCCAGCGCCTCGCGCGCGGCCGCACCGAGCCGTTCGAGCGCCTCGGCGGGTGGCTCGTCGAGCCCCGCGACCACACCGTTGGAGAAGAGCACCAGCGTCGCGCCCTGGGGGAGCTGGGCCTCGTGCAGCGGCGCCGGCGCCCCGGGGAGGCTGCCGAGCGGCGGCCGGGCGGTCACCTCGAGGAACGTGCTGCTCCCGTCGGCGTGCACGACCAGCGGGGCCGGGTGACCGGCCGCGCTGTAGACCAGCCGCCCGGTGGCGACATCGAGGACGCCGTAGAACACCGACGCCCCCTCGACGTCGTCCATCTGGGCGGCGAACGCGTCGAGAGCGGCGAGCACGGCCGCCGGCTCCGGGTCGCCGAGCACCGTGGAGCGCATCGCCCCGCGCAGCCGGCTCATCGCGCCGGCCGCGGCGACCCCGTGCCCCACGGCGTCGCCCACCACCAGGGCGACGCGGCCCTTGCCCAGCGGCACGGCGTCGTACCAGTCGCCACCGGCCGCGGCGAGCTCGGTGGCCCGGTGGTAGCTGCCGGACAGGACCACGTCGGGGAGCATCGGCAGCGACGGCGGGAGCAGCGCCTGCTGCGCGCGGCGCACGTCGTCGGCCGCGAGCGCTTCGATCACCACGAAGGCACCCGGCTCGCCGGCGACCGTCATGGGCCGCACCGTGGCCGTCACCATCGGCCCCTCCGGCCCGAGCGCGCCGCTGAGGGTCTCGGTGTTCCCGCTGCGCACCGCGGCCTCGACGAGGTCGGCCAGCGGGCGCCCGGAGACCTCGGGCAGGCCGCCGCGCTGGGCCTCCAGGCCGCGGGCTCGGGCGTTGGCCCACAGCGGTCGGGCGGCGTCGGCCGCCAGGCAGAACAGCGCGTCGGGCGACGTCTCCATGGCAGCGAGCAGCACGGCGGAACCCTCGTCCAGGGCGCCGTCGTCGGTGGGTGGCAGACTGCCGGAACCGGTGCTCATCTCGGGCCAGCCAACAACAGGCCGCGGGTGGCGGCAACCGCGTGCCCGGCACGCGAAGGGCGTGGTCCAGGCCACGTTTGGGCGTCGGCGCCGGTCGGGTAAGCAGCAGTCTTGTGCACCGATCGGTGCCGGTCCGCGCCGCCACCGGTGGCCGGGCCGACCGGCACGGGGCACCACCGCGGCTCGAAGGTCGAGTGCGCCGGGAACGAAGGAGCGGACGACGGATGGTCGATTCGAGGGCCCCCCTCGCGCAGGACGGACGGCGTGCGGAGCGACTGGAGCTGCGGGTGCCCACCACCGCGACCCAGCTGCCCGCGGTCCGGGCCATGGCCGGTGACCTGGCGATGCGGATGGACTACGACCTCGACGCGGTGGAGGACCTCCGTCTCGCGGTCGACGAGGCCTGCGCCACCCTGTCGACGATCGTCCAGGGGGACGCGCCGCTGACGGTCGTCTTCGAGACCACGCGGGCCGGCCTGCACATCAACGCCTGGGTGCCCACCGCGGACGGCACGGAGGTCCC
Source organism: Blastococcus sp. SYSU DS0552 (assembly GCF_054050815.1). NCBI lineage: Bacteria > Bacillati > Actinomycetota > Actinomycetes > Geodermatophilales > Geodermatophilaceae > Blastococcus > Blastococcus sp. SYSU DS0552. The sequence continues at coordinate 14,056 of NZ_JBJHAB010000028.1, forward strand.
CACCGACGGCTTCGGGTGGGCGGTCCTCGCCGCCCTGGTCGACTCGGTCGAGGGCCGGCGCTCCACCGAGCGCGAGGTCCCGGGCGGGACCGGCAGCGACTCGCCGGTCGCCGTGATCGCCCTCGCCAAGTACCTGCCGGGGCAGCACCCGGCGGGCGTGGGCGACGAGAACCTCTCGGTGGCCCGGTGACCAGGTCGGCCGCCGCCGCCGACTCCATCGAGGAGGAACCCCTGGACGCCACCGAAGGCACGCCCGTCGACCCCTCGGCCGAGCAGCCGGTCGAGACCCCGGACGAGCCCGCGCCCGGCCTCCCCGGCCCGCCGGCCGCCCCCGAGCCCGATGCGCCACCGCTGTCGGAGAACCGGCGCCGGGCCGAGCGCACGGCGCCGCTGTTCGCCGAGCTGGCCACCCTCGACAAGGACGACCCCCGCCGGGAACGGCTGCGCGAGATCCTCGTCGAGGAGCACCTGCCCCTGGTGCGGCACTTCGCCCGGCGGTTCAGCAACCGCGGCGAGCCCTTCGACGACCTGCTGCAGGTCGGCACGCTCGGGCTGATCGCCGCGATCGACCGGTTCGACCCGACACGGGGCGTGGAGTTCCTCTCGTTCGCCGTCCCGACGATCACCGGCGAGATCAAGCGGCACTTCCGCGACCAGGGCTGGTCGGTGCGCGTACCGCGCCGGCTGCAGGAGCTGCACCTGTCGCTGAACGCCGCCGTCGGCGAGCTGGCGCAGAAGAACGGCCGGGCCCCGACCCCCAGCGAGCTGGCCGAGCATCTGGGCATCCCCCGCGCCGAGGTGCTGGAGGGGCTCGCCGTCGCCAACGCGTACCGGAGCAGCTCGCTGGACGAGCGGCTCTCCGGTGAGGACGACTCCCCCACCCTGGCGGCGACGCTGGGCGAGGAGGACGCGGCGCTGGAGGGCGTGGAGTACCGCGAGTCGCTGCAGCCGCTGCTGGCCACCATCCCGGCCCGGGAGCGGCGGATCCTGATCCTGCGGTTCTTCGGCAACATGACCCAGTCGCAGATCGCCGCCGACATCGGCATCTCGCAGATGCACGTCTCCCGGCTGCTCAGCCAGACGCTGGCCAAGCTCCGCGAGGGCCTGCTCAAGGATTAAGGACCCTCTTCTCCCCACCCTTCGCAAGCTCAGGGCGGGCCCCTGAAGAGGGCCGTGGACGCCGATGGCCCAGAACTCATGAGTTCTGGGCCATCGGCGTTCGGTGCGTCAGGAGGGCGGCAGCTGCGCCGGGCCGTCCGGGGCGTCCGGGTCGTCGCTGCCGATCCGGTTGCGCGGGTCCGCCGCGGGACCGGACTCCTGCACGTCCTGCTTCACCTGCGACAGCGGCGGCGGTGTCGGCACCGCCGGGGCGCTGTCGGTGATCGACGACAGCTCGATCTTGGCCTCCGGCTGGTCGGCTGCCCGCGGCAGCTGCGACTCGAACCAGCTGCTGGTGTCCAGGCCGCCGTCCTTCGGGCCGCCGCCGTCGCCGGACGGCTCGACGTCCATCCACGACTTCCCGCCCTCGGCGCCGCCCAGGCTGGCCAGCCCCTCGAGCGCCTTGCTGAACTCGCTGGGCACGATCCACATCTTGTTGGCGTCGCCCTGGGCGATCTGCGGCAGCGTCTGCAGGTACTGGTAGGCCAGCAGCCCCTGGTCGGGCTTGCCGTCGTGGATGGCCTGGAACACCGTCTCGATCGACTTCGCCTGCCCCTGCGCCTGCAGGTACAGCGCCGCCCGCTCACCCTCGGCGCGCAGGATCCGGCTCTGCCGCTCGGCCTCCGCCTCGAGGATCGCCGACTGCTTCTTGCCCTCCGCGGAGAGGATCGCCGCGGCCTTCTCGCCCTCGGCGGTCGTGATCGCCGACTGACGGGCACCCTCGGCGGTCAGGATGATGGCGCGCTTGTCGCGGTCGGCGCGCATCTGCTTCTCCATCGAGTCCTGGATGGACGGCGGCGGGTCGATCGCCTTGATCTCCACGCGCGCCACGCGCAGCCCCCACGGCCCGGTCGTGCCGTCGAGGACCGAGCGCAGCTGGCTGTTGATGCCGTCGCGGCCGGTCAGGGCGCCCTCGAGGTTGAGGCCACCGACGACGTTGCGCAGCGTGGTCGTGGTCAGCTGCTCCATGCCGGTGATGTAGTTGGCGATGCCGTAGACGGCCAGTCGCGGATCGGTCACCTGGAAGTAGACGACGGTGTCGATGCCGACCTGCAGGTTGTCGGCGGTGATGACCGGCTGAGGCGGGAAGGAGATGACCTGCTCGCGCAGGTCGATGGTGGCCCGCACGCGGTCGATGAACGGCACGAGGATCGACAGGCCCGGCGACAGGGTCCGGCTGTACCGGCCCAGTCGCTCGACGACCTTGGCCTGCGCCTGGGGGACGATCGTCACGCTCTTGGCGATCACGATGATCACGAGCACGGCGATGACGATCAGTGCGATGAGTGCCGCATCCACGGCGAGCTCCCTTCGTCGGGGGTCACCGTTGATCCTGCCCTGCCGGATCCCCCGGGTCAGCACCTTGGGGACAGGCGTCACTCCAGCGCGTCGCCGACGACCGCCGTCGCACCGTCCACCTGCAGGATGCGCACCGTCTCACCGACGCCGAAGGACTCCGCGCTGTGCTGGCTGCGCGCACTCCACTCGTCGGCCCCGAGCCGGATCCGGCCACCGGAGGCGTCCACGGGCTCGGAGACCTCCGCCGTCTTGCCGATGAGCGTGTCGACGCCGTCGAGCTGGAGCGGGGTGCGATCGGTCAGCTGCCTCTTCGCCACGGGGCGCACCGCAACCAGGAGCACCCCCGACACGATGATGAAGGTGGCGAGCTGCAACCAGAGCGCGCCACCCAGCAGCGCGACGGTCATGCCACCGACTGCGCCACCGGCGAGCATGAGCAGCACCAGGTCGAGGGTGAGCATCTCGCCGACGGCCAGCGCCCCTGCACCGATCAACCACAGCAACCACGCCATGCACCGAGTCTGGCAGAGCCGCAGCCCCGGGAGGCCGCGCGGCGGCCCGGCCGCGCCGACGTAGCCTCGACCGGTGCACGACTACCCCGCCGGCCGGCTCGCGGTCTGGACGACCGCCTGGCTGGGCGGGCGCGCCTCCTACGACGAGACGCTGGAGGCGCTGACCGGCGAGCACGCCCACCTCGTGGCCGGCATGCCCGGGAGCGCCGGGACGGTGCCGCTCGGCGAGGCGCTGACCGCGCTGCGCGGCCTGGGCGAGCAGCGGCTGCGGCTGGTGCTGCCGGTACCCGGCGACGTGCGCGGGCTGCCCGCGGTGCCGGGCCTGGCCGCCGCGGCGCTGGAGGCGGGGCAGGCCGCCGTCGGGACCCGGCTGGTCCTGGTCCCGCGGACCGGCCCGGAGGTCGTCACCTGGACGGCGTTCCCGCTCGACGGTGCGGCGCCCCCGCCGCCGCCTGCCGAGGGCAGGCTGCGCGCGGTCTCCGGGGCGCTCGACCTCGCCGTCACCGACGCCGCCCGGACGCTGGCGGACCTGGACCTGGCCCGCTGGCACCCCGAGGTCCCCGCGCTGCTGGCCGACCTGGCACGCCCCAAGCCGGCCCCCGGCCTGCCGTTCGACCACGACCCGCTGGCGCTGTCGGTGCTCGGGCGGGCGCAGCGGCTGGCGGCCGTGCTCGACCTCGCGACCACCGACGCACCCGGGGCGGCGGTCAACCAGGCCCAGATCGCCGCCCGCGACGCCGCCCTGCGTCCGCTCTCCGACGCGGTGCGCGAGGCGGTCACCGCCGCGTACAACGACGTCCCCCGATGACACCGCGGCCACGTGCGGTGCCCTGCACCGTGCAGCCGTTGCACCGGGGGTAGGGCACGACCCCGCCACGCTCTGGGGGTGTTCCGCGCGCCCTGCGGGTCCTGCAGGACCCCCGGAGCGGGAGCACGGCCCCCAGAGCGGGTCAGCCGGCGGCGGGACGGCTCGGGCGCGGCGGGACGAAACAGCAGAACGCCGGGCAGTTGGTGCCCAGGCGCGGCTCGCCCCCGGCGCGTCGCTCCTCGAGCAGCCCGCGCAGCGAGGTCACGAACGCCGGGTGCGTCCCCGCCGTCGCCGCGCGGGCGAAGGCGAGGCCCAGCCGCTCGGCGGTCTCCTTCGCCTCGTTGTCGAGGTCCCAGATCACCTCGAGGTGGTCGCTGACGAAGCCGACCGGGAAGAGGACGACGGCGGTCTCCCCCGCCTCCGCCAGCGCCTCCAGGTGGTCGTTGACGTCCGGCTCCAGCCACGGCACCGACGGCGGGCCGCTGCGGCTCTGCCACACCAGGTCGAACGGCCGGCCCGGGGCGGCGAGGTCGACGACCTGCTGCGCGGCGGCCATCAGCTCCGCCTCGTAGGCGTGCCCCTCCGGTCCGGCGACGGCGGCCATCGTGTCCGGGATGCTGTGCGCGGTCGCCACGAGGCGGGCGGAGGCGCGCAGCTCCTCGGGGAGCTCGGCCAGCGCCGCGGCGAGCGCGTCGGCGTTGGCCCGCACGAAGCCGTCGGCGTCGAAGTAGTGCGGGAGCTTCTCCGCGGTCGGCCCGCCCGGTGCGGCGGCGTCGCCGGTCAGCGCGGCCCGGGCGCGGGCGATGTCCTCGTGGTACTGCCGGCAGCCGGAGAAGGAGGCGTAGGCCGACGTCGCCAGCACGTAGGCGTGCTGGATGCCGTCGTCGGTCATCTGCTGCCAGACGTCCTCGACGTAGGGCGCCCAGTTGCGGTTGCCCCAGTAGACCGGCAGGTCGATCCCGGCCGAGCGGAGCTCGGCCTCCAGCGCCGCGAGCAGCGCCTTGTTCTGGTCGTTGATCGGGCTCACGCCGCCGAAGTGGTGGTAGTGCTCGGCGACCTCCGCCAGCCGCTCGCGCGGGATGCCCCGCCCGCGGGTGACGTTCTCGAGGAAGGGCATGACGTCGTCGTGGCCCTCCGGGCCGCCGAACGACAGGAGCAGCAGCGCCTCCCGCCGGCCGGGCGGGGCGGGCTCGGCCGACGGCGCGACGCCGCCGTTGTTGCGGACGGCGAGTGAGGGGTCCTCGTCGGGTCGCTGACCGGCAGGGGCGATGTCGACGATTGCGCGGGGCACGTGGGTTCTTCCTGTTGCGGGGCGTCGCCGGATGCGCTCACACGCCGACGGCGTGGAAGCCCCCGTCGACGTGGACGATCTCGCCGGTGGTCGCGGGGAACCAGTCCGACAGCAGGGCCACGACCGCCTTCCCGGCGGGCTCGGTGTCGGTGACCGACCAGCCCAACGGCGCGCGGCCCTCCCAGGCCTCCTCGAACTGCTTGCTGCCGGGGATGGACTTCATCGCCATGCTGCGCAGCGGGCCGGCGGCGACGATGTTGGACCGCACGCCCTCCGGGCCGAGCTCGCGGGCGACGTAGCGGCTGACCGACTCCAGCGCCGCCTTCGCCGCGCCCATCCAGCCGTAGACCGGCCAGGCGACGGTCGCGTCGAACGTCAGCCCGACCACCGAGGACGGGTTGGCCAGCAGCGGCCGGCAGGCCTGGGTCAGCGAGGCGTAGGACCAGCTCGACACCTGGAACGCGGTGGCGGCGTGCTCCCAGGCGACCTCGGGGAAGCCCTCGCCCATCGCCTCCTGCGGCGCGAAGCCGATGGAGTGGACGACGCCGTCGAGGCGGTCGAAGCCCTGCTCGCGCAGCCGGTCGGCCAGCGTGGCCAGGTGCTCGGTGTTCGTCACGTCGAGCTCGACGACGGCGGCCTCCTGCGGCAGCCGCTTGGCGATCCGCTGGCACAGCGACAGGGCGCGGCCGAAGTTGGACAGGACGACGGTGGCGCCCTGCTCCTGCGCGATCCGCGCGGTGGCATACGCGATCGACGCCTCGGTGAGGACCCCGGTGACCAGGATCTTCTTGCCGTCCAGGATGCCCATCAGTGCCCCATTCCGAGTCCGCCGTCGACCGGGACGACCGCCCCGGTGATGTAGGCCGCCGCGTCCGACGCCAGGAACCGCACGACGCCGGCGACCTCGTCGGCGTGGGCGTACCGGCCCAGCGGCACCTGGCCCAGGATCTCCTGCTGCCGCGCCTCGGGCAGCTCCGCGGTCATGTCCGTGGTGACGAACCCGGGCGCCACCACGTTCGCGGTGATGTTCCGGCTGCCGAGCTCGCGCGCGATCGACCGGGCCAGGCCCACCAGCCCGGCCTTGCTCGCCGCGTAGTTCGTCTGCCCGGCCGAGCCGAGCAGCCCGACCACCGACGACACGAAGATCATCCGCCCCGACCGGGCGCGCACCATCTTCGGGGTCGCGCGCTTGGCGACCCGGTAGGCGGCGGTGAGGTTCGCGTCCAGGACGTCGGCGAAGTCCTCCTCCTTCATCCGCATGAGCAGGCCGTCGCGGGTGATGCCGGCGTTGCTCACCAGCACCTCGACCGGCCCCTGGTGCTCCTCGACCTCGCCGAAGGCGCGGTCGACGTCCTCGGCGCTGGTGACGTCGCACCGGACGCCGAACAGCCCGTCGGGGGCGCCGCTGCCGCGGTGCGTCACCGCGACCGAGTCGCCCTGCTCGGCGAACGAGCGGGCGATGGCCAGCCCGATCCCCCGGTTACCGCCGGTCACCAGTACCGACCTGCCCACGTGCCACTCCCCTGCGCCGACGACCCGGTGTTCCGGTCCGAACCTAGCCCTTGGGCGCAGGTCACACCGCCTACGGGCCGGTAGGCGGTGCGGGGGGACGCCGCGCGCGCGTCGCAGCGGCCGTCCAAGCTGACGGGATGTTCTTCCTCTTCGGCTTCGGGACCAAGCAGCGGGACGCGGGCCCGGGGGCGACCCGCACCTGTCCCCGATGCGGCAACACCGCGCGGTGGACCCGGGTCCGGCAGTTCCGGCAGCTCACGGTCTTCTTCGTGCCCGTCCTGCGGTGGCGACGCCGGCAGCTCGAGGTGTGCCCGGTCTGCGGGGCCGCGGTGGACGCCCGGGCCGGGTGATCAGCGCCGGCCGCCGGCCGTTCCGCCGTCGGACCGGCCCGCGTCCAGCGCGCGCGCGACCGCCCCCGCCGCCTCGGCCAGGTGGCCGACCCACTCCGGCAGCCGGTCGCGGGAGTACCGCGCGGAGGGTGCGGCCAGGGAGAGCCCCGCACCGTCGAGCCCGCCCGCCGCCGGGACGGCGACCCCGACCGCCGTCAGCCCCGCCTCGGTCGCCTGGTCGTTGAGGGCGAAGCCCCGACGCCGGACCGTGCGCAGCTCCCGCTCCAGCCGGGCGGCCGCGGGCTCGTCCAGGCCGGCGAGGACGTCGGCCCGGCGCTCGGCGCCGAGAGCGGCGAGCACCGCCTTGCCGCCCGAGGTGAGGTGGGCGGGCAGCGCCCGCCCGGTGCGGTCGCCAACGCGCAGCACCTGGTGGCTCTCCACCGTCGCCACGAACCGGACCTCCCGACCGGCCAGCAGCATGACGTTGGCCGTCTCCCCCACCGCATCGACGAGCCGCCGCAGGCTCGGCAGGGCGGCGTCCCGCAGGAGGGCGACCGACGCCGGGGGCGCCGTGGCCGGACGCAGGGCCGATCCGGGCCCGTACCGGCGATCGGGCAGCTGCTCGGCGAAGTCCCGGTAGACGAGCATCCCGAGCAGCCGGTGGGCCGTGGACGCGGAGACGCCCAGCCGACCGGCGACGTCGGTCACCCGCATGGGGCCCTCCTGCTGCAGAAGGCTGGCCAGCAGGAGAGCGGAGTCCACCGAGGCGATCGCGTACGCGGGCTTGTTCTTCACCGCAGAAAACTCTATTCCCTTCCGCGGGAGGTGGGGCAGCGTCGCGGTACCAGCACACGTACGGATGTCAGGGGACGAGACGTGCAGTTCTACCTCGACGGCTACCGGCCCGGCGACCCGCTGGTCGAGGAGCCGCACCCGTCGGTCGCCGACCGGCCGGAGGGACTGCCCACCGAGGCGGACGTCGTCATCGTCGGCACCGGCCCGGCCGGGCTCGTGCTCGCCGCGCAGCTGGCCGCCTTCCCCGACATCCGCACCGTCGTGGTCGACCGGCGGGACGGGCCCCTGCAGGTGGGCCAGGCCGACGGAGTGGCCTGCCGCACGGTCGAGATGTTCGAGGCCTTCGGCCTGGCCGACCAGCTCGTCGCGGAGGCCTACTGGGTCAACGAGGTGGCCTTCTGGCGGCCCGACCCGGCCGACCGCACCCGCATCGCGCGGACCGGTCGCGTCCAGGACGTCGAGGACGGGCTCTCGGAGTTCCCGCACGTCATCGTCAACCAGGCGCGGATGCAGGCCTGGCTCCGCGAGCACATGGCCCGCTCGGCCAGCCGGCTGGCGCCCTCCTACGGGCTGCACGCCACCGGCGTCGACGTCGACACCAGCGGCACCTCGGACCACCCGGTCACCCTCATCCTGCAGCACCTCCGGGGCGGGCGGGCGACGGGCGAGGTCTCGACGGTCCGGGCGCGGTACGTCGTCGGCTGCGACGGCGCGCGCAGCAGCATCCGCACGGCGATCGGCCGCGAGCTGGTCGGCGACGCGATGAACCAGTCGTGGGGTGTCATGGACGTCCTCGCCGTCACCGACTTCCCCGACATCCGGCTGAAGGCGGCGATCCACTCGGCGAACCAGGGCAACCTGCTGATCATCCCGCGCGAGGGTGGTTACCTGGTCCGGCTCTACATCGAGCTCGACGCCGTCACCGACCGCGAGCTCCGCGACCGGCGCGCCGTCACGCCGGAGAAGCTCGCCGCGGTGGCCAACCGGATCCTGCACCCCTACTCCATCGACGTGAAGGGCGTCGGCTGGTGGTCGGTCTACGACATCGGCCAGCGGCTCTGCGACAAGTTCGACGACGTGCCGGCGGAGGAGACCGCGTCGCGCCTGCCGCACGTCTTCATCGCCGGCGACGCCTGCCACACGCACAGCGCCAAGGCGGGCCAGGGCATGAACGTCTCCATGGCCGATGCCTGGAACCTCGGCTGGAAGCTGGCCGCGGTGCTGCGCGGCACCGCCCGCCCGGAGCTGCTGCACACCTACTCCGCGGAGCGGCAGGCGATCGCCCAGGAGCTCATCGACTTCGACCGCGAGTTCGCCCGCATGTTCAGCGCGCCACCGAAGGAGGACGAGAGCGACCACGGCGTCGACCCCGAGGAGTTCCAGCGCTACTTCGTGCAGCAGGGCCGGTTCACCGCCGGCGTCGCCACGCGCTACGCGCCGTCGATGATCACCGGGAGCACCGAGCACCAGTCGCTCGCCGCGGGCTACCCGGTCGGCATGCGCTTCCACTCCGCCCCGGTGATCCGGGTCGCCGACGCCAAGCCGGTGCAGCTGGGGCACGCGGCCCGGGCCGACGGCGCCTGGCGGCTCTACGTCTTCGCCGACTCCACGGAGCCCGCCGACCCCGGGTCCCGGGCCCGGGCGTTGCTGGAACACCTGGGGTCGGCGAACTCACCCCTGGCCCGGTACACCCCCGACGGCGCCGAGCCCGACTCGGTGATCGACGTCCGCGCGATCTTCCAGCAAGGGCACCGCGAGCTGGCCGTCGACCGGTTGCCGGCGGTGCTGCTGCCGCGGAAGGGCCGCCTCGGGCTGGTCGACTACGAGAAGGCCTTCTCCCCCGACCACGCCGCCGGGAACGTCTTCGCGATGCGGGGCATCGACCGGGAGCGCGGCTGCATGGTTCTCGCGCGACCCGACCAGCACGTGGCGGCGGTGCTGCCCCTGGACGCGGCGGACGAGCTGGCCCACTTCCTCGCCGGAGTGCTGGTCGAGGCACGGTAGCGGCCCGGCGCGAGCCCCGGGCATCGGTGAGCGCACCTGCGCCGCGTCCCCCACCCCCGCACGGCGGCACCCGGTGTGCCCGCCCGGGAACAGGGGTAGGCGCGTTGCCGGCCAGGGCCGTCCCCGAACGGCCGCCACGACCAGGCACCGAGGAGTGATCCGCCCGCCATGCCGTTGTGGCCGCGCCGGCGTCGGGAGCCCCCCTGGGTGCGCCGGTTGGGCGGCGGGCACCCGTGGCTGCTCACCGCCGAGCAACGCGGGAACTCCGCGACAACGCTGCCGGCGTGGCGGGAGGGCAACGCGGTGGACGCGGTCGTCGACGGGCGCCCCTATCTCCGGCAGCTGCGCGCGGTGCTGGACGCCGCCGGCGCGGAGGACCTCGTCCTGCTGGCGAGTTGGCGCGCCGAGCCGGAGGAGCTGCTCGACGACGACGGTCCGCCGTTCGCCGCGGCGCTGGTCGGCGCTGCCCGCCGCGGTGCGGACGTCCGGTTGCTGCTGTGGCGGTCGCACGCGACGGCGCTCGGCTTCACCCTCGGCCCCCACCGGGAGCTGGCGCGAGCGGTGCACGCGGCGGGGGGTGAGGCGGTGCTGGACGCGCGGGTGCGACCCCTGGGGTCGCACCACCAGAAGCTGGTCACGGTCACCGGCGCGACGGGTGAGGTCGCGTTCCTCGGTGGCATCGATCCGGCCCGGACCCGCCGGGACGGGCCGGCGCACACCGGCGACCCGCAGCGGCAGCGGTTCAACGCCGCGTACGGCCCGACCCCGGCCTGGCACGACGTCCAGCTGCGGCTGACCGGGCCCGCGGTGCACGACCTGGCGACCGTGTTCCGGGAACGGTGGGCCGACCCGGCACCGCCGGTCCGCTGGCCCTGGCAGCGCGTGACCGACCGGTTGCTCGGGGCGGCCCGCCCGGTCCACCCCGTCCCGCCGCCGTCACCTCCACCGGCGCCGAGCGGCACCTGCACGGTGCAGCTGCTGCGCACGTACCCCCGCCGCCGCCCTGCGCATCCCTTCGCCCCGGAAGGCGAGCGCAGCATCGCCCACGGCTACGCGAAGGCGCTCGCCCGCGCCCGTCGGCTGGTGTACGTCGAGGACCAGTACCTCTGGTCCAGCGAGGTCGCGCGGATCTTCGCGGCCGCGTTGCGCCGGTCCCCGGAGCTGCGGTTGATCGCCGTCGTCCCCCGGCACGTCGACGGCGAGGGGCGCCTCGACCGGCCGGCCACCCTGCGCGGCCGCAACGCGGCCTGGCGCACCGTGCTGGCCGCCGGGGGCGAGCGGGTGCAGTTGTTCGACCTGGAGAACGAGGCCGGCTTCCCCGTCTACGTGCACGCCAAGGTGTGCATCGTCGACGACGTGTGGGCCGCCGTGGGCAGCGCGAACCTCAACCGGCGCTCGTGGACCCACGACTCCGAGCTCACCGCTGCCGTGCTCGACGAGTCGCGCGACGGTCGCGAGCCGGTCGACCCCGGTGGCCTGGGCGACGGCGCACGGACCTTCGCCCGCCGGCTGCGGCTCGACCTGATGCGCGAGCACCTGGACCGGGCCGAGGGCGACGACGCCGACCTCCTGCACGCCGACGACGCGGTGGCGGCGATGCGTCGATCCGCGGCGGCGCTCGACGCCTGGCACGACAGCGGCCGCCGCGGACCGCGACCGACCGGCCGGCTGCGTGCCCACCCCCGGCGCAACGGGCCGCTGTGGAAGCGCTGGCTCATCACACCGGTCTACGACGCGGTCTACGACCCCGACGGGCGCCCCTGGACGATGCGACTGCGGCGGGAGCTCTGACCCGGCCCACCCGAGGCCGGGCGCCCTGTCCCCGAGGTGGGCGTCGGCGAGTTCCGGTCCTGGCTCACCGAGTCGTGGGTGGACCTGCTCGTCGGCTGAGTCGATCCCGCCTCCGGCCGCGCCGCAGCCAGCCGCCGCCGTACAGCGCCCACGGCACGAGCAGCGGCTGGAAGAACAGCCGGGCGAGGCGCTTGCGGTCGGTGTCCAGTCCGAAGGCGTCGGTGCCCTCGAGGTACTGCGCGACGTTCCCGGGGAAGATCACCACGAAGAACACCGCCAGCAACCCCCCGACCAGCCGCCGCTTCCGCGGCAACGCGAGGAAGGACGCACCGAGCGCGATCTCGGCGACGCCCGAGCCCAGCACCGTCAGGTCCTCGTCGACGGGGAACCAGCCGGGCACCTGAGCCTGGAACTCCTGCCGCTGGGTGGTCAGGTGCAGCACCCCGGCGCCGACCATCGTCGCGCCGAGCAGCAGCCGGGCAGCGGTACGGGGCAAGGAGGTCATGGCGCAGCGTAGGCAGGGGCGTCGGCCCACCCACCGCGCTCGTTGACACGCCGGTCCGGCCGCCCGTAGACAGCGGAGGTGGACAACGACGTGTCGCGCCGGGTGGCGCTCGAGGTGGCCGACGGCGTGGCGACGGTGCGGCTGGACCGGCCGGAGAAGCTGAACGCGCTGGACCCCGCGATGTTCGAGGCGCTCGTCGCCGTCGGGACCGGGCTGATGGAACGGGACGACGTCGGCGCGGTGGTGCTCACCGGGGCCGGCCGGGCCTTCTGCGCCGGCCTGGATTTCGGTTCCTTCGCCGCGATGGCCGAGGGCGGCGAGCGCGTCGTCGTCGCCCGGGAGCCGCTGGGCGCGGCGGGTGCGCTGGCCCAGCAGGCCGTGCACGTGTGGTCGCTGGTGCCCGCCCCGGTGATCGCGGCGGTCCAGGGCGTCGCGTTCGGCGGCGGCCTGCAGATCGCCCTCGGTGCCGACATCCGGCTGGTCGCGCCCGACGCGCAGCTGTCGCTGATGGAGATCCTGTGGGGCATCGTGCCGGACATGTGCGGCACCCAGCTGCTGCCCGAGCTGGTCGGCCGCGACGTCGCCAAGGAGCTCGCGCTGACCGGGCGGAAGGTGTCGGGTGCCGAGGCGGTCCGCCTCGGGCTGGCTACCCGCGAGGCCGCCGACCCGCTGGCCGCCGCGCTCGAGCTGGCCAGCGAGATCGCCGGGCACAGCCGCAGCGCCACCCGGGCGGTCAAGCGGCTGATCGACCTCGCCGGGCGGGTGCCGCTCGCCGAGGGGCTGGCCGCCGAGCAGGCCGAGATCGGCGCCCTCATCGGCTCGCCGGAGCAGGCCACGGTCGTCCGCCGCCGGCTCGAGAACCGCGCCTGAGCAGCCGCTCCCGACCCGCTACCGCGGGACGAGGACCGACCAGGCGGCGGGCTGCACCCGCCACGTGCGGGCGACGGCGATCTCGTCGAGTTCCCCGTCGGCGTCGACGGCGACGGTGCTCCCGGACAGGCGCACCTCCCGGGCGCGCGCCACCAGCACGTCGTCCCGATCGACGTGACCGCCGGTGGTCAACGCCGTCCCGAAGGCCACCCGCGCCACCGGTCCGGTGGCGACGCTCACGACGACGTCGGCCTCCCCGTCGTCGGGCCGCGCGTCCGGCGCCAGCGGGGTGCCGCCCCCGATGGTCGAGCCGTTGCAGATCCCGACCATCAGCACGCCCAGCCGGCCGTCGGCGGCCCACTCGCCGGTCGCGGCCACCTCCCCGTCGATCTCGACGCACAGCTTCCACCCGGCGCCGGACACCCCGGCGATGGCGGCGCCGAGCGGGTAGGCCGCCGCGCCGAGCCGCCTCTTGAGCCGGTGGGCCTCGGCGGCCGCCTCGGCGCCCACCCCGGCGTGCACGGCGTTCACGACGATCCCGCCCGCGTCGTCGCGCAGCAGGTCCAACGGGCGGGGCCGGCCGGCCAGCACCGCGGCCGCGCCCTCGGCCGGGTCCAGCGGCAGCCCCAGGCTGCGGGCCAGGTCGTTGCCCGTGCCGCAGGCGATGATGCCGACGGGGTCCTCGGGCGTCAGCCGGCCCACCCGGTCGAGGGCGGCCACCACCGCGTGCACGGACCCGTCCCCGCCCAGCGCGACCACCCGACGGCCGGTGTGGTCGCGCAGCACCTCGTCCAACTCCGCGGCGTCACCGGTGGCGGCAACGGCGACGTCGGCGCCGGTGCGCAGCTCTGCCACCGCCGCCTCGACCGCCTCGTCGTGCGCGGTACCGGCCGCCCGGTTCACCACCAGGAGCAGTGCGTCGTCGGGCACGGGGCCTCCTCGCTCGACTCGTCGGACGGGGAGCACCCCCTGTGGCAGCATGACGGACGCCGACCGTAGCGCTGCCGAGGAGCCGCCGTGCCACTGCCCGCGACCTGCCCCCGCTGCAGCAGCGAGCTCGAGCGGGGACACATCGTCGGCCAGTCGATCTACCTCAACTGGATCCCCGAGGGCGAGTCGGTCGGGGTCACCGCCCTCGGCAAGGAGCACCTGGCCACCGGCTCCCTGCTCCGGGCTCCCCAGCTGCCCGCGGCGCGCTGCCCCTCCTGCGGGCTCGGGGTCTTCTAGCGGGCAGCGCCCCGCCGGGCCCGGGCCGCCTCGGCCAGCTCGGCCAGCATCCGCTCGGTCGTCGGCAGGTCGACGCAGGCGTCGGTGACGCTGCAGCCGTACTCCAGCCGCTCCGGGTGCCGCTGGTCGAGGTCCTGCCGGCCGGCCACCAGGTTGCTCTCCACCATCACGCCGCGGATCGCCCGCTCGCCCCCGGCGATCTGGCCGGCCAGGTCGCGCACCACCTCGATCTGGCGCAGGTGGTTCTTCTGGCTGTTGCCGTGCGAGGCGTCGACGACGACGACCTCCGGCAGCCCGCGCGCGGCCAGCCGGCGCTTGGTGTCGGCGATGTGCGCGGCGGAGTAGTTGGGGCCGTCCTTGGCACCGCGCAGGATGACGTGGCCGGTGTCGTTGCCCGTCGTCGACAGCTGGGCGGAGACACCGTGGGCGTCCACGCCCAGGAACTCGTGCGGCGCGCGCGCCGTCACCATCGCCTGGATCGCGGAGTCGACGCTGCCCTCGGGCGAGTTCTTGAACCCGACGACCGAGGAGAAGCCGGACACCCGCTCCCGGGCGGTCTGGTCGGTGACGTTGCGCGCCCCGACGCCGTTGTAGGTGACCAGCCCGTTGACGTACTGCGGCGTCAGCGCGTTCAGCGGTTCGGCGGCCACCGGCACACCCGCCGCCGTGATGCGGCGCATGAGCATCCGGGTGGCGACGAGCCCGACGCTGATCCGGCTCGACCCGTCCAGGAACGGGTCGTAGGCGAAGCCCTTCCAGTCGACCTCGGTGCGCGGCTTCTCGGTGTAGGTCCGCATGAGGATCTCGAGGTCCGCACCGTGCCGTTCGCGCATCCGCGCGATGAAGGCGGCGTACTCGAGGGCGGCCTCGGGGTCGTGGATCGAGCACGGCCCGGCGATGACGGCGAGGCGGTCGTCGGCACCGGTGAGGACGCCGGCCACCGCCCGGCGGGCCGCCCGCGTCGTGGCGGCCGAGTCCGGCGGTACCGGCACGGCGGCGGCGACCGCGGCCGGGGTGACGACGACGCTCAGGCCGGTGATCCGCGCGTTGACCAGGTCCGACAGGTCGGCGGCGTCGTCCGGTGCGACGCCGACCTGCCGCTGGACGCCGGGCAGCAGCTCGGCCAGCTCGGCGTCGATCCGCCGGTTGACGCGGGTCTGCACCTCGAGCAGCAGCTCGGCCACCCGCGTCGCCGCGGCCAGGACCGGTTCCGCGGTCTGCTGGTCGGTCATCGGTTCTCCAGGGCGTCGGTGAGCAGCGCGACGAGCGCCTCCAGCTGGACATCCGCCGAGGCCTGCATCTCCTCGTCGGAGCCGTCCAGGGCCCGCGCGGCGAGCCCGGCCTTGCTGTCGATGAGCTCGGCGATCCGGGCGTCGAGGGTCTGTGCGGCGATGATCCGCCACGCCGTGACCGGCTCGGTCTGGCCGATGCGGTGGCTGCGGTCGATGGCCTGGGTCTGCTCGGCGTCGGTCCAGGACAGCTCGGCGAGCACGAGGTCCGACGCGACCTGCAAGTTCAGCCCCACCCCGGCCGAGGTCAGCGAGCAGACGGCGACGGCGACGTCCGGGTCGTTGACGAACGCGTCGATGTTGCGCTGCCGCACCGAGGGCGTCTGGTCACCGCGGATCGAGGAGTACCGCAGGCCGATGCCCTCGAAGGTTTCCTCGGCCACGTCCATCACGTCGACGTGCTTGGCGAAGAAGACCACCTTGCCGGCGCTGCGGGCCAGCTGCGCGGCGTAGTCGGCGGCGAGCCCGGCCTTCGCCTGGCCGATGCGGCGCATCATCCCGAAGACGTTCTCGCCGGTGGTCTTCGTGCTGGTGTCCTTGAGCTCCCAGCCGGCGACCTTGCGCACCAGTTCGCGGTCGATGCCCTCGACCTCGGTGGCCGACTCGCGGGCGGCCAGGGCGCTCTCGTAGCGCTTCACCAGCCGTCGGGCGAGCTCCCGCTCGGCCGCCCGGATGGACCGGCCGGCCTTGTCGTCGAGCTCGACGGGGAGGTCGGCGATGCGGCGGGCGGGGATGTCGGCGGCCACGTCCACCTTGCGACGGCGCACGATGCCCTGGTCGATCACGCACTGGCGGGCCGCTGGGTAGAAGCCCGGGTCGGCCGGGGTCAGGCCGGTTTCCTCGAGGCACTCCATCAGCCGCCCGAGCGGCTTCTCGTCGTCGATCCAGCCGAGGAACTGCCAGATTGCCCGGAAGTCGTCGATGTCGTTGATCAGCGGGGTTCCGGTGAGGGCCATCAGCAGCGGCCGCCCGGCGCGGGTCCGGATCCGCTCGGAGAGCTCGAGCACGTGCTGGGAGCGCTGCGAGGTCTTGTTCTTGATGAAGTGCGCCTCGTCGACGACCATCCCGCCGAAGCCGAAGCCGCCCAGCCAGCCCACGTGCCGGTCGAGCACCTCGTAGTTGACGATCACGATGTCGGCGAAGCCGTCGGCGTTCTCGCCGTTGCCCTGGATCACGGTGGCCCGGCGCTGGGGCACCCAGCGGGCGGCCTCCCGGGCCCAGTTGGTCTTGACGACGTTGGGGACGACGACCAGCAGCGGGAACGCCTGCGCCGCCTCGGCCGCCAGTAGCGACTGCGCCGTCTTGCCGAGGCCGGGCTCGTCGGCGAGCAGGAAGGTGCGGTGGCCGTTCGCCGCCGCCGCGACCAGCTGCCCCTGGTGCGGCATGAGCTCCAGCCCCGCCGGGGTGAACTGGGAGCTCGGGAACGGCAGCGGCATGCACGCAGGGGCGCCGCCGCCGGCGCGCTCGAAGGAGTTGAACAGGGGCTCGAGGAGCTCCCAGCCGGCGAGCCGGCGCGGGCGGACGGTGCTCTGCCGGGCTGCCTCGAAGTCGGGGGCGAGGAACGGGTTGGCCAGCTGCCGCGAGATGACCGACTGCGGCACCACCTGGCGCTCGGCGGCGGCGGAGGTGGCGGCGGCCACGGGGGCGGCCGGGGCCGGCGTCGGGTCCTCCTCCACCGGCACCTCGACGCCGGCTGCGGCGAGCAGCTCCCGCCGGTGCGACCGCGCCGCCTCCGAGGCGACGGCGTCGTCGGAGAGCAGCGCCAGCAGGCCGGAGTTCCGCACCGCGGTGGTGGCCAGGATCGTCGCGATGCCGTCCAGGCGCTTGAGCTGCTCGGCCCGGCGGGCCTCGCCGGTGCCCTGGTCGGCCTGCACCCGGGCGCGCTCCTCGCGCAGCACCAGGGCGATCGCCTGGAACTCCGCGCGCACGGAGGGGGTCACGCGGTCGCGCTTGACGGCCGCCTCGACGTCCCGGACGGCGCGGGCCAGCACGGCGACGACGTCGCCGTCGCGCACGCGCCGCTGGGTGCGCGGGGCGCCGCGCCGGGCGCTCGTCGAGCGCCGTCCTGGTCGAGCCACGAACTCCTCCTCTGCACTGCCCGGCACGGTCGCCGCGGCAGGACGTGCACGCGGCCCCGCGAGCGGACGGTGCAACCGCACCGGCGCCGCCCAGTACCGCGCGGACCCGGACCCGCTGGTGCACCGGGCACCGACGCCGGAGGCCGTGCCCCCGAGCCGGGTTCGGTCCGCCGGCCGCCGGTCGATGGCGGCGGCACCGACCGCGCGAGCAGGCGTGCTGCCGGGCGGGGCGGTGCCGGCGAGCAGCCGGTACGCCCTCCACAGTAGCCCCCCGGCGGCCTCGCGGCGGGAGCGCGGGTCCGTGGGCCCGCCCCGGCCGCACGCGCCGGTGCGGCGCGCGTCGGTCAGGCCGGTCGTGGCGCAGGGGTACGCGCCCGCGTGCCCGGCGCGGTCGAGGAACCCGTCCGGGCGGGGGCCGGTGCGGCACCGCGCCCCGCGCGTACCAGCCCGACCGCGACCGCGAAGGCGACGGCGCCGGCCCGGTTGCCGCAGTCGAGCTTGGCGAGCAGGTGTTCCACGTGCGTGGCCACAGTCCGCTCCCCCACTCCGAGGGAACGCGCCACCATCCGGTTGGTCGCGCCGGTCGCCAGCGCGGCCAGCACCTCGAGCTCGCGCAGCGACAGCCCCGCCGGTGGTGCGGACGCCCGGTGCTCGACCACGACCCAGCGGCCCGCCGGACGCGCTTCCACCGCGAGCAGCTCCGCGCCGGTGATCACCAGCAGGTGACGCCCCATCCGTGAGGGCCACCGCGCCGGCTGGAGCAGGGCGGCCAGCGGAGATGCCGGCGCGACCAGCGACGGCCGGCCGGACGGCGTCAGCACCAGCCACCGCCCGTCCGCCGGCGACCAGGCGAAGGCCCCCGCGTCCTCCGCCACCGGGACCGCTGCACCTTCCAACGGATCCAGGAGACAGGTCAGGTCCGCCGACATCAACCGGAGCACGCCCGCCGTCTCGTCGTCCACCTCCCCGTCCGCGGTGGAGGCGTGCACCGAGCCGACGTACCGCCCGGCCGCCGACAGGCACAGGGTCACGCCGTCGGTGAACCGGGCCGGTCGGATCACCTCCTCGAACATCAGCCCACGACGCTGGTCGGGCCGGATGTCGTGCACCCGCAGCGGTCGCCCCTGGCTGCGGGCGACCGGGAACCGCGGGTCGTCGTGGAAATGCGCCTCCATGAGCGCGAGCGCGTCCTCGCGGTAGCCGGCGCTGGCCACCGTCCGGTGCCGCCCGCGCACCGGGTCCCACTGCGAGACGGCCGCGGCCGACGGTCGGACCACGGACAGCAACGCTTCGAGCACCGCATCGGCGCGACCGGACTGGGCCTCGCCGCGAACCACCGCATCCGCGGCGTCCCGCACGGCCAGGGCGGCGCCGAGCCGCGATGCCCCAGAGCCGGAAGCGGACCTCATGCGGCATCCAAGCACGCACTCGAGCCACCCGGTAGCTGCCCGGTGGTCCGCATTTCCACCGATGTGCACCGCCCGGCCACCGGGCAGCATCCGTCGCCGACGCGAGAACCGGCCGACGACGAAGGAGTGACCGTGGAGGTCTCCGAGTACACCGAGCACGACGCCACCGGGCTGGCCGGCCTGGTCCGCACCGGGCAGGTCTCCCCCGAGGAGGTGCAGAAGGCCGCCCGGACCGCCGTCGAGTCGGTCAACGGTGAGCTCAACGCCCTCGTCGGCGACCTGTTCGACAGGCCGCTGGCCGCCAGCGCCGACGGCCCGTTCGCCGGGGTGCCCTTCGTCATCAAGGACCTCGTCATGCACGCCGAGGGCGTTCCCCAGCGGGACGGCTCCCGGCTGCTCGGCCCCGGCATCCCCTTCCCCTACGACACCGCGCTGATGCGGCGGTTCCGGAAGGCCGGCCTGGCCGCCATCGGGGTGAGCGCCTGCCCCGAGTTCGGCTTCAACGCCACCACCGAGTCGGTGGCCAACGGCCCGACCCGCAACCCCTGGGACACCTCCCGCTCCCCCGGCGGCTCCAGCGGTGGATCGGCGGCGCTGATCGCCGCGCGCGCCCTTCCCGTCGGGCACGCGAACGACGGCGGAGGTTCGATCCGCGTGCCGGCCGCTGCTACCGGCCTGGTCGGCCTGAAGCCCTCCCGGGGGCGGATCACCGTCGCACCCGACTTCGCCGATCCGCTGCTCGGCCTCGGCGTCGAGTTCGCCGTGACCCGGACCGTCCGCGACGCCGCCGGGCTGCTCGACGCCCTGCACGGCTCCGAGCCCGGCGACAAGTACCTGCTGCCGGAGCCGGTGACCAGCTTCCGCGACGCGGCACGCCCGCCGTCGCGGAGGCTGCGGATCGCCGTCGCCACCGCCGCGCCCAACGGCGTCCCCGTCGACCCCGCCTGCGTCGCCGCCGTCCGGGCCACCGCCGACGCCCTGGCTGCGGCCGGGCACACCGTCGAGGAGGCAGCACCGGAGTTCGACGTGGCGGCGTTCGACAGCGCCAACCTCACCGCCTGGTGCAGCTTCCTGGCCGACGGCGCCTACGGGGCCGCCGCCGCGCTGGGCGTGGAGCTGGGCAGCGATGTGCTGGAGCACGCCACCCTGGCTTGCGCCGAGTACGGCGCGTCGCTCACCGCGATGGACCTGTACGCCGCCGACCGGGTCTTCAACGCCACCACCCGTGCAATCGCCCAGTTCTTCCTGCACCACGACGTGCTGCTGACGCCGACCACGGCCAGCCCGAACACCGTGCTCGGACAGCTGGACCAGAACGACCCGAGCCTCGACGCGCGGGGCTGGTACGACCGGATCTTCGCGTTCGCGCCGTTCACCGCGCCGGCCAACGTGACGGGCATGCCCGCGGTCAGCGTCCCCGGCATCCCGACGGCCGAGGGGTGGCCGGTCGGGGTCCAGCTCTGCGGTCGCTACGCCGACGAGGAGACGCTGCTGTCCGTCGCCGCCTTCTTGGAGGAGGCGCTCCCGTGGGCCGGCCGCCGGCCCCGGGTCCTCGCCGGCTGAGCCCTGCCGCCGCGCGCAGCGGGGACCGCGACGGCGTGGCGCGCAGATCTCGTCGCCCGCCCGGTCGACCGGCCGCCGCACGCCGGGACGCCGCGTCGAGGGCGTGGGCCCGGGAGGAGCCGCGTAGGTTCTGACGCACCAGGGGCGCCCGGACGATGCCCGGGCACCCCTGGTGCGTCGGAACAGCGGCGCGGCGAGAGGACGAGCGCGGACGACCCGCCAAGGGGGCAGGGCCGAAGGGGAGAGCCGACACGAGCGGCCGGCCCCGCCACCTCGTCCGTCCCGCCTCAGCGGGGCACGCTCTCCGCCTGCCACATCCAGAGGTGCTTCTCCAGAGCCCCGGTCACCTCGATCACCAGGTCCTGGGACACGGGGTCGTCCCGCGTCGCGTCGATCCGTTCCCGCATCCGCGCGACGACCCCGTCAAGGGCGCGGACGAGGAAGCCGATCGCCTCACCGGCCGGGATCCAGTCGAGCGGCGGTTGCGACAGCGCCGACTGCTCCTGCAGGGCCGTCGACCGGCCGTCGGGCAGCACGCCGATCGCGACCGCCCGCTCGGCGAGCGCGTCCGAGTACTGCCGGGTGGTGGCGACGACGTCGTCCAGGTGCAGGTGCACGCTCCGGAAGTGGGGGCCCACCACCGTCCAGTGCACCTGCTTGGCGACCAGCCCCAGGTCGACCAGGTCGACGACGGCACCCTGCAGCGCCTCCCCGACGGTCTTCCGGACGTCCTCGGGCAGCCGGCTCCTCATCTCGGTCATGGGCGGTTCCTCCTCCAGCGGTCGTAGGGATGGGTGCCACGGCCCTGCGACAGGGCCGTGGCGGTGGGCTCACTTCAGGACGATGTCGTCACCGGCAACGTCGACGTGGACGGTGTCGCCGTCCCGGTAGACGCCCGAGAGCAGCTCCAGCGCCAGCGGGTCCACGATCGCGTGCTGGATGAGCCGCTTCAGCGGCCGCGCGCCGTAGTCGGGGTCGTACCCGCGACGGGCGAGCCAGCGCCGGGCGTCGTCGCTGACCTCGAGCGTCAGCTTCCGCTCGGCCATCCGCGTCTCCAGCTGCCGCAGCTGGATCTCGAGGACCTGCTCGATGTCGTCCTCGGTGAGCGACCGGAACCGCACGATCTCGTCGACCCGGTTGATGAACTCCGGCTTGAAGAAGTCCGCCGGGTCGCCGGGGAGGTTCGACGTCATGATCAACACGGTGTTGGTGAAGTCCACCGTGCGGCCCTGACCGTCGGTCAGCCGGCCGTCGTCGAGGACCTGCAGCAGGATGTTGAAGACGTCCGGGTGGGCCTTCTCGATCTCGTCGAGCAGGACGACGGCGTACGGACGCCGGCGGACCGTCTCGGTGAGCTGCCCGCCCTCGTCGTAGCCGACGTAGCCCGGCGGCGCACCGACCAGGCGGGACACGGAGTGCTTCTCCATGTACTCGCTCATGTCGATCCGGACCATCGCCCGCTCGTCGTCGAACAGGAACTCCGCCAGGCTGCGGGCGAGCTCGGTCTTGCCCACGCCCGTCGGGCCGAGGAACAGGAAGCTGCCGATCGGCCGGTTGCGGTCCGCCAGCCCGGACCGGCTGCGCCGGATGGCGTTGGCGACGGCGCGGACGGCGGCGTCCTGCCCCACCACGCGGGCGTGCAGCACGTCCTCCATCCGGACCAGTTTCGCCACCTCGCCCTGCATCAGCCGGGCGACGGGGATGCCGGTCCAGCGGCTGACCACCTCGGCGACGTCCTCCTCGTCGACCTCCTCCTTGAGCATCTTCTGGGTGGACTGCAGCTCGGCCAGCCGCTCGGTCGCCTGCTCCACCTCACGCTCGACCGAGGGGATCCGCCCGTACCGGATCTCCGCGGCCCGGGTCAGGTCGACCGCGCGCTCGACCTCGCCGCGCAGAGCCTCCAGCTCCTCCTTGAGCTCCCGGATGCGCCCGATCGCCTCCTTCTCGGCCTGCCAGTGCGCCTTCATCCCCGCCGACTGCTCGCGCAGGTCGGAGAGCTCCTGGTCGAGCGCCGCGAGCCGGTCGCGGCTGGCGTCGTCGGTCTCCTTGGCCAGCGCGACCCGCTCGATCTCCAGCTGCCGGATCCGCCGCTCGATGACGTCGATCTCCGTGGGCAGGGAGTCGATCTCGATCCGGAGCCGGCTGGCCGCCTCGTCGATCAGGTCGATGGCCTTGTCGGGCAGGAACCGGCCGGTGACGTACCGGTCGGAGAGCACCGCGGCGGCCACCAGCGCGGCATCCTGGATGCGGACCCCGTGGTGCACCTCGTAGCGCTCCTTGAGACCCCGCAGGATGGCGACGGCGTCCTGCACCGACGGCTCACCGACGAAGACCTGCTGGAAGCGGCGCTCGAGAGCCGGGTCCTTCTCGATGTGCTTGCGGTACTCGTCGAGCGTCGTGGCGCCGATCATCCGGAGCTGACCGCGGGCGAGCATCGGCTTGAGCATGTTGCCGGCGTCCATCGAGCCCTCGGCCGAGCCGGCGCCGATGACTGTGTGCATCTCGTCGAGGAAGGTGATCACCTGGCCCTCGGCGTCGGCGATCTCCTGCAGGACCGACTTGAGCCGTTCCTCGAACTCGCCGCGGTACTTCGCACCCGCGACCATCGACGCCAGGTCGAGCGCCACCAGCCGCTTGTTCTTCAGGCTCTCCGGGACGTCGCCCTCGACGATCCGGCGGGCCAGCCCCTCGGCGATGGCGGTCTTGCCGACGCCGGGTTCACCGATGAGGACCGGGTTGTTCTTGGTCCGGCGGGACAGCACCTGGATGACGCGGCGGATCTCCTCGTCCCGGCCGATGACCGGGTCGAGCTTGCCCTTGCGGGCCTCCTCGGTCAGGTCGCGGCCGTACTTCTCCAGCGCCTGGTACTGCTCCTCGGCGTCCGGGGAGGTCACGCGGTGACTGCCGCGGACCTGCTGGAGCCCGGCGAGCAGCTGCTCACGCGACACCTGTAGGTGGCCGGCGACCGCCAGCAGCAGGTGCTCGGTGGAGACGTACTCGTCGTGCAACTGCTGGCGCACCCGGTCGGCCTCCTCGATCGCGGCACGCAGCTTGCGACCGACCTGCGGCTCGGACCCGTAGGCGTGCGGCAGCCGGTCGAGGGCCTCGGTGACGCGGTCCCGCAGTCCGGGGATGCCGATCCCGGCCTTCTGCAGCAGCGGCAGGACGACGCCGTCCTCCTGCCCGAGGAGCGCCGCGACCAGGTGATCGGGCGTGACCTCGGGGTGCGACTCCTGCCGTGCCCGCTCCACGGCGGCCTGGACTGCTTCCTGGGTCCTGCGTGTCCAGCGGTTCGGGTCGAATGCGCCCGCCACGGTGGAACACCTCCTCACTGTCGTTGATCTGTCGGTGGCGGGGTGTCGGCCGGTGCCTCACACCCCGAGGTGGGCTCGCGGCGACCCGGGGGTCGCCGCCGCCAGTGCCTGCACGGCAGCCCGCTGGCGCTCGTCCAGCTCCCTCGGCACGTCGACCTCGACGGTGACCAGCAGGTCGCCCGCGCCGTCGGCGGCCGGCACACCCCGGCCCGGCACCCGCAGGGTCGTCCCGCTCCGCGTCCCGGCCGGGATCCGGACCCTGACCGGGCGGTCGAGCGTGGGCACCCGGACGTCGGCGCCCAGGGCCGCCTCGGCGAAGGTCACCGGCACGGTCACCGCGAGGTCACGGCCGTCCCGCCGGAAGAACGGGTGCGGTGCCACCCGGACCCGCACGACGAGGTCACCGGCGGGCCCGCCGTTCTCACCCGGCTCCCCGCGTCCGGCCAGCTGCAGCGTCTGCCCGTCCGCGATCCCCGGCGGGATGCGCGCCGTGACGGTCCGCGACCCCAGCCGGAGCCGGCGAGTGGTGCCGCGCACCGCCTGGTCGAACGGCAGCTCCACCGCCACCTCCAGGTCGGCCCCGCGGCGGGGTAGACCGGTCCCCCACCCGCCGTCGTCGGCGGACATGCCGAACAGGTCCTCGACCGTGACCCGGTGCCCCCCGGCCCGGGGACCGCGCCGGTTGACCCGCACGGACCGACCGTGCGGCCAGCCCGGCCCGCCCGTCGACCGACCGGCGGGAGCGAGCCGGCGGACCTCGTCGTACTCGCGCCGGCGCGCGGGGTCGTGCAGCACCTCGTAGGCCGACGTGACCTCCCGGAACCGCTCACCGGCCCCGGCGTCGGGGTTGGTGTCGGGGTGCAGTTCCCGGACCAGGCGGCGGTAGGCGCGGGTGATCTCCTTGTCCGACGCGGACTCCGCGACGCCGAGCACGCGGTAGTAGTCCTTGTCCAGCCACTCGGCGGTCATCGCCACGGTCGTCCACCTCCTTCCCACCAGAGGGCAGCCGGGCTCACGCCCGGCTGCCCTCGTCGACCACCTCGGCGTCGATCACGTCGTCGTCACCGGCGGCCGTCGCCGCGCCACCGTCGGGAGCCTGCTGCTCCTGGAGCCGGGCGGCGAAGGCGGTGCCCGCCGCGGTCAGCCGCTCGGTCGCCGCGCGGAGAGCAGTGACCTCGCCGTGCTCGACGAGGCCCCTCACCTCGCTGACCGCCGCCTCCAGCTGGTCGCGTTCGGGGCCGGTCACGTCGCGGTGCTCGGCCAGCAGCTTCTCGCTCCGGTAGAGCAGGGCGTCCGCGTCGTTGCGGGCCTCGGCCTCCTCCCGCCGTCGGCGGTCCTCCTCGGCGTGCGCCTCGGCGTCGCGGACCATCCGGTCGATGTCCTCGCGGCTGAGGGACGACTGCCCGGTGATGGTGATCGACTGCTCCTTGCCCGTCGCCCGGTCGGTGGCCGAGACGTGCACGATGCCGTTGGCGTCGATGTCGAAGGTGACCTCGATCTGCGGCACACCACGCGGCGCCGGGGGCAGGTCGGTCAGGTGGAACCGGCCCAGGGTCTTGTTGCCGGCGGCCATCTCCCTCTCGCCCTGCAGGACGTGCACCTCGACGGAGGGCTGGTTGTCCGTCGCCGTGCTGAAGACCTCGGTGCGGCGGGTGGGGATGGTCGTGTTCCGCTCGATGATCGTGGTCATCACGCCGCCCTGCGTCTCGATGCCCAGGGAGAGCGGCGTGACGTCGAGCAGCAGCACGTCCTTGACGTCGCCGCGGAGCACACCGGCCTGGACGGCAGCCCCGACGGCGACCACCTCGTCGGGATTCACACCCTGGTGCGGGTCCTTGCCGCTGAGCTCGCGGACGAGCTCCACGACCGCCGGCATTCGGGTGGAGCCACCGACCAGGACCACGTGGTCGATGTCCCGCGGACCGAGTCCGGCGTCCCGCAGCGCCTGCTCGAACGGCCCGCGACACCGCTGCAGCAGGTCCTCGGTCAGTTCCTGGAACTTCGCGCGGGTCAGCGAGACGTCCAGGTGCCTGGGCCCCTCCGCGGTAGCGGTGATGTAGGGCAGGGTGATCTGGGTCTGCGTGGCGCCGGAGAGGTCGATCTTGGCGCGCTCGGCGGCCTCCTTGAGCCGCTGCATCGCCATCGGGTCCTTCGACAGGTCGACCCCTTCCGCGGTGCGGAACGTGTCCACGAGCCAGTCGATGACCTTCTGGTCCCAGTCGTCACCGCCGAGCCGCGTGTCACCGGCCGTGGACTTCACCTCGAAGACGCCGTCGCCGATCTCCAGCACCGAGACGTCGAAGGTGCCGCCGCCGAGGTCGAAGACGAGCACGGTCTCGTCCTTGGCGTCCTTGTCCAGCCCGTAGGCCAGCGCCGCAGCCGTCGGCTCGTTGATGATGCGCAGCACCTCCAGGCCCGCGATGGTGCCCGCTTCCTTCGTCGCGGTCCGCTGCGCGTCGTCGAAGTAGGCAGGGACGGTGATCACCGCCTGCGTGACCGGCTCGCCCAGGTACGCCTCCGCGTCACGCTTGAGCTTCTGCAGGACGCGGGCGCTGATCTCCTGGGCGGTGTACCGCTTGCCGTCGATGTCGGTGGCCCAGTCGGTGCCCATGTGCCGCTTCACCGACCGGATCGTGCGGGCCGCGTTCGTCACCGCCTGACGCTTGGCGACCTCACCCACCAGGACCTCGCCGTTCCGGCTGAAGGCGACGACCGACGGTGTCGTGCGCCCTCCCTCGCTGTTGGGGATGACGGTGGGGTCGCCGCCCTCGAGGACGGCGACGGCCGAGTTCGTGGTGCCCAGGTCGATACCGACCGCACGTGACATGTCCGAACCTCCCTGACTCTCCTCACGTCGGGACGTGGCCGGGACCCCGTGCCGGCGCCCCGGGCAGCGTTCCGACCGACGTGCCACGCAGCCGAAATATTCCCCCGGTCGCTGCAGGTTTTCTAGTCCGTCGGTACGAGGTACAACGTGCCCGGGTGGAACCGGGACTGTCGACGAGGGGGTTCGATGGGGACCACGTACTCCACGCGGGCGGCGGAGCCCGCCCGCCTGACCCGACTGGAGGAGCGCTTCGCCGAGCTCGGTGAGCAGCTCGACGACTCGCCGGTGTCGGAGGCACTCTCCGTGCTGCACGCGATGGTGCAGGAGGTGGCGAACCGGACGCCGTCGGCCGGGGACAGCCGTGACCGGCGAGCGGAGACGGCCCTCGGGGACGTCGCCGACCTGTACCTGACCGCGCCGCCGATGGGCGGCGCTGCCGAATCGACCGGCTTGACCGTGGGCACCCGGGCGCCCGAGTTCACCCTGCCCGACGCCGAGGGCCGGCCGGTGAGCCTGTCGGACTTCCGGGGCCGACCGGTCGTTCTGGTGTTCTACCCGCTCGACTGGAGCCCCGGGTGCAGCCGGCAGCTGGAGCTGTACCAGCAGGAGCTCGCGGAATTCGAGAGCCGGGACGCCGAGCTGGTGGGGATCTCCGTCGACTCGCTGTACAGCCACGGCGCGTGGGCCGCCGTCCGGGGGCTCAGCTTCCCGCTCCTGTCGGACTTCCACCCGCGGGGCGAGGTGGCCCGCCGGTACGGCGTCTGGCGTGAATCCGACGGCTTCAGCGACCGGGCGCTGTACGTGGTGGACGCCGACGGCGTCATCCGGTGGGCCCACGTCTCGCCGCGCGTCGACCACCTGCCCGACATCTACGAGCTGTTCACCGCGCTCGACGAGCTCACCGGCCGCGAGGCGGCCTGAACCGATCGAGCGCCGACACGTGCGAAGGAGGCCTCGATGGCGACCACGTACATGGTCCCGAAGCAGCCGGCCGTCCGGGTGCGGCCGGCCGTCGGGACAGCACCGGTCACCGTGTACGGCAATCGGTGGTGCGGGATCACCCAGATGACCCGCCGACTGCTCGACCGCGCCGGGGTGCCCTACCAGTACGTCGATCTCGACCTCCATCCGGAGGCGGAACGCCGGCTGCGCTGGATGACCGGCGGCGTCCTGAGGAACCCGGTCGTCGACGTGGGCGGCCAGTGGCTGGAGCAACCGACCGCGAGGGAGCTGGAATGGGCGCTGACACGGCACGGCCTGCTCTGACCACCTGCCGGGCCTGCGGACGGCGCAACCGGCTCCCCGCCGCCGCCCGGGGGGGGGGGGGGGGGGGGGGGGGGGGGGGGGGGGGGGGGGGGGGGGGGGGGGGGGGGGGGGGGGGGGGGGGGGGGGGGGGGGGGGGGGGGGGGGGGGGCGGGGCGCGCGG
>NZ_JBJHAB010000029.1:0-31259 GCF_054050815.1 Blastococcus sp. SYSU DS0552
GTGGCGACCCCGCGGGGGCGGGGTCGCCACGCGGCGGTCAGGCCAGGTCGGGCTTGCCGAAGAGAGCGGCGTAACCCGGCTGGAGCTGGGTGAGGACCTGGTTGAGCTGGCCACCCGTGACGGCCTCGGCCACCGTCGAGAGGACGGCGCTCACGTCCCAGGTGGCGGTCTCCTCGGAGGCACCGAGCGCCTGGGCGGCCCGGGAGAGGAACTGCTCGACGCCGATCCCGGCGGCGGTCTCGCCCGCCTCGGTCAACGGCGGCTGGAGCTCGACCGGGAGCTGCGCGGCGAGGTCCTTGCTCTCGCCACCGACCAGCCGCTCGCCCAGCAGCCCGAGGACGATCGTGGTGATCCGCTGCGCCTCCTCGACGCTCTCGTAGCCGCCCCGCTCGCGGACCTTGGCGTAGAACTCGTGCGCCTTCATCACTGCCTCCTTCCGTACGCGACCTGCGTCCGAGGCCTACCCGCTCGCGGCGGAGCAACCACCCGACCACGCAGTCGGGGCGGGGCGCCGTCGCCGCGGGCCGGCGCGGGACCATGGCGGGATGACCGACTCGCGACGTGGCGGCGGCGTGGCTCGAGGCGGCCGTGAAGGGCGGGTGCTCGCGGCCCTCGAGGAGCGGCCGCGCACTGTGCTCGCGCTCAAGACCGGGGTGGCGGCCTCGGTGGCATGGGCCGTCGCCCAACTGCTCCCCGGGCCGGCTGTGGACTACCCGTTCTACGCGCCGCTGGGCGCCGTCGTCACCTCGTCGGTCACCCTGGTCGGTTCCGCCCGGGAATCGGCGCAGGTCCTGCTGGCCATCGTCGCCGGCGCGGTGCTGGGGGTGGCGGTGGGCCAGCTCGGCGTCCCGAACCTGGTGGCGATCGGCCTCGTCGTGTGCCTCGGGACGATCCTCGGCGGCTGGCGGGTGCTCGGTGGGGCCAGCAGCTGGGTGCCGACGTCGGCGCTGTTCGTGCTCATCTTCGGCGGTGGGGATCCGCTGGGCTACGTCGTCGCCTACGCCGGACTGGTCCTGCTGGGCGCGGTCATCGGGCTGGGCGTCACCGCCGCAGTCCCGCCGCTGACCCTGGCCCCCGCCCAGCGGGCCGTGGCGCAGCTGCGGGAGACGTTGATCGGGCAGCTGGAGGAGCTGGCGGACGGTCTGCAGCAGGACCACCCGCCCTCGCGGCACGAGTGGCGGGACAGGATCCGCCGGATCGATCCGGTCCTGGACGGCATGCGATCCGCGCTGCGCCAGGCCCACGAGGCGCGGTACGGCAACCCGCGCCTGCGTCGCCGGCAGCAGGACGCCGACCGGCTCTACGCGCAGGCGCGCGCACTGGAGAGCCTGGCCTTCCTGGTGGAGGACCTGACCCAGCTCATCGCGGACACCGAGGTGGCCGAGCACCGACGCGTGGCGCTGGGGCCGGACCTGCGCCCACCCGCCGCCGCAGCACTGGACCAGCTCGCGGCGGTGCTGCGCACCATCGACGGGCAGAGCGCGGACCCGGCGGCGACCCGGCGGGGCTAGGAGGAGCTGCACCGCCTCGCCGAACAGCTGCGCGAAGCGAGGCAGAAGACCGACGACGACCTGTTCACCGCGAGCAGCGTGGTGGAGGGGATCCGCCGCTGCCTGGCCGCAGTCGTCCCCCAGGAGCTCGCCGAGGAGGAGGACCGGGGGCGGCCGGTCGAGGACCCCCGCTAGCCGGACCGGGCAGTCAGGTCGGGGGCGCGGCCGGCCGGTGGGTGCGTCGCCGCGTCGTAGCGGTCCAGCAGGACGGCGGCGATCCGTTCGTCGGGCAGTAGGGGAGCGGTGACGGCGTCGGCCCCGGCGCCGCCCAGTTTGTCGTGGAAGTGCCCGGGAGCCAGCAGGTAGGAGGCGACGACGACGCGCCCGGCCCCGCCCTCGCGGGCAGCCGCCACCGCGACGGGGACCGGCGGCTGCGCGGCGGAGCCGTAGCCGGTCGTCACTGGCCCGGCCCACGACGCCTGGAGGAGGGCGGCCGTGCGCTCGACGTCGGCCACCGACCGGGAGTCGCTGGACCCGGCGGCGGCCAGGACGACCGCGGTCGAC
Organism: Blastococcus sp. SYSU DS0552; assembly: GCF_054050815.1. Taxonomy (NCBI): domain Bacteria; kingdom Bacillati; phylum Actinomycetota; class Actinomycetes; order Geodermatophilales; family Geodermatophilaceae; genus Blastococcus; species Blastococcus sp. SYSU DS0552. Next base: position 2,055 of record NZ_JBJHAB010000029.1, read on the forward strand.
GGGTCGGCCGGGTCGGCGCCCGACTCGACCAGCCGGGCGAGCAGCACCTCGGCCAGCCGGGGGTCGGGCCCCAGCGGCCGGGCGGCGACGGCGGACTCCGCGGCGGCGACGGCGCCGGCGATGTCGACGTGCACGTGATAGCCGCCGGAGAGCAGCAGCGGGACGACGACGGCGGGGCGACCGGCGGCCGCCAGCTCGGCGACCACGTCCACGACCGTCGGGGGCTGCACGTCGACGAACGCCGCGGTGGTGACCAGGCCGGGACGAAGCCGGCGCGCGGCCAGCGCCAGCTCGGCGATCAGCCGGCGGCCGGTGGGGTTGCGGGTGCCGTGGGCGCAGGCCACCAGGACGGGCGCCTGCGACTGTGCGCTCATCGGGGTGTCCGGACCGGGGATGGCCCGATGAGCACACATGTGCGGTGGTCGGGTGCGATCACAGCGCGCGGGTGACGCCGCCGTCGACGGCGATCATCGTCCCGGTCAGGTAGGAGGCGGCGGGGGAGAGGGCGAACGCCGCCACCCGGCCGAACTCCTCCGGTCGCCCGACCCGGCGGAGGGGGATCGAGGCCTCGGTCCGGGCCCGCATGGCGGCGGGATCCGGGGATGCCGCTTCGATCTCGGTGATCCGGTCGGTGGCGATGGTCCCCGGCATCAGCCCGACCACGCGGATCCCCTTCGGCCCGAGTTCGTCGGCCAGCGCCTTGGCCGTCATGGCCAGACCCGGGCGCAGGCCGTTCGAGATGGCCAGGTGGCCGATCGGCTGCCGGACCGACGTGGAGAGGACGAACCCGATGCACGCCCCCTCGGCCAGGTGCGGGACCAGCGCCCTGACCAGACGCAGCGGACCGAGGAGGACGTTCTCCACCCCGGCCCGCCAGTCGGCCTCCGTCGTCTCCAGCACCTGCCCCCGGGCCGGCCCACCGACTGAGATCAGCGCGCCGTCGACCCGCCCCAGCCGCTCGAGCGCCGAGGAGACCAGGTGCTCGGCGGTGTCCGGGTCGGCGAGGTCGGCCGGGACGCCGGATGCCGCCGTCCCCAGGGCGGAGACGGCGGCGTCCACGGAGTCGGCGGAGCGGGAGCTGACCAGCACCCGGGCCCCGTCGTCGACGAGGGCCCGGGCGGTCGCGAACCCCAGCCCCCGGCTCGCGCCGGTGAGCAGGTATCCGCGACCACCCAGGCCCAGGTCCATCAGGCGGCAGAGCCCCGCAGCGAGCGCAGGACGTACTGCATGATCCCGCCGTTACGGTAGTAGTTCGCCTCGCCGGGGGTGTCGATGCGGACGCGGGCGTCGAACTCCACGTCCCCCGCCTTCACCTTCACCGTGCGCGGGATCTCGCCGTCGTTGAGGGCGGTGATCCCGGTGATGGTGAACTCCTCGTCGCCGGTCAGGCCGAGCGACTCGCGGTTCTGGCCCTCGGGGAACTGCAGCGGCAGCACGCCCATGCCGATGAGGTTCGAGCGGTGGATGCGCTCGTAGCTCTCGGCGATGACGGCCTTGACGCCGAGCAGCGCGGTGCCCTTGGCGGCCCAGTCGCGCGACGAGCCCGAGCCGTACTCCTTGCCGGCCAGCACGACCAGCGGGATGCCGGCGTCGATGTAGGCGCGGGAGGCGTCGTAGATCGTCGTCGTCTCGCCGGTCAGGTGGTTCTTGGTGACGCCACCCTCGGTGCCCGGCACCAGCTGGTTGCGCAGCCGGATGTTGGCGAACGTGCCGCGGATCATCACCTCGTGGTTCCCGCGGCGCGAGCCGTAGGAGTTGAAGTCGCGACGGTCCACACCGTGCTCGCGCAGGTACTTCCCGGCGGGGGAGTCGGCCTTGATCGAACCGGCCGGCGAGATGTGGTCGGTGGTCACCGAGTCACCGAGCACCGCCAGGGTGCGCGCGCCGGCGATGTCCTCGACCGGGGCGGGCTCGGCCGGCATGCCGTCGAAGTACGGAGGACGCCGGACGTAGGTGCTGTCCTCGGCCCACTCGAAGGTGTCGCCGGTCGGGGTGGGCAGGTTCTGCCACTGCTCGGTGCCGGCGAACACGTCCTCGTAGCTGCGGCCGAACTGCTCGGCGGACACCGCGTGGTCGATGACCCGCTGGACCTCCTGCGGGGAGGGCCAGATGTCGCGCAGGAAGACGTCGTTGCCGTCGGCGTCGGTGCCCAGGGGGTCGTTGTTCAGGTCGACGTCCATGGAGCCGGCCAGGGCGTAGGCGATGACCAGCGGCGGCGAGGCCAGGTAGTTCATCTTGACGTCGGGGTTGATCCGGCCCTCGAAGTTCCGGTTGCCCGAGAGCACCGAGACCACGGCGAGGTCGGCCTCGTTGACCGCCTGGCTCACCGGCTCCGGGAGCGGGCCGGAGTTGCCGATGCAGGTCGTGCAGCCGTAGCCGACCAGGTAGAAGCCCAGCTTCTCCAGGTACGGGGTGAGCTCGGCCTTCTCGTAGTAGTCCATGACGACCTTGGACCCGGGGGCCAGCGTCGTCTTCACCCACGGCTTGCTGGTCAGCCCGCGCTCGACGGCGTTCTTCGCCAGCAGCGCGGCGCCGATCATCACCTGCGGGTTGGAGGTGTTGGTGCACGAGGTGATCGCGGCGATCACGACGTGCCCGTGGTCGACGTAGGTCTCCGTGCCGTCCTCCATGACCACCCGGGTGGGCTTGGACGGGCGGTCCGGGACGCGGTCGGGGATGACCTGGTGGTTCGGCTTGCCGGCCTCCCCGTTGCCGTGCGCGAACGGGCTGACCGGGTCGGAGGCCGGGAAGGACTCGGCCGAGGCCTCGTCGGCCGCCGACTCGACGCCGTAGGGCTGCTCGTGACCGGGAACGCCGGGCTTGCGGTCCTCGCCGCCGGTCTCGTCGTCGGCCACGTAGTCGGCCAGCGACGTGCGGAACGCCGGCTTCGCCTCGGTGATCGCCACCCGGTCCTGCGGGCGCTTGGGCCCGGCGATCGACGGGACGACGGTGGCGAGGTCCAGCTCGAGGTACTCGGAGAAGGCCGGCTCGCGCGACGGGTCGTGCCAGAGGCCCTGCTCCTTGGCGTAGGCCTCGACGAGCTTGACCTGCTCCTCGGAGCGGCCGGTCAGCTTCAGGTAGGTGATGGTCTCCTGGTCGATGGGGAACATCGCCGCGGTGGAGCCGAACTCCGGGCTCATGTTGCCGATCGTGGCGCGGTTGGCCAGCGGTACCGCCGAGACGCCCTCCCCGTAGAACTCGACGAACTTCCCGACCACACCGTGCTCACGCAGCATCTCGGTGATGGTGAGCACGAGGTCGGTGGCGGTGGCGCCGTCCGGGAGCTGGCCGGAGAGCTTGAAGCCGACCACGCGCGGGATGAGCATCGAGACCGGCTGGCCGAGCATCGCGGCCTCGGCCTCGATGCCGCCGACGCCCCAGCCCAGCACGCCCAGGCCGTTGACCATCGTGGTGTGCGAGTCGGTGCCGACGCAGGTGTCGGGGTAGGCGATGACGCGGTCGCCCTCGGGGCGCGGGAAGACGACCCGGGCCAGGTGCTCGATGTTGACCTGGTGGACGATGCCGGTGCCCGGGGGGACGACCTTGAAGTCGCTGAAGGCGCCCTGGCCCCAGCGCAGGAACTGGTAGCGCTCGCCGTTGCGCTCGTACTCGATCTCGACGTTGCGCTGGAACGAGTCCTCGGTGCCGAAGATGTCGGCGATCACCGAGTGGTCGATGACCAGCTCGGCCGGGGCGAGCGGGTTGATCTTCTGCGGGTCGCCGCCCAGCTCTGCCATCGCCTCGCGCATGGTGGCGAGGTCGACGATGCAGGGGACACCAGTGAAATCCTGCATGACCACGCGGGCCGGGGTGAACTGGATCTCCTGGTCGGGCTCGGCCGACGGGTCCCAGTTGGCGATCGCCCGGATGTGGTCGGCGGTGATGTCCGCGCCGTCCTCGGTGCGCAGCAGGTTCTCGAGAAGGATCTTCAGGCTGAAGGGCAGCTTCTCCGCGCCCTCCACCGCGTCGAGCCGGTAGATGTCGTACTCGGTGCCGTCGACGTCGAGCGTCGCCCGGGCTCCGAAGCTGTCCTTGCTGGCTGCCACTGCTCTGCGCCTACCCCTCGTGGTTCATCGCGCTTCGTTGACCACCCCCGATCATCCCAGTTCGTAGCCGGGACCACCGAGTCAGGCGACCCTTCCCTCACCTCGTGACCCGCGTCACGGTCGGCGAAACACCGGCGGCCGCTGCTGGGGGAACGGGCCGCGACTGCGTCCCTCCCGCCGCTACCGCCGCAGCGGTCCCACCGAACCCGCGCGGACGGCGTGCCGTTCGCGGCCGCCTGCTCCCGGCCGGTCCGCGCGATTAGCGTCCCGCGCCATGACCGCGGTCGCCCCAGCAGCACCCGCCCTCGCGGCGGCCCCGACAGCGGTGCCGACGACCGCGGTCGCCGGGGCCTCGGGCCGCGCCCGCCTGGTCGCCGCCGTTCTCTGGGCGGGCCTGCTGCTGGCGTTCGTGCTCACCTGCGCCGTGCGCGGCCTGCCCACCGACCGCGTGGTCCTCCTGGGCTGGGTGCTGGCCGGGCTGGCCGTCACCTCGGTCACCCAGGGCTGGCGCCGCCTGGTGCGGCTGCTGGTGGACTGGCTGCCGCTGGTGGCGGTGCTGCTGGCGTACGACGCGACCCGGGGGCTGGCCGACGGGCTCGGCATGCCGGTGCACGTCCGTGAGGTGGCCGACGCGGACCGGTGGCTGACCGGCGGGGTGCTGCCCACCGTGTGGCTGCAGGAGCACGTGCAGGCCGACTGGTGGAAGGCCCTGGCGACGCTGGTCTACAGCAGCCACTTCGTCGTCACCCCCGTGGTCCTGGCGGTGCTGTGGCTGCGCGACCGCGAGCGCTGGGTGCGCTGTGCCCGCCTGGTCGTGGCGCTGTCCCTCGCCGGGCTCGTCACCTACGTGCTCTATCCGGCGGCCCCGCCCTGGCTGGCCGCCAAGCAGGGGGTGATCGAGCCGGTCGAGCGGATCAGCAGCGCCGGCTGGGCCGTCCTCGGGTTGCCCCGCGCCGGGGTGCTGCTGGACACCGGCCAGGGGCAGGTCAACCTCGTCGCCGCGGTCCCCTCGTTGCACACCGCCTTCGCCGTCCTCATGTGCGTCGTGCTGATGCCCTCGGCCCGGCACGCCTGGCAGCGGGCCGGCCTGGTGGCCTACGCCGTGCTCATGCCGGTGGTCCTGGTGTGGTCCGGGGAGCACTACGTCGTCGACACGCTCCTCGGGGCCGCCTACGCCTGCGCCGTCGTGCTGCTGGCGCCCCCGGCCGGGCGGCTGGTGCGCGCGGGCGCCGGTCGTGCGGCCCTACCGTTGCGGGCGTGACCGACGTCGTCCCCGAACCCCTGCCCGGCTGGCTGACCGCCGCCTCCCGGATCACCGTCCTCACCGGCGCGGGCATCTCCACCGACAGCGGCATCCCCGACTACCGGGGCCCGAACGGCGTCTGGACGCGCGATCCGGACGCGGAGAAGCTGGTGACGCTGTCGTACTACGTGGCCGATCCCGACATCCGGCGCCGGGCCTGGCTGATGCGGCGGGACATGGGCGCGCTCGACGTGCGCCCCAACGCCGGGCACGCCGCGCTGGTCGACCTCGAGCGGCAGGGCCGGCTGCGCGCCCTGGTCACCCAGAACGTCGACGGGCTGCACCAGGCGGCCGGCTCCGACCCGGCCCGGGTGGTGGAGATCCACGGCACCGTCCACGAGGTCGAGTGCCTGGGCTGCCGGGAACGCACGACGATGCAGGAGGCGCTGGACCGGGTGGCCGCGGGGGAGCCCGATCCGCCCTGCCGGTCGTGCGGGGGCATCCTGAAGTCGGCGACGATCAGCTTCGGGCAGCTGCTGGAGCCGGCGGTGGTCGACGCCGCGGTGGCGGCCGCCGGTGACTGCGACGTGTTCCTCGCGGTCGGGACCTCGCTGCAGGTGCACCCGGCGGCGGGGCTCGTCGACGTCGCCGTGCGGCACGGGGCCCGCGTGGTGGTGGTCAACGCGGAGCCCACGCCGTACGACGACGTCGCCGATCTCGTCGTCCGCGAGCCGATCGGGACGGCGCTGCCGAGGCTGGTCGCGGCCGGCTGACGGCGTCCTCCCTCACGGTGCACGGTGCGGGAGGACGCTCCACGATCAGGTCGCCTGATCGTCGACGGCGACCGCTCGTCGTCCTCCCTGCCGACCGATAACGTGACGGGGACCACGTTGGACCGGCCGGCCTGCTCCGGCCCTGCACCCCGGGAGCCGGCATGCGCGTCGCCCTCACCACTCGCGACTTCCTCGACCGCGCGGAGCTGGTCTACGGCGACCGCGTCGGCATCGTCGACGAACCGGCGCAGCCCGCGCCGTCGCTCGGCGACGTCACCTACCGCGAGGTGGCCCGGCGGGGCCGCGCGCTGCAGGCCGGGCTCGACGCGCTCGGCATCGCCGAGGGGGAGCGGGTGGCGATCGTCAGCCACAACTCCGCCCGCCTGCTCGAGGTGCTGCTGGCGGTGCCGTCGTCGGGCCGGGTCGCGGTGCCGATCAACTTCCGGCTGCAGCCCGAGGAGGTCGAGTACATCGTCGGGCACTCCGGTGCGCGGGTGCTGCTGGTCGACCCGGAGCTGGAGACGTCGCTCAAGGGGGTGCGCGCCGAGCACCGGTTCGGCACGGGGGAGGAGTACGAGCAGCTGCTGCGCTTCGACCGCGAGCCGCGGCCGTGGTCGGAGCCGGACGAGGATGCGACGGCGACGATCAACTACACCAGCGGCACCACCGCCCGCCCCAAGGGGGTGCAGATGACCCACCGCAACATCTGGGTCAACGCGGTCACCTTCGGCATGCACATGCAGATCAGCGACCGCGACGTCTACATGCACACCCTGCCGATGTTCCACTGCAACGGCTGGGGCCTGCCGTACGCCATGGCCGGGGTCGGCGCCCGCCAGGTGGTGCTGCGGAAGGTCGACGGCGCCGAGATCCTGCGCCGGGTGGAGCAGCACGGCGTGACGATCATGGCCGGGGCCCCGGCGGTCTGGAACGCCGTCCTGGAGGCCGCCGCCGACTGGGACGGCGAGGTGCCCGGGCGCGACCGGGTGCGGATCATCGTCGCCGGGGCGCCGCCGCCGTCGCGGACGATCGCCCGCGTCGAGGCCGAGCTGGGCTGGGAGTTCAACCAGATCTACGGCCTGACCGAGACCGCGCCGCTGCTCACCATCAACCGGCCGCGCGCCGAGTACGACGGGCTGGACCCCGAGGAGCGGGCCAAGCGGCTGTCGCGCGCCGGCGTGCCGTCGATCGGGACCCGGATGACGGTGAGCGACAGCGGTGAGGTGCTGGCGCGCAGCAACACCGTGCTGGCCGGTTACTGGGAGAACCCCGACGCCTCGGCGGAGGCGCTCGAGGGCGGCTGGTTCCACACCGGGGACGGCGGCAGCATCGACGACGAGGGCTACGTCATCATCTCCGACCGCAAGAAGGACGTGATCATCACCGGCGGGGAGAACGTCTCCTCGATCGAGGTGGAGGACGTCGTCTTCAGCCACCCGGCGGTGGCCGAGGTCGCCGTCATCGGGATCCCCGACGACAAGTGGGGGGAGATGGTGACCGCGATCGTGGTGCTCGCCGAGGGGGAGCAGGCCACCGAGGCCGACATCATCGCCCACTGCAAGGCCCGGCTCGCGGGGTACAAGGCGCCGAAGCGGGTGGAGTTCCGCGACGAGCTGGCCCGCACCGCCACCGGCAAGATCCAGAAGTTCAAGCTGCGCGAGGACTTCTGGGCCGGTGCCGAGCGCCGGGTGAACTGAGCGCAACGCTCGGGCCCGCGCCGCGCGGGCCCGAGCGCGGGGCCGTCGTCACCCGCTCGGGTGTTCTCACCCGTGCGGGTGAGACCTCCTCAACGGTGCTGCGGTGCCGTCCGATGCCTCCACGGGGCGCCCGTCCGGGCGTCCCGCGGACGTCGGGAAGAGGCAGGTCGTGGGCAGCGGGACGCGGATGGGCACGGTGCGGGACGGTGGTACCGGTTCCCCGTGCGTGAGGGGCGGGCGCGGCAACGGCCGGACGGCGCTGCGGGCGGCGGTCGCGCTGCTCGTCGCCGCCGTGGCGATCGGCCTGACCCCGTCGTCGGCCGGCGCCGCGCCGCGGTCGCCCAGCGCCGCCGAGCTGAGCGCGGCGGAGCGGGCGAAGGCCGATGCCGCCACCCGGGTCGGGGAGATCGGCGCCCAGCTGGCGCAGGCGCGGGCCGAGGTCGAGGCCGCCCACCAGGGGGCGCTGATCGCGCTGCAGGACTACGAGGACAAGCAGGCGGCGTACGACGCGGCCAGGAACGCCGCCGACGCCGCGGCCGCCGCGGCGGCCCGGGCAGCCGCCGACCTGCAGCAGGGACGCGACGACGTCGCCTCCTTCGCGCGGGCCAGTTACATGCAGGGCTCCACCTCTCCGGGCATCACCGCGCTGCTCAGCTCGAGCGGTCCGGCCGAGCTCATCGAGCGTTCGGCGCTGCTGGAAGCCGCGGGCGCCAACCGCACGGAGGTCGTCGCCGAGCTGACGGTCCTGGAGGTGCAGGCGGCGGGCGCCCGCGAGGTCGCCGACGAGACCGCGGCGCAGGCCGCCGCAGTCCAGCAGCAGGCGGCCGACCTGCTGGCGAGCGCGCAGTCCCAGGAGGTGTCGGCCCGCCGCCAGGCCGACGCGCTGGACGCCCAGGAGGACCAGCTCCAGGCCGAGCTCCAGCAGGCGCAGCAGGTCCTCTACGGCCTGGAGGGGGCTCGATCCGCAGCGCAGGCCGCCTCCGCGAGGGAGGCCGCCGCGCAGGACTCCGCCGCTCGCGCCCCCGCGCCGGCGCCGCAGGCCACCCACGCCCCGCCGGTGGCCACCCCCACGCCGCCGGTGGCCACCCCCGCGCCGTCCGGCCCGTCGCCCGTTCGCTCCCCGGGCGGCTCGGCCGGTGCCCCGTCGGCGTCGGCGGCCGCGGTGGCGATCGCCGCGGCGCGCTCCCAGCTCGGTGTGCCCTACTCGTGGGGTGGCGGCGGGAGCAACGGCCCGAGCAACGGGATCGCGCCGGACACCGCGGTCTTCGGCTTCGACTGCTCCGGCCTCACCCAGTACGCCTACGCCCGGGCCGGCATCGCCATCGGCGGGACCAGCCGGGACCAGTGGTGGCTCAACCGCACCAAGCAGGTGGCGCTCGCCGATCTGCAGCCCGGTGACCTGCTCTTCTGGGGCGGGGACCGGAGCGACTACATGTCGATCACCCACGTGGCGATCTACATCGGCGGCGGGCAGGTGATCGAGGCGCCGGACCGCGGGAAGCACGTGACCATCGCGGCAGCACGCACCTCGAGCAGCACGTACTTCGGCGCGGTGCGACCGAGCGCCTGAGCCGCCGCCGGCGGGGACCGGGCACGAGGCAGAGAAAGGCGTCGGGCAGCCACGGGGGGAGCTGCCCGACGCACGGTCAGGCTAGCAGTCCGCGCGGTCGCCGGGCAGGGAGTTGCGCGCCCCGCCTGCGGCGGTGCGACAGCGGCCCGCGGGCGGCTGTCGGCGTTCCGGCGGCCCGCCCCGCCGGTGTAGGACACTGGGCGGGGGCCGGGACGACACCGCGCCCCGTCGACGGCCTGCCCGAGTCGGGTGGTCGCGGCCCGGCCGACCAGGGAGCCACGTGTCCAGCGCTGCCAGCACACCGACCGAGAGCCTGCCCACCTCCCCGCAGGCGCCGGTGCCGCCGTCGGTCGACGCCGCCCGCCTGGAGCGGGTGCTGTTCGAGATCAAGCGCGTCATCGTCGGGCAGGACCGGCTGGTGGAGCGGATGCTGGTCGCGCTGCTGGCGCGGGGGCACGTGCTGCTCGAGGGCGTGCCCGGCGTCGCCAAGACCCTCGCCGTCGAGACGCTGGCGACCGTCGTGGGCGGCACCTTCTCCCGCCTGCAGTTCACCCCCGACCTGGTGCCGGCCGACATCATCGGCACGCGCATCTACAAGGCCGGCCAGGACACGTTCGACACCGAGCTCGGCCCGGTGTTCGCCAACTTCCTGCTCACCGACGAGATCAACCGGGCGCCGGCGAAGGTGCAGTCGGCGCTGCTGGAGGTCATGGCCGAGCGGCAGGTCTCCATCGGCGGGGTCACCCACCCGCTGCCCGACCCGTTCCTGGTGCTGGCGACCCAAAACCCGATCGAGTCCGAGGGCGTCTACCCGCTGCCCGAGGCCCAGCGCGACCGGTTCCTCATGAAGGTGCTGGTGGACTACCCCAGCACCGAGGAGGAGCGCGAGATCATCTACCGGATGGGCTCCCGGCCCCCGGTGCCGGAGACGGTGCTCGGCCCCGACGAGCTGCGCCGGCTGCAGCGCACGGCCTCCGAGGTATTCGTGCACCACGCCCTCGTCGACTACGTCGTCCGCCTGGTGGTGGCGACCCGGTCGCCGCGGGAGCACGGCATGGACGACGTCGCCACGTGGGTGTCCTACGGCGCGAGCCCGCGCGCCTCGCTCGGGCTCATCGCGGCCAGCCGGGCCCTGGCGCTGGTGCGCGGCCGGGACTACGTGCTCCCGCAGGACGTCCTCGACGTCACCGCCGACGTCCTCCGCCACCGCCTGGTGCTGTCCTACGACGCGCTGGCCGACGGCGTGCCGGCCGACCACATCGTCAAGCGGATCGTGCAGACGGTCCCGCTGCCGCAGGTGGCGCCCCGGCAGGGCGCCTCGGGTGGCGGACCGGGTGCGCCGGGCGGGCCGTCGGTCCCGCCGGGCCCGGGCGGGCCGTTCTTCGGGCCACCGCAGGGCATGCCGCAGGGGGCGCCGTGGGGTCAGCACGGCCCGCAGGCGCCGGGCGGGCCGCAGTACGGCCCGGGGCCCCAGGGGCCCGGTCAGCAGCCGCACGGTGATCACGGCGGTGCGGCCGCGCCGCAGCACGGCGGCAACGGCGCCACACCCGGGTCGCAGCGGACGTGATCGGCCGCCGTCGCCGGGAGGAGCCGCCGTCGGTCGCGCCCGAGCACCCGGGGCTGCTGCTGCACGCGGCGGCGCCCGGCTCGGGGAGCGGGGACGACGGGGCGCCGCCGCGCTTCACCGACGGGCCGGCCGACGTGCTGCTGCGCCGGCTGGAGCTCACCGTGCGCCGCCGGCTCGACGGCCTGCTGCAGGGCGACCACCTGGGGCTGGTCCCCGGTTCGGGCAGCGAGGCCGGTGACTCCCGGACCTACCACCCCGGCGACGACGTGCGCCGCATGGACTGGCCGGTGACCGCCCGCACCCAGGTGGCGCACGTCCGGGAGACGATCGCCGACCGCGAGCTGGAGACCTGGGCGGTGGTCGACCTCTCGGCCAGCCTGGACTTCGGCACCGCGAACTGCCAGAAGCGCGACCTCGCGATCGCCGGGCTGGCCGCGGTCGGGCACCTCACGGTGCACGGCGGCAACCGGCTGGGCGCGGTCGTCACCACGGGGGAGCGGGTGGACCGGTACCCGGCGATGCCGGGCCGGCTGGCTGCCGAGCGGCTGCTCCGCTCGGTGGTGGCCACGCCGCGGGCGGGCAGCGGCCGCCGCGGCGACCTGGCCGCGGCGCTGGAGACGCTGCGCCGCCCGCCGCGCCGGCGGGGCCTGGTCGTGGTGATCTCCGACTTCCTGGGCGACAGCGACTGGGAGCGCCCGCTGCGGGCGCTGGGCACCCGGCACGACCTGCTGGCCGTGGAGGTCCTCGACCCGCGCGAGCTGGAGCTGCCCGACGTGGGGCTGCTCACCGTCGTGGACCCCGAGACCGGTCAGACCCTCGAGGTGCCGACCGGCGACGCCGAGTTCCGCGCCCGGTACGCCGAGGGCGCCGCCGCCCAGCGGGCCGGCGTGGCCGCGGCGCTGCGCCGGGCCGGGGCCGGCCACCTGCAACTGCGGACCGACCGTGACTGGCTCATGGACGTCGTCCGCTTCGTCGCCGACCGCCGGCGTGCCGGCAGCGGAGGGGCCTCCCGATGACCTTCCAGTCACCGTGGTGGCTGCTGGCCCTGCTCGTGGTCGCCGCGCTGGTGGCGGTCTACGTGGTGCTGCAGCTGCGGCGCAAGGCGTACGCGGCCCGATTCACCAACGTCTCGCTGCTGAGTTCGCTGGTCCCGAAGCGGCCCGGCTGGAAGCGGCACCTGGCGTTCGGGCTGGTCGCCCTGGGCCTGGCGACCCTCGTCGTCTCCCTCGCGGTGCCGAGCACCGAGGTGCAGGTGCCACGGGAGCGGGCGACCGTGATCATGGCCGTCGACGTCTCCCTGTCCATGGAGGCGGAGGACGTCGAGCCGACGCGGTTCCGGGCGATGCAGCGGGCGGCGACCGAGTTCGTCGACGTGCTGCCCGAGCGGATCAACCTGGGTCTGGTGACCTTCGCCGGCACCGCGACGACGGTGGTGCCGCCCACCACCGATCGGGGGCAGGTGGCCATCGCCATCGAGAACCTGGAGCTCGCCGAGGCCACGGCCATCGGCGAGGCGATCTTCACCTCGCTGGCGGCGATCCAGAACTTCCAGGCGTCCCTGGAGACCAGCGGCGAGGAACGCCCACCGGCGCGCATCGTGCTGCTGTCCGACGGCACCACCACCGTCGGCCGCGACGACTCGCAGGCCATCGAGGCGGCCCGCGCCGCGGGGGTGCCCGTCTCCACGATCGCCTTCGGCACCGACTACGGCACCCTCGACATCGACGGCGAGCGGGTGCCGGTGCCGGTGGACCGGGCGGCGCTGGAGCGGATCGCCGACGAGACGGGCGGCAGCTTCAGCGAGGCCGCCAGCGTCGAGGAGCTGGAGGAGGTCTACAGCGACCTGGGCAGCCAGATCGGCTACACCACCGAGCCCAAGGACATCAGCCCCTGGTTCGTGCGGGCCGGCGTGCTGGTCGTGCTGCTCGGCGCCGTCCTCAGCCTGCTCTGGACCAACCGCCTGGTGTGAGCGGAGGCCCCGTGCCGACGCGCTGCCCGCGCGGGGACGGGCGCTCCCTCAGACCGAGAAGCCCCGCTGGCGGCGGACCAGCTTCTTCAGCATGAACAGCGTCTGCAGGACCGTCACCAGGTAGAGGACGGGCCAGCCGATCGAGAGGATCGCCGACTGGACGGCGATGCTCTGCTGGCTCCAGGCGAAGATCAGGACGGCGAACGTGACCGCCGCGCACAGCGCCGGCATCACGTAGGCGGATCCGCGGCCGCGCTCGGCGGCGGCCTGGGCGGCCCAGTTGTCCTTCTCCACGCGGGCGAAGAACTGCACCCACGCGCTCATGAAGTGGCCCATGCGGATCCACATGTACAGCTCGGCGGGGGCGAACAGCAGCGCGTAGAAGATGTCCGAGGCGCTCTTGTCGTGCATGGAAGCGGCGATCCGCAGGTTCAGCAAGGTTGCGACGATCGGCGGGATCAGCCACACCGGGTTGAACACGAACGCGTCGATCGACAGCGCCGCCGCGAGCAGCAGCAGGAACGACATGCGGGTGCCGATGTTGAACACCATCGAGACGTTCTCGTACCAGCGCAGCCGCAGGTTCGGGTGCAGCGGCTGCCCCTTGGTGTCGCCCCGCTGACCGGGCCACAGCAGGTCGATGCCACCGAAGTTCCACTTCACCTGCTGCCCGTGCAGCGCCCGCAGCGTGGTCATCGGCCCGACGAACGCCCGGGCGTGCGCGCTGATCTTGGTGCTGAAGCCGGCGTCCTTGATCTGCAGCGACAGCTTGGAGTCCTCGACCTCCGAGTCGCGCACCCAGGGTGCGGCCTGGTGGTTGCGGTACATGACCGTCTCGAGAGCGCGGACGCTGAAGAGGCTGCACTGCCCGCCGAGGACGGCCATGTTCCGGCCGCGGACCAGGTTGTCCATGTTGAAGCCGGCGAACTGGGCGCGCTGGCCGGCGACCAGGAAGCGCGCCATCGCGCCCTTCACCCGGGATTTGTCGAAGGTGTAGATCGCCGACAGCCCACCGATGCGCGGGTCGGTGACCATCTCCTTCTCCAGCCACTCCACGCACCGGCGGTCCAGCGTGGTGTCGCCGTCGACGCCGAGGATGTAGTCGTGGCCGCGGCTGACGTAGTAGCCGTAGTTGAGGGCGCCGACCTTCTTGTCGGGGTTCTCACCGATGTCGTGCACGTGCACGACGGTGTGGAAGGCCTCGCCCTTCACCACCCTCAGGTGCTCGCCGGCGTACTCCCGGGCGATCTCGGGGGTGTCGTCGTCGGTGTTGTTGATGATGACGTGGATGGCGTCCGGCGGCCGGGTCTGCGACAGCAGCGAGGTGAGGACGTCGGAGATCGTCGCCTCTTCGTTGTAGGCCGGGATGATGCAGCTGATGGTGGCGTGCCGGCGCTCGTGGTGGGCCTGGCCGCCGCCGAACTCGTCGGGCACGAGCGAGCTGACGTCGACGACCTCCTGACCGCTGCGGGCCAGCAGGTGGACGCGGTCGGTGGCACGGCGCATGCCGTGCAGGACCACCTCGGTCACAGCGAGTCCTCCTCGAGTAGCGGGAGCTCGAGCTGGTCGAGCACGGTCTGGCGGAAGTAACGCCCGGAGCCGGGCGTGGTCTCGACCAGCAGGTCGAACTGGACGGAGAGGGTCACGGTCGTCGCCGTGGCCGAGACGTCGGGCAGCGTGAAGGCGGTGGCGTAGGTGAACGGCGGTGTCAGGGCGAACTCGCCGCGGTCCTCGGCGGCCACGGTGCGCTGGGTGCCGTCGTCGGTGGTCGCCGCGAAGCGGGTGACCAGCACGGTCACCGTGGTGCTGCCGCCCTCGACGTGCGCGGCCAGCTGCACAGTCTTCGCATCCGAGGCGGTCCAGGACGCCGCGTCCTGCTCGGTCCAGTAGTCGATGACGACCGTCCGGTCGCCGGCGGCGAGGGTGTGCGTCACCGAGCCGGTGTCCAGGTCGCCGGCGGGGCGCACGGGCTCCTGCGGCTCGGCGGCCTCGGTGCCGTCGTCCACCGCGGGCGTCGCCACCGCGGCGGCGTCCCCTCCGGAGAGGCCCGGGCTCATCGAGACGTCGGGGAAGGTGCACCCCGTCGTCCCGGCCAGCAGCGCGATGGTCACGCCGGTCGCGGCGGCGCCGGACCGGAGCGTGCGTCGTCCCATGGTTTCCCCCCGTGGTCAGTCGGATGACCGCGCGGAGGGTCGATCGGTGGCGCTCGTCCCCCCGGCTGCGTCCGTCACGGACAGTAGGGAGCGAAACCGGGAGGAGAGCCGCTCGTGCCCGAAAGGACGAACGGCGTCCGCCCTCCGGGTGACGCTGGGTCACCCTCCCGGCGGAAACGCCGGGAGGGTGACCGCCCGGTTCAGCGGGAGGGGTCGAGGACGAGCTTGCCGGTGGTGCGGCGGGCGAGCAGGTCCTGGTGCGCCTCGCGGACGGCGGACAGCGGGTAGCGCCCGCCGACGACCGGCTTCAGCGAACCGTCGGCCGTCATGGCCAGCAGGTCGTTCATCGCGGCGTCGAGCATCTGCGGGCGCGCCATGCAGTGGGCCAGCCAGAAGCCGATGACCGCGCGGCTCTTCTGCATCAGCGCGCCGGGGGGCACCACGGGCGTCTCCTGCCGGGCGGCCATGCCGTAGGTGACCAGCCGGCCGAACGGCGCCAGGGCCGACAGCGAGCCGGTGAACACGTTGCCGCCGGTCATCTCGAGCACGATGTCGACCGGCTTGCCGCCGTTGGCCTCGCGCAGCGCGCCGGTGAACTGCTTGGGGTCGTCGTCGGCGAGGGCCGGGTCGACGGTGGCGTGTGCGCCGAGCCCCTCGGCGAGCTGCCGCTTCTCCGCGCTGGAGGCGGTAGCGATCACCCGGCCGGCGCCCCACCGGCGGGCGAGCTGGACGGCGAGCGAGCCGACGCCGCCGGCGCCGGCGATGACGACGACGGACTCGCCTTCGGCCAGGTGCGCGCTGGTGCGCAGCAGATGCCAGGCGGTCGTCCCCTGGAGGACGAGAGAGAGCGCCTGCTCGTCGCTGACGGCGTCGGGCACGGGCCAGGTGAGGACGTCGTTCGCCACGGCCTTCTCGGCGTAACCGCCGCCGTCGAGCAGCCCGACCACCCGCTGCCCGCCCCCGACCGGGGTGCCGACGAACTCCGCGCCCGGCACCAGCGGCAGCTGCTGGGCGGCCAGGTAGGAGTTCTCGATCTGGTGGGTGTCGGCAAAGTTAACTCCTGCGGCACTCACCTCGTAGAGCTGTTGGCCGGGCCCCGGGACGGGGTCCGGCAGGTCGACGACGTCGAGAACTTCTGGGCCGCCGAAGCGGGTGATCTGCACAGCACGCATGAGGGGAGGCTATGGCCATAGGGAGGACGTCACCGGTCCACGTCCGCCGCGACCGGGTAGGGGAAGCCGTGTTGCTCCAACGTCTAGTCAGCTGCCACCGAGGGCGCATGCTCCGAAGGAGGCACGCCGCTCTCAGGATGGTCGGCGGGGATAAAGTCCTCGTAAGCGAAGGACCGAAGGTGGCTCGCCGGGGGCCCGAGTATTAGCCCGGGGTGCTGGGGCATGGCTTCCTCGGGCCCGACGAAGCGGTCGGCTGCCGCCGACGCGAACACTGACGCCCACACAGTGGAGAGCATCAGCGCTTCGGCGATGAGAGGCGCGGGCCGGAGGTTGAGGACGGTTACCGGCTCAACACAATCCAGGGTGTAGTTGCGGTCTGAAGCCGCCGGTCTCGAGCAGGCTCCTGGCGATGTAGTTGGTGAGGTTGCGGAACCCGAGCGCCGAGCCGCGCAGATGCTCCAGGCGTCCGTTCATGGCTTCTGTCGGGCCGTTGCTCGTGCCGGGGCGGTTGAAGTAGGCCAGGACGTCCTCGGCGCGCTTCTTCAGGGTCCGCCCGAGGGTCGTCAGCTCGGTGAGCGCGGCCGGGACGCCGTGGCTGACGGACTCGATTAGCGTCGTCATGAGCCGCCGGCCCTTCGCGCGGTCGGGTTCGCGGTAGGCGCCGATCATGCGCTGGTAGATGCCCCAGGTCGCCTCGACCTGGACGTGCTCCTCGACGCCGAACAGCGCGGTGAGGCGTTGCTGCTGTCGGTCGGTGAGAAGGTCAGAACCCGTGTGCAGGGTGCGTCGGGCGCGGTAGAGCGGGTCGTCCTTGCGGCCTCGGTGGCCGTGCAGATCCTGCTGGACCCGGCGGCGGCAGCGGTCCAACGCGTCGCCGGCGAGGCGGACGACGTGGAACGGATCCATGACGGCGACGGCGTCGGGGAGCTCTTCGGTGGTGGCGGTCTTGAAGCCGGTGAACCCGTCCATCGCGACCACCTCCAGGCCCTTCCGCCAGGCCTCCGGCCGCTGGGTAAGCCAGGTCTTGAAGGCCTGCTTGGAGCGGCCTTCGACCATGTCCAGCAGGCGGGAGGGCCCGGTCTTGTCGCGGATCGGGGTGAGGTCGATGATGACGGTGACGTACTTGTCGCCGTGGCGGGTGTGGCGCCAGACATGCTCATCAACCCCGATGACCGCTACGCCGTGGAAGCGGTCCGGGTCGCCGATCAAGACGCGCTTACCCTCGGCGAGGACGGCGGTGTTGGCGGTGTTCCACGACACCGCGAGGGCTTCGGCGATCCGAGCCACCGTGAGGTGCTGGACCACTAGCCCTTCCAGGGCCCAGCGCAGCGCGCTTCGGGAGAGCCGCGCCCGGGGTTCTGCGGCGCGGGTGGTGTCTTGACGCCAGACGTGGCCGCAGCCGGTGCACTGGTAGCGGCGGACCGTTACCAGCAGCGTCGTGGGCCGCCAGCCCAGCGGCTCGTGGGCCAGGCGGCGGGTCACGCTGTCACGCGGGGTGCCCTCGCAGCCGCAGCGCCTGCACCACTGGTCGGCCTCCACGACGCGGCAGGCCAGGATCGCGCGGTCGGGCTCGAGGCACTGCCCGAGGGCTTGCAGACCCAGCTTGTCGAGGCGGCAGAACGTGGTCAGGTCGGGGCAGGCGAAGGTAACGTCAGGCACGTCGAGGTTTTTCTGGATGGGCGGTGTAGGAACTTCCACCCTCGGCAGGCCTCGACCTTCACCCGGGCACCGACGCGCGGGCCGGCGCCACCATTCAGCTCTGACGAGCGATCGAAGTAGCCTCAATCCCGGGCGGAGGGTGCGAGCAGCTCTCCGGTCCCATCGCCGCAGTAGACGCCCAGCGGTCAGGCTGAGTGCATCGCGGCGCCAGCCTCGCTGAGCGGGAAGCGGCGCCAGTGCATGCTGCAAACAGGAGAGTTCATGACGTTGTCCCCGGCCGCCCGGGTCGGCCTGGCCGGAGCGGCGGTGGTCGGGGTCGCCTTCGGTATGGCCCGGTACGCCTACGGTCTGACACTGCCCGACATCCGGCGGGACCTGGGACTCTCCGAGCTGGTGCTCGGTCTGGTCGCCAGCGCCACGTTCGCCGGCTATCTGGTGGGCCTGCTGCTTACGGGGCCGCTCGCCACTCGCCGCGGCTCGCGTGCCCCGACGACCGTGGGCGGGGCCTGCGGCGCTCTGGGGGCGGTGATCGTCACGGTCGCGCAGTCTCCCTGGTTGCTCGCCGGCGGTGCCGTCCTGGCCGGCAGTGCGGGCGGCTGGGTCTGGGCGCCCTACTCCGACATCGTGACGCGGACGGTAGCCGAGCGGCAGCAGCCGAGGGCGTTGGCGATCATCACGACCGGCACCAGCGGCGGACTGGTCGCTCTGGGTGCTCTGGCCGGCCTTGCCGCGCTGGGCTCATGGCGCCTGGTCTGGGGCGGCATCGCCCTCGCCGCCGTGGCTGCCGCCGTGGTGAACCTCCGGCTGGTGCCGAGAACTAGGCCAGCCCCACGCCCGGACGGGCGGCGCGGCACCTCCTCACTCGTGAGAGCGCTGCGGGTTCCGGCCGCCTACTCCGTCGTCTACTTCGCGGTCATTGTCATCTACTTCACCTACGCCGCGGACGTCCTCCAGCGGGACGACCTCCCGGCGGCAGCCGTCCCGGCCCTCTACGCGGCCGTCGGCCTCACCGGCGTGGTTGCTGTGACGACCGGGGCCATCGCGCAGCGACTGGGCAGCATCAGGGTGGCGGCGCTATGCCTGATGACGGTGGCTGCGGCGCTGGCACTACTCGGGCTGGCCAGCGACTCCCTGGCCGCGACGGTGGCCTCGGCATGCATCTTCGGCGTGGGGTATATGACCGGGTCGGCGGTGCTCGCGGTCTGGACCGCCGAGCTGGCGCCCGACCGCGCAGGCACGGCGTTCACCGGGTGTCTGGTCGTGGGAGCCGTCACCTCGGTCTCAGCGCCCGCCGTCGCCGGTGCGGTCATCCCTGGCCTGGGGCTAGGGACGCTGCTCGTCCTCACCGCCGCGGTGTCACTGCTCAGCGGGGTGGCACTGATGCTGCACGGGTCCTCGGGAGGGGGACCGTCAGCAACACCGAATCGTGAACCCCAGTGTCCCGCCAGTACTCGTCCCGCACACCCTCCATTGCGATGAGCCCGGTTACCTCCCACGACCCAGCGTGATCGTGGCGCGGTGGAAGTCGCTCCAAGAATTCGATCGCCGTTGCGTCGACGATACTAAAGCCACTTTTGATGGCTGACAGTTGAATGTTCTCGCCGGATGGCGGGGAGCCCGTCACAAAGCTGACCCGCAATTCGTGGTGCGGCCGTACGGCCAGACCATGCTTGACTTTGTTGTTTCCGACGTTCGCGTCTAGCGCCTCACTGACCAGTAGGTGCATGGCCCGCCGCACCCACTGCCAGTGCATCCGAACTGCGGCTTCTACGTCTGAAGGCGGATTCGAGGGTAGGGTCCGGACGTCTGCCGCAGGCATGAAAAGATTCGCGGGAATCTCGCCCTGAACCTCGAAGGCGCGCAGTGCCTTCACAAGGTCATGACCTGTTTCCCGACTGTTGGTCAGCGACGCCCAGATGCTTGACCCCGGGGTCCTCCACCCGGTGAGGACGGCGTGGACTATCCGCACCAGCGACTCGGCCAGGTGGTGACGAAGGGTGAAGGCATCGAGAGCCCTCTGCAACTCGCGCTCGGATTCCGTCGGTTCCGTCGTGGAAAGCATGCGCTCGTCCAAGCCGTAACCGATCACCTGCGCAGCCAGGGCCCCGTGGTAGTCGATTGGTGCTGGTTCGCGGAGCAAGTCGTCGATGCGGGCGCGCCAGTAGGAAGCGGGATTCGACCCGAAGAAGGTGTCGTCCAGCAGAGCAAGCTGTTCCGGCGTCAAGTTCGACGTGTTGCTCGTCGGGTACAGCGTTATGCCCCTTCTCGTCAGCTCCATCTTCGCTAGCCCAAGCCAGCAACGGACTAGTCAGCGGTTGCGCTTACGCGGCCGTCGCTTGAGCACCTCGCCGGTGGTGGGTGTCGGCGAAGTTCACGCCGGCGGCGGAGACGTCGTAGAGCTTCTGCCCGGAACCGGCCTCCGGCTCGGGGATGTCGACGATGTCCAGGACCTCGGGACCGCCGAAGCGGGTGATCTGCACAGCACGCATGGTCGGAGGCTAGAGCAGCCACCACTCGGGAGAACGAGGCGACCGGGTCGGCCTTCTGCGCCCGACCCGGGGCAGGCTGTGCAGCGGGATGCCGGGGGAGGAGGCCGACGGCCCCCTGCCCCCGGCGTGGCGATCAGGCCTCGTAGGGCGGGAGGACGTCGAGGACCCAGGTCACGCCGAAGCGGTCGGTGACCATCCCGTACAGCGGTGCGTAGCCGACGGGGGCGAGCTCCGCGCGGACGGTCCCACCCTCGGTGAGCGCCTTCCAGTACCCGGTGATCTCCTCGGTGTCGGTGCCGCGCACCGAGACGTAGACGGCGTCGGTGCCGGGGTCGTACGCCCGCGCGGGCGGCACGTCGAAGGCCATGATCGCGAAGCCGTTGGGGGCCTGGAGGCCGCCCCACTTGACCTGCTCGGCCACCGCGCCGTCGGCGTCGTCCCGCTCGTCGCCGCCCTGGGCGAAGGTGAAGGCCATGACCTCACCGCCGAACACCGACGCGTAGAACTCCAGTGCCTCGCGGGCCTGGCCGCGGAAGTTGAGGTGCGTGGTCGTGGTGATGCTCATGTCGGCTCCTCGGTGTGCCGCCACCCCCTTGGTGGCGACGAGAGGAGCGTGGCAGCGGTAGCGGACAGGTTCAGTCCTCTACTGTGGCCAACGTGACGGGCATGCCCGAGAGGAACGGCACCTCGTCCAGGTTGCTGACCCTGCTGTCACTGCTGCAGGCCCGCCGCGACTGGCCCGGCGCCGCCCTGGCCGAGCGGCTCGGGGTCCACCCCCGCACCGTGCGCCGCGACATCGACCGGCTGCGCGAACTCGGTTATCCCGTGCAGGCGTTCAAGGGCCCGGACGGTGGCTACCGCCTCGACGCCGGCACGGACCTGCCGCCGCTGCTGTTCGACGACGACCAGGCCGTGGCCCTCGCCGTCGCCCTGCAACTGGCCATCACCAGTGGCGCGGGTGTCAGCGAGGCCGCCGCCCGTGCGCTGACCACCGTCCGCCAGGTGATGCCGGCGCGGCTGCGGCACCGGATCGACGCCGTCCAGGTCACCCCTGTCGCCCGCGGCGCGACCGCCGAGGTGAACCCGGCAGTGCTGGTGGCGCTGACGGCAGCGATCCGCGCCCGCGAGATCGTGCGGTTCGACTACGCCGCTGCGGGTGGGGGTGCGGGCGGGGGGAGCGAGGAGGTCGTCCCGCCTCGGCGAGCCGAACCGCACCATCTGGTCACCCGGAACGGCCGCTGGTATCTCGTCGCCTTCGACCTCGACCGAGCCGACTGGCGGACCTACCGCTGCGACCGGATCACCCCCCGCATTCCGACCGGCCCACGCTTCACCCCACGTGTGCTGCCTGGGGGCGACCTCGCCGCCTTCGTGAACGGGACCTTCCAGGGCAGCGCCAGCGGTGTGGACACCTGGCCGTGCACCGGCACCGTCGAACTGGGTCTCCCCGCCGCCCGGGTGGCACCGTTCGCCCACGACGGCCTCGTCGAGTCACTGGGCACCGACCGCTGCCGGCTCACGCTCGGTGCCTGGTCCTGGGTCGGCATCGCCGCTGCCGTCGCCCGCTACGACACCGACGTCCTCGCTGTCAGCCCGCCGGCCCTCGCCGAGGCCTTCCGCACGCTGTCCGCCCGGTTCGCCAGGGTCGCCCCGGCCGGCACCCAGCCGGACGAACCGGACCTGTGCTGACCGTCGACTCGGCTGGGGGACGTCGTCGACGTCGACGACCTCGGGACCGCTGAACCGGGTGATCTGCACGCCTCGCATGCAGGTGAGGCCAGGGCGTGCGCCGATCGCCGACGCGAACCCGTGTCGAGGGCGAGGCGAGACACCCGGAGCGCCTCCCACCCGCGGGGTGCGCAGGGTCAGGCGTGGGAGCCCCGGACCGGTGTGCGTCGATGGCCTGCCGCCTGTGCGGATGGTCACGAGCCGTCCCGTCGTCGCCGGCCGCGTTCCCCGTCACCACTCCGTAGCCTGGGCGTCGTGCCCCCCACGAGCCGGGACCGCAGGTGGCGGATCGCCCGCCTGCCGGACCAGGCGCGGAAGGCGATCGCCGGCTCCGGCCCGCCGACGGCGCCCTTCGCACTGCGCGCCCAGCCCAGCCGGGTCGACGCGGGCACCGCGCGCTCGGCGCTCGGTCTGGCCCTCCGCATCGGCGAGTCGATGATGGCGGTCGGGGCGTCGGCGGCTGACGTGACCGCCACGGTGCTCCGTGTGGCGGCGGCCTACGGACTGACCGATTGCCAGGTCGACGTCACCTTCACGTCGCTGACGATCAGCTACGACCCGGACGACGTGCCCCCGCTCGTGCTGATGCGCATCGTGCGCCCCCGTGGACTGGACTACACCCGGCTGCAGGGGATCACCGACCTGGTGTCAGCGATCCAGGCGGAGGGTCTGGACCTGAAGGACGCGCACCGTCGGTTGGACGACGTCCTGTCTGCGCCGCACCCCTACCGTCGGCCCATCCACGCACTCGGCTGGTCGGGGGTGGCGGGCTGCGTCGCCTTCCAGCTCGGCGGTGGCTGGCTCGTGGCGCTCGTCGCGGCGGTCACCACGGCCGTCATCGAGCAGACGCTCCGCGCACTCGATCGGCGTGGGCTCCCGATGTTCTTTCAGCAGGTGGCCGGAGCTGCGGTGGCCACCGGGGCGGCCGTCCTCCTCCTCGCGTGGGAGGTCGAGGTCCGCACCTCGTTGGTCGTCGCCGCCGGGATCGTGGTGCTCCTGGCAGGCCTCTCGTTCGTGGGCGCGGCCGAGGACGCGATCAGCGGCTTCCCGGTCACCGCCGCGGCCCGGGCCTTCGAGGTGCTGATGCTGACGACCGGCATCGTCGTCGGTATCGCCGCTGTCCTCGATCTGGCGCGGCGGGCGGAGTTCCCGCTGCGCGTGCTCGAACCGTCGACGTCCACCGTGCCGTTCGCCGTGGCGGTGGCCGCCGCAGCCGGGATGGCCGGGTTCTGGGCGGTGGCGTCGCACGCCCGCCCGCTCGCCGTCGGAGTGGCCACGGTGGCCGGCGCGCTGACGTGGACCACGGCGTCCACGGCTGCCGTGTTCGGTGCCGGCCCAGCAGTGGCGAGTGCGGCGGCGGCCGTGGTCGTCGGCTTCTGCGGTGGGGCGCTGACCGATCGGCTGCGGATCCCGCCCCTGCTCCTCGCGGTCTGCGGCATCGTCCCGTTGCTGCCCGGGCTCGCGATCTACCGGGGCCTCTTCGCGGTCGTCGTGGAGGCCGACGTCTCGGGCGGGATGAACGCGCTCGTGGGGGCCGCGGCGATCGGGTTGGCCCTCGCCGCCGGCGTCGTGCTCGGCAGGTTCTTCGGCCGGCCGCTGGGCGGCAGCCAGGACCGCTTCGACCGACGGGTCCGGCGCCGGGGGACCAGCGGGTCCTGAGGTCGGACGCGCGGCTCGCCCAGGCCGAGGCCATCGCCTCCTCAGGCGGCCACCCAGCGGACCGGTAGCCGCTTGACCCCGCGCTGGAAGCTGGACCGCAGCAGCGCGGGCGGTCCGGCCGGCTCCAGCACCGCGGTGCGGCGCAGCAGCTCACCGAAGAGCGCCCGCATCTGCGCCCGCGCCAGCTGCCCGCCGAGGCAGAAGTGCGGCCCGTGCCCGAAGGAGAGGTGCGGGTTGGGCGCGCGGCGGACGTCGAACCGGTCGGGATCCGGGAAGACCGCCTCGTCCCGGTTCGCCGAGGTGAACGAGACCACGACCTTGTCCCCGGCTCGGATGCGGGTGCCGGCGAGCTCGACGTCCCGCGTGGCGGTGCGGCGGAAGACCATCACCGGCGTCCACCAGCGCAGCATCTCGTCGACCGCGCCGGGGAGCAGCGAGGGGTCCGCCCGGACGGCGGCCAGCTGCTCCGGGTGCTGCATCAGCGCGATCAGGCCCCCCGGCAGACCGTTGCGCAGGGTCTCGTTGCCGGCGACCGCGAACAGCCAGAACATGTTCTCGAACTCTTCGTCGGTCACCCGGCCGCCGTCCTCCTCGACCTGCGCCAGCAGGATCGACATGACGTCGGCACCGGGCGTCTCCCGCTTCCGCTCGGCGAGCAGGCGCGCGTACGCGTACAGGTCGGGCATGCCCGCCCGGGTCCGCGGATCGGGCATGGTCCCGTCCTCGGCCGGCGCCGGGCGCAGGGCCAGCGCCTCGCGGGCCATGGCGGTGCCCCCGCTGCCGTCGAAGGCCGCCGACGTGGCGTAGTCGGCGTCCTGCCAGCCGATGACCCGGTTGGACCAGTCGAACATCAACCAGCGGTCCTCGGCCGGTACACCCAGCACCTCGGCGAGGACGAGCAACGGCAGATCGGCCGCGACGTCCTTGGCGAAGTCGCAGGTGCCCTCGCCGGCGCCGGAGATCATGTCGTCGACCAGCCGCGCCGCCGTCGCCTCGATCGCGTCGGTCAGCGCAGCCACGGCCCGGGGGGTGAACGAGCGGGTCAGCAGCCGCCGCAGCCGGGTGTGGTCGGGCGGGTCCATGTTGAGCATCATCTGCCGGACCCACGCGAGGTCGCGGGCCTCGCTGACCTGCGTGGCGCCGAGCCAGGAGGAGAAGGTCGCCGGGTCGCGCAGCACGCGCTCGACGTCGCCGTGCCGCAGGACCAGCCAGAACCCGGTGCCGGACGGCCGGCCGTGCAGGGCCGGCTCGTCCACCCAGGCGACGGGCGCCTCGGCCCGCAGCCGACGCAGCAGCTCGAACGGCGGGCCGGTCTCGTAGGTGACCGGGTCGACCAGAGCCACCGTCTCCGCGGACCCGGCCGAGGGGCTCCACGCAGGGGAGCTCACGGGAGCCCGTCGAGGAACCGCTCGGCGCAGGTGAACAGCGCGACCGGCGTCTCGAACATGGCGTAGTGCCCCGCGTTGGGCAGCACCTCGAGGGTCGCGTTCGGGTACTGCTCGAGGAACGTCTGCTGCATGACGGGCGCGCCCAGCGCCGGGTCGTGCTCGCCGACCACGACCAGCACCGGGACGGGGTTGCCGCGCACCTCGGTGGAGAAGTCGGTGCGCGCCCACGCCTCGAGGTAGCCGCCGAAGGCAGCGACCTCGGACTGGTCGAGCGAGTGCTGCACCATCCGGTCGACCCAGGTGGGGGAGAGCCGGTTGCCGGTCGTCAGGTCGATGATCGCGTACCGGCTGTCGCGATCCTCGGCGGCGCTGCTGAACAGCTGCCAGCCCTGGTCGTCGAACGGCACCCCGGTGGAGGGGACCGGGCTGATGCCGAGCAGGCCCTGCACGCGGTCCGGCGCGTCGGCCAGCACCCGCTGCATCGCGGTGCCGCCCATCGAATGCCCCATCACGACGAACTCCGACCAGCCCAGCTCATCGGCCGCGGCCAGGGCGTCGGCGGCGATCTCGGCGAGCGTGAAGGAACCGGTCTGCCCCCTGCGGGCGCCGTAGCCCCGGTAGTCGAGGAGGGCGACGGAGTACCGGTCGCCGTCGAACAGCTCGGCGAACGGCCCCCACCCGGCGGCGGACCCGAACCAGCCGTGCAGAGCGAGGACGTGCCGAGGACCGGTGCCGACGACGACGGGTCGGGATGCCATGGCCGGCAGTCTGGCGAGCAGCCGGTGAGCAGGCAAGGGACCGCGGCACGCTGAGGCGCCCACGTGCCCACCGGGCCTCCGGACGCGCCCGACGTCCGGAGACACCTGGCCGAGAAGCGGCTGCTCCTGGCAGCCCTCCAGCTCTTCGTGGCCGACCTGGCCCTTGTCCGCGCCGGCACACCTCGGTGATCCTCGACACCGGAGGTCAGGGTGACGGCGAGCAGGCGGAGCGGGACGCCATCTCGCCGGCGGCGCGGCCGGGGACGTGGAGCACCGGGCCCGGTTCGTTGTCTCCGACGCCTTCCGTGACCAGGGCTGGGTCGCCGCCCGGCAGGCGGCGGTGCGGCGCCGGTCGACGACGCAGGGGAGGACGTGTGGACGTCGGATTCATCGGTCTGGGTGTCATGGGTCAGCCGATGGCGCTGAACCTCGCCCGGGCGGGCACGCCGCTGGTCGTCTGGAACCGTTCCCCCGACCGGACGGAGCCGCTGCGTGCCGCCGGTGCCACGGTCGCGGCGGACCCGGCGGAGGTCTTCCGCCGAGCACGGATCGTGATCCTCATGCTGGCGAACGCGGCCGCCGTCGACGACGTCCTCGGCCGCGGTACCGGGCACTTCGCCACGACCGTCGGTGGACGCGTGGTCGTCGCCATGGGGACGACGTCGCCCGAGTACTCCGCCGCTCTCGGCGCGGACGTCCGCGCGGCGGGCGGGGAGTACGTCGAGGCGCCGGTGTCCGGATCCCGCCTCCCCGCGGAGGCGGGGCAGCTCGTCGGCATGCTGGCGGGCGACGCCGGCGTCGTCGCGGGCGTGCGGCCACTGCTGGAGCCGATGTGCCGCCGCACGTTCGTCTGCGGGGACGTCCCGAACGCGCTGCTCATGAAGCTGGCGGTCAACCTCTTCCTGATCACGCAGGTCACGGGGCTCGCCGAGGCGTTCCACTTCGCCGACGTGCACGGCCTCGACATCCACCAGCTCCGTGAGGTGCTCGACGCCGGGCCCATGGCCAGCGAGGTGTCGAGGGTGAAGGCGGCCAAGCTCGTCGAGGGGGACTTCGCCGTCCAGGCGGCGCTCACCGATGTCCTGATGAACAACGAGCTGGTGGCCGGCGCGGCTCGGCGCATCAGGGCCGCCGTGCCGCTGCTCGACGTCTGCCATGCCCTCTTCGGGGAGGCGGAACGGTTGGGGCACGGGGCGGCGGACATGGCCGCCGTCGTCCACGCCCTCGAGGCGAGGACCGCCGCGATGACACAGCGGACGCAGCAGCAGGCGACGTGACCGGCGCCGGCGCGTCGGCCTCCGTCGCCCGTCCTGCGTGGGCGGCCCGGGGCCGGCCGCGGATCAGCGCGTGATCTCGATGCGGCGACGGCGGGTCCGCGCGGACTTCGGCACCCGGATGGTCAGGACGCCGTCCCGCAGCGAGGCCTCGACGTGTTCGTCGTCCACCTCCGCCGGCAGCGACACCGCGTAGTGGAACTTGCCCACCTTGCGCGCGCGCCGGTGCAGGATGCCGGTGCGCTTCTTCTCCCGGATCTCCCCGGAGACGGTCAGGACCCGGTCGTCGAGCTGGACGTCGACGTCGTCACGGGCGAGGCCCGGCACCTCCAGCTCGACGACGTAGGCGTCGTCGGTCTCCTCGAGGTCGGCGGACGGGACCCAGCGGTCCAGGGCGCGGAGAGGGTCGGCGTGCCACACCCTGGCCAGGCTGTCGTGCAGCTCGAACAGCTCCCGGAAGGGATCCCACCGATCCGCAGCCGACTCCCGATTCAGCACTGGCAACGTCATCTGTTGTCCTCCTCTCGGACTGGTCGATCACTACGTACGGGTGAACCTGTAGCGGTCGCTGTAGATTCCGCCGCCTGTCCGGTCGGGATCTCTGCGACGTGCGGCCGCCGGGTGCGTCACCACCCGGTCAGCCGGGCGATCCGCTCGGCCGTCGGCGGGTGCGTCATGAACAGCGCCGACAACGATCGGCCAGGGGAGCCCGACAGCGGGTTGACGACGTACTTGGGCGCCTGGGCCGGCTGCACCTCCATGGGCAGGCGCTGCGCCACCCGCTCGATCTTCGCCAGCGCCGTCGCCAGGGGTCGTCCGTCACGGCACAGCCAGGCGCCCGTGCGGTCGGCCTCGTACTCCCGGCTGCGGGACAGGGCCAGCTGGAGCAGGAGCGCGGCGAGCGGAGCGACCAGGAAGGCGACGAGGGCGGCCAGTGGGCCGGGTGCCTCGTCCTCCTCCGAGCTGCCCGCGAACGGCAACCACCCGGCGAGCTGGGCGACGAAGCTGATTCCGGTCGCCAGCGCCGCGGCCACCGAGGTGAGCAGTGTGTCCCGGTTCCGGACGTGGGCCAGCTCGTGGGCGAGCACGGCCCGCAGCTCCGCGGGTGTGAGCAGGTCGAGCAGCCCCTGCGTCACGGCGACCGCGGCGTGCGCGGGATCGCGTCCGGTGGCGAAGGCGTTCGGCTGCCGATCCGGCGTCACGTACAGGCGGGGCATCGGCAGCCCCGCCTCGGCGGAGAGCTCTCCCACGATCCGGTGCAGCATTGGTGCGCTCGCGGGCCCGACGGGGACCGCGCCCGCGGAACGCAGCGCCACGCGGTCGGAGAACCAGTAGGACCCGGCGACCGTGGCCACGCCGAGCACCAGGCCGATCGCCGCGCCGGTCCGGCCGAAGAGCGACCCGAGCAGCACCAGCAGCCCGGCCATGCCCGAGAGCAGGACCGCCGTCCTGACCCCGTTCCAGGCCCGCCGCCGCGGTGCGTAGGGCGCGCGATGCCGCGGGGCCCGGGCAGCCGGCGCGAGGCGGTACTCGGCAGGCCGACGTCGACGCAGGTCATCCGGCATCCCGGCCGGGCGCAGCGGCGTCGGCATCATGGTCGTCATCGGTCCTCCTTCAGCGATCCTGTTGGGTCGAGCCCAGCTGCTGGTCGACCCAGCGCTGGATGGTGGTCGCGGGCTGGGCGCCCACCAGCCGTGACCGCTCCTGGCCGTCGGCGAAGAGCGCCAGCGTCGGGATGCCGCGCACCCCGAGACGGGAGCTCGCGCCGGGCGCGGTGTCGGCGTTGACCTTCGTGACCTTGAGCCGCCCCGCCCGGTCCCGCGCGAGCTGCTCCACGACCGGGGTGACGGCGCGGCAGGGCCCGCACCACGGCGCCCAGACGTCCACCAGGACGGGCAGCGGGCTCTCCGTCACGACGGCGTCGAAGTCGGCGTCGCCCGCCTCGACCAGCCAGGGCAGGTCGGCGGGGGGGGGGGGGGGGGGGGGGGGGGGGGGGGGGGGGGGGGGGGGGGGGGGGGGGGGGGGGGGGGGGGGGGGGGGGGGGGGGGGGGGGGGGGGGG
>NZ_JBJHAB010000030.1:0-28695 GCF_054050815.1 Blastococcus sp. SYSU DS0552
GGCATGGACCACGGCGGTGGTCACGAGGGCATGGACCACGGCGGTGGTCACGAGGGCATGGACCACGGCGGTGGTCACGAGGGCATGGACCACGGCGGTGGTCACGAGGGCATGGACCACGGCGGTGGTCACGAGGGCATGGACCACGGCGGTGAGGTGGCCGGGCTCGCGATGGCCTCGACCGGCTCGGACAGGGACGGCCTGGAGCTCGACGTGCTCAAGGTGGCGCTCGGGCCGGTGCTGCCGGGCTGGCCGACCGGTCTGGTCCTACGGGCGGACCTGCAGGGTGACGTCCTGGCGTCCGCCGAGCTGACCTGGCTCGATGGCGGCGGCATCTTCCCCGTGGCGTCCCCGCCTCCGGACCCCCAGCGGGCGGCGCTGGACTGCCTCGCCCGGTTCCTCGATGTCGCCGGCTGGCCGACGGCCGCCCGCGACGCGCGCCGCGCCCGGGACGGACTGGCCACCCACGGGCCCGGTCACGAGGGAGCGCAACGGCTCGCCCAGGCCGTGGCGCGGCGGGTTCGCCGGTCGCGGACCCTGTCGTGGACGGCCGGTGGTATCGGGCAGATCGCGACGGAGCGCGGTTCCGATGAGGACGTCCTGGACCGCGTCCGGCGCTGGTGCGACATCGCGTCGGGGCAGCCGGTCGAGGAACCGCCCGCTCCCTCGCTGGAGGAGGTCGCGGCCCTGGTGGAGGGCGCGGAGGTCGGCAGCGCGCGCCTGACCGTGGCCAGCCTCGACCTCACCCCTGCGACCGCGGCGCCCGCTCCGGAGCACGCGCATGCCTGAGCCGAGCCTGGCGGAGGCGTGGGGGCTGGCGCCGGCGGTTCTCGGCGTCGTGGTGATCGGTCTGGTCCTGGGGCTCGTGGTGGCGGGGGTCGACCGCGCCGTTGTCTCCGGTGGGTCCGGGGCTGCAGTCGAGCCCATCCGCTCGAGCGCACGTCTGCTGATCGAACAGCGGAGGACCACGCTGGCGCCCGATGGGCTCCTGTGGCGGCTGGGCGGCGCGGCGGTGCCGGCCCTGGCGTTGCTGTCACTGGCCGTCGTCCCGATCGGCGGCCGCACGCTGTGGTCCACCAGCGCCGACCTCGTGTGGTTCAACGCCATGGAGGCGCTGCTGTGGGCGGCGGTGTGGCTGGTCGGCTGGGGTCCCAACGCCGTCCACGCCTTGACCGGCGGCTATCGCTTCCTCGCGCAGGGACTGGCCTACGAGCTCCCCCTGATGTTCGCGCTCATCACGGCCGGGCTGGCGGCCGGATCGCTGCGAACGACGGACATCCTCGCCGCTCAGCAGGACCTCTGGTTCGTGGTCACCATGCCGGTCGCCTTCATGGTGTTCGTGGGTAGCGGCGCGGCCTTCGCCTTCTGGGGGCCGTTCGCCGCGCCGGCCGCGGCCGACATCGCCGGCGGTGTCACCTCCGAGCTGTCCGGGGTGGACCGGCTGCTGGTGGAGGCCGGCCGCGCCGTCTTCCTCGGCGCCACCGCAGCCATGGCCGCCGCACTCTTCCTCGGCGGGGACTCGGGGCCCTGGCTGCCAGGCCCGCTGTGGCACCTGCTGAAGACCCTCGCCGTCATCGCCGCCCTGGTCTGGGTGGGAAGACGGCTCCCGGTGCTGCGACCCGACCGGACGGTGGAGGTGGGCTGGATGGTGCTCGTTCCGGCGACCCTGCTCCAGGCGCTGACCGTTGCCGTCCTGGTTCTCAACGGGTTCTACGCATGAGGAGAGGACGATGCTGACCGAGCTCTCCGGCTGGGAGATCACCGCCGTAGCCGCCCTCGGGGTCCTGTCGGTCGCCGCGGGGATCGCCGTCTTCGTCGTCGACTCGATGGCGCGGGCGACCTTCGCCCTGCTGGCATCGTTCCTCGCGGTGGCGGGGGTGTTGCTGGCCTTGGACCTGGTCTACCTGGCGGTCGTGACGGCGCTGATGATGACGATCGAGATGGCGATCATGGCGGTCTTCATGATCGCTTTCATGATGAACCCGGCCGGGCTCATGCCGATGACGATGGTGCACAACGCCAAGGGTTCGGCCGTCATGGGTGCAGGCGCGTTCGTCGTCCTCGCCGTCGGGATCTGGATGATCGACTGGCCGACGCGGAACCCGGCGCGCCCGGCCGACAGCACCCGGCAGCTCGGCGAGGCCATCATGGGCAGCCACATGCTGGTCATGCTCGTGATCGGGATTGCGCTGTTCGCCACGATCCTGGCCGGCACCGTCCTGGCCACCTCCCGCGGCCGCTACGACCGCTTTGGCGCCGACCTGGGCGCCGCACGGCCGGACGACCCGGTACCCGGGGGGCTGCCCCGGTGAGCGCCGAACTGGTCCTGCAGATCGTGCTGACCGTCGCCGCCGGCCTGATCGGGGTCGGGCTGTTCGGCGCGCTGTCCCAGCAGTCGATCGTCATGGTGATGATGGGCCTGGAGCTCGTGCTCAACGGCGTCCTGCTGGCCGGCGGCGCGGCCTGGTACTTCCTCGCACCCGAGCTGCCCGACGCCCAGGTGCTCGTCGTCGTCGCCCTGGTGGTGATGGCCGTGGAGATGGCGATGGGCTTCGCCGTCACCGTCGCCATCTACCGGGCCCGCCAGGTCGACATGACCGACATGGCCGCGGACCTGCGCGGATGAACGGCGCCCTGGTCGCCCTGGTCCTGCTCCCGGCCGTGTGTGGGTTGGCGCTGCTGATCACCGGACGGGCGGCCGACCACGTCGCCGGACCGGTCGCCGTCGCCGTCACCTGCGCTGGCGTCCTGCTCGCCGCCCTGGCGGCGGCCGGACGGCCGAGCGTCTCCATGCCGTTCCTGGGCATCGTCGACGGCGGGGACCTTCGGCTGGTGGTCGACGGCCTTGCCGCCGTGCTAGTGCTGCTGATCGCGGGAATCGCCCTGCTGGTGACCGTCTTCGCTCTGGCGGACCTGCGGGGGGATGCGGCCCGTGCCCGGTTCTTCGGATACCTCCTGCTGTTCGTCGCGGCGATGCTGGCCACGGTGACCGCGGCGACGCTGCCGGCGCTCCTGCTGGCCTGGGAGGTGATGGGTGCGACCTCTTTCGCGCTCATCGGGTTCCGGTGGGGGGAGGCGGGCAAGCTGGCCGCCGGTACGCGGGCCTTCCTGGCCACCCGGGCCGCTGACCTCGGGCTGTACGTCGCCGCCGGCGCCGCGCTGGCGGCCACGGGGAGCCTGGCGCTTGCAGACCTGGGCGCGGCCGACGGCGGCTGGGCGGACGTGGCCGCGGGTGGGGTGCTGGTCGCCGCGCTCGGCAAGTCCGCACAGCTGCCCTTCTCCGCCTGGCTGTCCGCTGCCATGCAAGGCCCCAGCCCGGTCAGCGCCCTGCTGCACTCGGCGACCATGGTGGCGGCCGGTGGGTACCTGCTGATCCGGCTGCAGCCATTGATGACCGCAACGGGCTGGGCGGCGACGGCGGCGGCGTGGGCGGGAGCCCTCACCGCGTTGCTGCTGGGTGCGGTGGCGGTGGCGCAGACCGACCTCAAGCAGCTGCTGGCGGCGAGCACCGCCGCGCAGATCGGTTTCGTCGTCCTCGCCGCCGGCGTGGGTGCCACGGCGGGCGGCACCGCCCAGCTGGTGGCGCACGCCGCGGTCAAGGCCGGACTGTTCGTCGCCGCCGGCGCGTGGCTCACCGCGCTGGGCACCAAGGACCTCGCCGATCTGCGGGGTGCGGCGCGGCGCTACCCGGGCGTCGGGGCAGCGGCCACCGTCGCCGCCCTCGCGCTGGCCGGCGTGCCGCCGCTGTCGTTGTGGGCCACCAAGGACGAGGTGCTCGCCGGGGTCGACGGGACGGCGCTGCACGTCGTCGGCCTCGCCGCCGCCGCGGTCTCAGCGGTCTACGCCGGCCGGATCCTGGCCGTCGTCCTCGCCCGGCCGGCGGGGGGTGAGGCCGTCGACACCGAGGAGCCCGGCACCCGCCGGATCCCGGTCCTGACCACCGCCGTCGCCGGTGTGCTGGCCGTGTTCGCCGCCGGGCTCGGGGTGCTCGCGCTGCCGGCGGTCGCCGAGGACCTGAAGGCGGTCCTCGATGCGGCGGGGGAGCCGTCTCCAGGGCTGGGGGAGCTGCTGTTCTCCGGGGCGCTGGCGCTCGTCGTCCTCGGGCTGACGGTCGTCGCTCTGCGCGCCCGTCCCGGGGTCGTGGATCAGCTCGTCCGGAGCCCGCTCGGGGTGTGGGCCGGGTTGGGCCGGTTGCTGTCGCCCCGGCCGGCGATGGCGCTGGCCCGGGCGCTGGCCCGCGTGGATGACCGGGTTCTCGACCGTGCGGTCATGGGGGTCGCGGCGGGCGGGCGCCGCCTCGCGACTCTGGCGGCTCGGGCCGATGACGGCGTCCTGGACGACGCGGTGTCCGGAGTGGCCACGGCGACACGACGGACCGCGGCCGAGTCCGCGCGGATCGACGCCGGACTGGTGGACGGCGCGGTCCGGGCGACGGCGAGGGCGTTCGGCCGCGCGGGCAGCGCCGCGCGTCGTCCTCAGACGGGGCTGCTGCACCAGTACTACGCCCAGGCCGTCGTCGGTCTGGGATTCCTGCTCGTCCTCCTGCTGGTGGTGAGGTAGCCGTGCTGCTGACCGTCGTGATCTTCCTGCCCCTGGTGGCCGCCGGCGTGCTCCTCGCGGCACGCGGCCTCGGTGGCCGGGCGGCGATCTCGGTGTGGGTGGCGGCCTCCGCCATCGACCTGGCGCTCGTCGGCTGGATGTGGTGGCGCTTCGAACCTGGCGACGGCGCCGCGGGTGTCGTCGACGGCCTGGCCTACGAGACCGACCTTCAGTGGATCCCCACGGTCGACGCCGGCTACCACGTCGGCGTCGACGGGCTGTCGCTGCCGCTGCTGGCCCTGACGGGGCTGCTCTTCCTGGCCTGCGCGGTCTACTCGCTGCGGGAGCCCGACCGGCCGCACACCTACGCGGCGCTGTTCCTGTTCCTGCAAACCGCCTGCCTGGGCACGTTCGCCGCGCTCGACCTCATCCTCTTCTTCGTCTTCTTCGACCTGACGATCGTCGGGATGTACTTCGTCATCGCCGGCTGGGGCCACGGCAACGCCCGGCGCAGTGCGCTGAAGTTCTTCCTCTACACCTTCGTCGGGTCGCTCGCGTTGCTCGTCGGCTTCATCGGGCTGTTCCTCGGCAGCGAGGAGCGCACCTTCGACATGGTCGCGCTGGCGGCGAACCCGCCGCTGGCCGACTCCCCGGTCGCCGGCGGCCTGGTGTTGCTGGCGATCGGGCTCGGGCTGGCGGTGAAGACGCCGCTGTTCCCGTTCCACACCTGGCTGCCCGACGCGCACACCGACGCCCCTGCGGCCGGGTCGGCCGTCCTCGCCGGCATCCTGCTCAAGCTCGGCACCTACGGCTTCGTGCGGATCGCCATGCCGATCCTGCCCGAGGCCTGGCAGCGGTGGGCGATGGTGGCCGTCGTGGTCGGCGTCATCAGCGTGCTGTGGGGTGCGTTCGTCGCGCTGGCGCAGACCAGCGTGAAGCGCATGATCGCCTACACCTCGGTCAATCACATGGGATACGTCCTGCTCGGCCTGGGGGCGGCCGGGCTGGTTGCCTCCGCCGACGAAGAGGCGCGCGCCGTGGCCACGGTCGGCGCGCTGTACCAGATGGTCAGCCACGGCCTCCTCACCGGAGCGTTGTTCCTGCTCAGCGGATGGCTGTGGTCCCGCGGGCAGAGCTACGACTTCGGTCGGTGGGGCGGACTGGCCCGTCCCGCCCCGGTGTTCGCCGCCTGCCTGGCGGTCGCGGCGTTCGGTTCGCTGGGTCTGCCGGGCTTCTCCGGGTTCATCGCCGAGTTCCAGGTGTTCACCGGGGCCCTGCAGGCCACGCCGGTGGCCACGGTGATCGCCGTCGTCGGCATCCTGGTCACCGCCGGGCTGTTCCTGCTCGCGCTGCAGCGGCTGCTCTCCGGCGACACCGTCGTCCCCGAAGCGGCGGACCCCGAGCCGGTGGGGGACGCCGACCATGCGGGGGAGCACCCGGGGGCGGGCGGTGCCACTGCGACCGCCACCGACGTCCGGACTGCAAGCCGGATCCGCGACCTGCGTGGCTCCGAGATGGTCTCCATCGTCCCGCTGCTGGCGCTCGCCGTGGTGCTGGGGCTGTTCCCCCGCGTCCTGCTCGACGTCCTCGAGCCGGCAGCCATGGCGGTGGTGGAGCTGGTGGCCCGGTGATGGGCATGTCCGGGGGCGGGGAGGCCTGGTCGGCGCTGCTGCCGGAGGCCATGCTGCTGCTGGGCGCGGTCGCCGGGCTGCTGCTGGGTCTGTGGACCCCACAGCAGCGGCAGTGGCGGGTGCGATTGCTGGTCACTGGGGCGTGCCTGGCCAGCACGGTCGCGGCTGCAGTCGCGTTGACCGATCCTGCCCAGCGGGTCTTCGAGGGCACCTGGGTCATCGACACCACCACCGGCGTCGTCCGCATCGTCGTCGCCCTCGGTGTGGCCGTCCTCGTGTGGCTGGCCGCCCCGTCGGTGGCCGGGCATCCCCGCGAGACCGAGGTCTACGTGCTGATGCTGCTCGGCGGGGTCGGTACCGTCGCGCTGGCGGCCAGCGGCGACCTGCTCCTGCTGGTGGCCGCCTACTTGCTGGCCAGCGTCCCGCTCTACGCGTTGGCGGGATTCGCCAAGGACGCCGCCGGCACCGAGGCGACGATGAAGTACTACCTCATGGGTGCCTTCGTCGGCGTGCTGCTCCTGGTCGGCGTGGCCGCGCTGGTGCTGGCCTCCGGCACCACCGGCTACCTCGCGCTGGCCACCGCCCTCCCGGAGGCATCCCCGGCGCTCCTGGCCGTCGGGGTCCTCGGCGTGCTGTCCGGGGTGGCCTTCAAGGCCGGGGCCGTCCCCGTCCACTTCTGGGTTCCTGACGTCACGGCCGGGACGACCTCCCCGATGGCCGCCTACATCACCACCATCCCGAAGATCGGTGCCGTCGCCGCCGCGTTCCGACTGGTCGCCGAGCCGTTCGCCGAGCTGCCCCTCGACGTTCCGCTGCTCGTGGCCGTCATCGCGGCGGCCAGCATGACGCTGGGCAACCTCGCCGCGTTCTCCCAGACCGACGTGCTGCGGCTGCTCGCCTACTCCACGGTCAGCCAGGTCGGCTACCTGTTCATGGTCGTCGCCGTGGCCGGCCGCACCGACCTCGCCATCCCCGCCCTGGCCGTCTACCTGGCCGGCTACGCCATCACCAACATCGGCGCCTTCGCCGCGATCGCCGCCGCGTCGGCCGCCCGCACGATCACCGACTGGGCCACGGCCATCGGGCCGCACCGCTGGCTGGTGGGAAGCCTCGTGGTCTGCCTGCTTGGTCTGGTCGGCACCCCACCGACGGCCATCTTCGTCGGCAAGCTCGCAGTCTTCGCTGCGGCCTGGGACGGCGGGCTGGCGTGGCTGGTCGTCGTAGCCGCGGTGAACACCGTCGCCAGCCTCTTCTACTACCTGCGCTGGATCGCTCCTGCGTTCGCCGGGGTGGCCGTCGCACCGGTCCCGGCGGAGGGCCCGTTGGGCAGTGGCCCCCGCACGGCGGCCGGAACGGCGCAGAAGGCCCGGGCCGCACCTGCGGTGATCCTCCACGCCGCCGCGGTCGGATCGGTGCTGCTCGGGCTCGGAGCCGGTGCGTGGCTCCGCCTCGCGTCCGGCGCGGGGTGAGGAGCCAACAGAGTTCCGAGAAAGTCCGGGCTAGTGGCCGAACCAGGGCCTCTCGGTGGCGCTGCAGACGCTCCGCCCGGCCAGGCGTAGCCCTCTCGCCCGGGGTCAGCTCGACAGCACCGGAAGGTACCGACACCCCCGCGGCTGCAGCAGGAGACGCCGGCCCGATCGGTCAGCTCGCCAAGCCATGACGAGCAGTCGAACCCCTGAGCGGAGATCCATCTTCGCCAGACCTTCGGCAGATTCCGAGGCCTATGGCGATGAGCAGGGCCGATGTTGCGACCGCAACCCGGCTTCCGACGACCCGGCTGGTGATGCGGCAGCAGTGTCCGCGGCCTGCGCACGTTCCGCAGTCGCCCCGTCACTGCCCCCGATCTGCCCCCCAGCGAAGGGGGCAGCGGCGTCCCGATTGCCGTCGCGGACGGCGCCGGAACGGGGGGGGGGGGGGGGGGGGGGGGGGGGGGGGGGGGGGGGGGGGGGCCGGCGGGGGGGGGCGGGGTCGGGGGCCCCCCCCCCCCCGCGGCCGGGTCCGCCGGCCTGCAGGTGGCGGCGGACGACCGGGCGGAGACGCGGATCTGGCTGCTCCCCCCTGAGGCAGGCAGCGGCATGGGGCCGCTGGTGATCCCGACCATCGGCGCTCTCCCACCCGGCGACGAGGACTGGTTCCTGCCCGGTGCTCCCACCGCCGGCGTTCCCCGGCCCGTACCGCCGGACCCCGGGGAGGCGGGACGGGCCGCGCCGCCGTCGCCGTCGCCGACCCAGACGCCGGAGCGATCCCACGACGACCCGGACGAGCCGCTCGACGAGGAACCCGCCGGCGCCCCGGTCCCCGCCGCCGTCGAGGCCACGCCCTCCCCCGGCCCCACGTCGGCCCCGTCCGTGTCCCCGGACCCGGCCTCCTCGTCACCGCTGCCCACCCCGGCACCCCTGACCACCCCAACATCGCCGGCGGTGCCGCCCCCCGGCGAGCCGCCCACCGAGACCCCCGCACCGCCGTCCACCGAGACCCCCGCAGCGCCGTCCGCCGAGCCACCACCCACCGGGACGCCCGAGCCACCACCCACGGAACCGCAGCCCACCGAGACCCCCGAGCCACCACCCACCGAGACCCCTGAGCCGGCCGTGGTCCTCGTGCCCGGTGCGCCGCTGGAGGTGCGGGATCCCGCGACGAGCGACCTGGTCCTCACCGTCACGGTGGAGGAGGTGCTGCCCGGCGTGAGCTGCGCCGACGCCGCCGTCGTCCCCAGCAACGGGTCGCTGGTCGCGGTCCGGATCACGGTGACCACCGGTGCCGACCTCTCCGCGTTGGGGAGCGAGCGCAGCGTGGCGGCCGGGGACTTCCACCTGGTCGGGGACGACGGCACGGTCGTCGCCGGCGGCTCCCCGGCCGGGGTGTGCGACACCGGCGCGGCGCCCTTCCCGGCGGCTCCGCTCGGACCGACCCAGGAGCTCACCGGCACGGTGGTGCTGGACGTGCCCGGGCTGTCGGGGACCGTGCTCTACCGCCCGGGATGGCTGGCCCTCGGAGACGAGTGACGACCGGGGGGCGGCGGGCGCCGCACTGCGGCAGGGTGGGGGCATGACGACGGAGCACGAGACGCCGCAGCCCCGCGACATCGCCCTGGAGCAGGAGTCGCCAGAGATGGCGGCATCCCTGGAGGAGCAGAGCGCGCCCCGCGAGGCCCCGCAGGGCGACGAGGGCGACGTCGAGGGCCACCCCTCCTAGGTGCGCCGGACGGCGGTCAGCTGCCGGGCCGGGATGCGGCCGGCCGCGACGTAGTACAGCGTCGTCCCCACCGCGAGCGGGGTGTCCCAGGGCGGGCTCACCGCGAGCCCGTCGGGGCCGCGCACCGCCAGCACGGTCGCGCCGAAGGCCTCGCCGAAGTGCCGCTGGCACTCGCCGAACGTCGCGTGCGGGAAGCCGGCCGGCACCGTCAGCGAGTAGGTGTTCCGCCCGCCGTGGGTCATCAGCTCGCTGTAGACCTGGGTGATGCCCGGGTCGGTGGCCTCCTCGGTGAGCAGGAACGGCATGTGCCACTGCACCGCCTGCACCCCGGCGCTGACGTAACGCAGCGTGTCCCACCGCCCGAGATCGCGCAGCGCCGCGACGAGGTGCACCCCCGGGTGGGCGTGTTCAGCGGCGACCGCGACGGCGAGCGTCTCGTTGTCGTCGCGGGCATCGATCACCACGGTCCGGGCCTGCGGCACGCAGGCCCGGCGCATGACGTCCTCGTGGGTGAGGTCGCCGCGGACGAAGTGCACCGCCGGCTGGTCGGGCATGGGGTTCTCCATGACGTCCTCCCAGGCGCACAGCGCGACCTGGGTCCGCCCCTCGGCGGTCAGCTCGGCGACGATCCGCTCGGTGCGCCCGGGCCAGTAGCCCAGCAGCACCACGTGGTCGGACAGGTCCAGGGGAACCACACCTCTCAGACGGCGGCCCCGCAACGACTGCAGGGCCTCGGACAGCCGGGTGAACAACAGGGTCAGGGTGACGATGCCGCCCACGATCACGTAGGCGCCGATGACCCGGCCGACGACGGAGCTGGGGAAGACGTCGCCGTAGCCCACGGTCGCGGCGGTGACGAGGAAGTACCACCAGTAGGTGCCCGGCGCGGTGATGTCGCTGCCCACGGGCTCGACCAGCGCCATCGCCAGCCAGCTGGAGAGGAAGACGAACACCGCGACCGCCAGCGGCAGCCGCCAGCCGGTCAGGCGCAGCCGGACGAACCGCGTGAAGCGGTGGAGGAGGAACGGCAACGGAGCTCCAGGGGCAGGGACCGGGACGACGCAAGCTACCGCGGCGCGCCCCGGGCAGTGCCGCACCGGACGACGGGCAGCATGCACCTGTTCG
This sequence comes from Blastococcus sp. SYSU DS0552, assembly GCF_054050815.1. Taxonomy (NCBI): domain Bacteria; kingdom Bacillati; phylum Actinomycetota; class Actinomycetes; order Geodermatophilales; family Geodermatophilaceae; genus Blastococcus; species Blastococcus sp. SYSU DS0552. The sequence goes on from NZ_JBJHAB010000030.1 coordinate 10,491, forward strand.
TCGTACGTTCGGGACCGTGACCGTCGACAGCCCTGACTTCTACGCCATCGATGACCTCCTCGAGCCGGAGGAGATCGAGATCCGCGACCGGGTCCGGGCCTTCTGCGAGGCAGAGGTCACCCCGCACATCAACGACTACTGGGAACGCGCGGAGTTTCCCTTCGAGATGGCGCAGAAGCTCGCCGGGCTCGGCGTCGTCGGCGGCACCATCGAGGGCTACGGCTGCCCCGGCATGAGCAACGTCGCCGCGGGCCTGGTCGCCGCGGAGCTGGCGCGCGCCGACGGCAGCATCGGCACCTTCAACGGCGTGCACAGCTTCCTGGCGATGCAGTCGATCGCCGTCCTCGGCGACGAGGAGCAGCGCGAGCGCTGGCTGCCCGAGATGGTGCGCCTCGAGAAGATCGGGGCGTTCGGCCTGACCGAGCCCAAGCACGGCTCCGACGCCGTGGGCCTGGAGACCTCGGCCCGCCGCGACGGCGACAGCTTCGTCCTGAACGGGCAGAAGAAGTGGATCGGCAACGGCTCGATCGCCGACTACGTCATCATCTGGGCGCGCGGCGAGGACGGGAAGGTCGGCGGTTACGTCGTCGAGAAGGGCGCGCCGGGCTACGAGGCGACGGTGATGACCGGCAAGACGGCGCTGCGCGCGGTGTGGCAGGCCGAGATCACCCTCACCGACGTCCGGGTTCCGGTCGAGAACAAGCTGGCCAACTGCCACTCGTTCAAGGACGTCTCCTCGATGCTCGACCGGACCCGCTACACGGTCGCCTGGCGGGCGCTCGGCCTGGCGACGGCCTCCTACGAGCTGGCCCTCGCCCACGCCCTGCAGCGCGAGCAGTTCGGGCAGCCCATCGCCGGCTTCCAGCTGGTGCAGGACAAGCTCGCCCGCATGCTGGCCGAGATCACGTCGATGCAGCTGATGTGCTGGCGGCTGTCGAAGCTCGCCGACGCCGGCCGGATGACGGCCGCCATGGCGTCGCTGGCGAAGATGAACCACGCGGCCAAGGCCCGGGCGATCGTCGCCGACGCGCGGGACATCCTCGGCGGTGACGGGATCCTGCTCGACCACCACGTCGCCCGTCACCACGCCGACATGGAGGCGATCTTCACCTTCGAGGGCACCGACTCGGTGCAGGCGCTGATCGTCGGCCGGGCGATCACCGGGCTGTCGGCGATCAGCGGCCGGAAGCCCGAGCAGCGCTGAGCCGGTCGGCCGGCTCCGGCCGACCAGGGGCCCGGAGTCAGCGGGCGGTGGTCAGCCGGCTGTCGACGGCGGTGAGGCGCGCGCACTCCGGGCAGCCGGTGCGGCCCACGCCGACGCGCTGCCACTTCTGCGTGCCCCAGACCTGGACGATGGCCCCGCAGACGGCCAGCTCCACCTCGCCGTCGAGCTCGGCCGGCGGGCGGTGGGCCTCCACGGCGTGCCACGGGTAGCTCGGTTCGGTGCGCGGCCCGCCGGACCAGCGGTCGGGACGGGCGAAACCCACGGCGTACGTGCTCACCTGCAACCAGTGCCCCACGTCACGGCCGGTCAATCACCACGATCGGGCGAAAGCGGCTCCCCGCCGACCGCCGTCGCCACCACGCTGCGCGACCGACCCGCCGGTGCCGCCGTCACCGGCGGTCACCCCGCCGGGGGACGGCGTTCGCGCGTTACCGTCGATGTCTCGCGCAGGAGGTGCACGTAGATGGATCCGATCAGCCTGCTGGTGGGCGCGGCGCTGCTCGGCGCCGGCTTCGTCGCCGGGCGACTGGGCCGGGGGCGGCGGAGCGCCCCGCCCGCACCGATGACCCCGCTCTGCGGCTGCGGGCACACGCTGAGCCAGCACGACACCGAGAGCAACACCTGCTACGCCGAGCTGCGGCGCGACACCTACGACAAGCGCGGTCGCTGGTCCGGTCACAGCTGGGTGCCGTGCACCTGCCGCCAGTACGTCGGCCCCCGGCCGATCGACGAGGTGTTCGTCCCGCGCGTGCTGCCGCCGAGCGACTGATCCCACCTCCGGCCGGGCATGCACCTCCGGTGAGCACCCCGTCCGGGCGCCCTCGGGGCACCCGCACCGACGACCTGCTGGCCCTCACCGAGCCGGCCCGCGCACTGGTCAGCGCCGGCGCGCTCGCGGCCGGGTCCCCGCTGCTCCGGTTCGCCCCGCGCGGCGACCCGCACCCGGTCGTCGTCCTACCGGGCTGGTTGGCCTCCGACACCTCCACCCGGACGCTGCGCCGCTGGATCGGCCGGCTGGGCCACCCCGTGGTCGGCTGGGACCTCGGCCGCAACCACGGGCCCCGGCCGGAGGTGGTGGACGGCGTCCGGGCGGTGGTGCAGCGGCTCGCCGACGAGCACGGCGGCCCGGTGAGCATCGTCGGTCAGAGCCTCGGTGGCATCTTCGCCCGTCGGCTGGCCGAGCGATCCCCGCAGCTGGTGCGGCAGGTGGTATCGCTCGGTTCCCCGGTCGCCGGGGTGCCCTCCCGGCCGCGCCGCGCCGCCGCGGGCGCCGGCATGTACCAGGAGTACCGGCGCCTGCGTGCGGTGCGGGACGTGCGCCCGGCCCCGGCGCTGCCGGTGCCCAGCACCTCGGTGTACTCGCGCTGGGACGGCGTCGTCGACTGGCACACCTGCCTGCAGCAGGAGGGGCCGATCAGCGAGAACGTCGCCGTGCACGCCAGCCACCTGGGCATGGGGGTGGACCCCGCCGTGCTGTGGGTGGTCGCCGACCGGCTGGCCCAGCCCCGCGGCGCCTGGCGGCCGTTCCGGCGCCCGACCCGTCTCGGACTGCGCGCCTTCTTCCCCGCCGGGTGAGCGACGGGGCGCGGGCGGGGCCAGGGGCAGTGGCCCCGCCCGCGGCCGGCCGACTCAGCTGCGCAGGAGCTCCCCGAAGCGGGCGCTGGTCTCGTCGATCGCCGTCTGCGCGGCCGGCGAGATCGTGCCCATGTCGAAGAAGCCGTGGATCATGCCGTCGTAGCGCCGGACGTCGGCGGGAACGCCCGCGGCGCGCAACGCCTCGCCGTAGGCCTCGCCCTCGTCCCGCAGCGGGTCGTACTCCGCCGTGACGACCACCGCCGGGGGCAGGCCCGAGAGGTCGGCGCCGTGCAACGGCGACAGCCGCGGATCTTGCGCGTCGTCCCACGCGCCGGCGTAGTGGCCGTAGAACCAGTCCATGGTGTCCTTCTCGAGGAAGTACCCCTTGGCGTTCTCGATGCGGGACGGGTACTCGCCCTCGGCGTCCACCGCCGGGTAGATCAGGAACTGCGCCGCCAGCGGCGTTCCGTCGGCGTGCAGCACCTGCGCCACGACGGCGGCGAGGTTGCCACCGGCGCTGTCCCCGGCGACGCCCAGCCGCTGGTCGCCACCGAACTCGTCGAGGTGCGCCGCGATCCACCGCGCAGCGGCCACCGCGTCGTCCGCCGCGGCCGGGAACGGGTGCTCCGGGGCCAGCCGGTAGTCGACGGCGACCACCACGGCGCCGCTCCCCCGGCAGACGTTGCGGGCCATGTTGTCGTGGGTGTCGAGGTCTCCGATGACCCACCCGCCGCCGTGGAAGAAGATCACCGTCGGGAAGGGCCCCTCGCCCTCCGGGCGGTAGACGCGGGCCCCCAGGTCGCCCTCGGCGCCGGGGACGGTGCGGTCCTCGGTGCTCCCCACGGGCACCAGCTGCTCCGGGGTGCGGGCGCCGTGGGTGAGCGCCAGGTACAGCGCCCGCCCGGCCTCGGGGGTGCCTTCGTACATGGGCGGCATGCCGGCCTGCTCCATCATGGTCAGCATCGCGGCGATGTTCGGGTCGACGGGCACGGGCGACTCCTGTTCTGGGTGGATGGGGGGAACGGTGCGGGCGGTCAGCGGTAGACGAGGGACGAGTCGTCGAGGTCGACGGCGGGCAGCGCCGTCCGTTCCTCCGCGTACTCCAGCAGGTGGGTCCAGGGCTCGCGGTCGCCCTGCTTGAACATGCGGCCCGCCGAGCGCATGACGTAGCCGGAGTTGAAGTTCTCGGGGTCGGCCCACGGCCGCAGCGGCATGTCGGCGTCCTCGGGGCGCAGGGTCGGGACGACCACGGTGGCCCCGCGCTCCTGCATGTGCGCGAGCAGCCGGCAGACGAGCTCGCTGACCAGGTCCGCGCGCAGCGTCCAGCTGGCGCGGAAGTAGCCGAACACGTAGGCCATGTTCGGCACACCGCTGATCATCGTGCCGCGCCAGGTGACCCGCTGGGTGAAGTCGACCGCCTCGCCGTCGACGGTGAACGCGATGCCGCCGAAGAGGCTCAGGTCGAAGCCGGTCGCGGTGACGACGACGTCCGCCTCGAGCTCCTCCCCCGACGACGTCCGGATCCCCGTCTCGGTGAACGTCTCGATCGTGTCCGTGACGACCGAGGCGCGCCCTTCCCGGATGGCGGTGAACATGTCGCCGTCGGGGAGCAGCGCCAGCCGCTGCTGCCAGGGCCGGTAGCTCGGGTTGAAGTGCTTGTCGATGTCGAACCCCTCGGGCAGCAGCGGGCGCATCGACTCGATGAGCAGCTCCCGCAGCTCGTCCGGCGCCTCGAAGGAGAGCCGGGTGATCTCGTCGCCCTCCGCGATGTAGGCCCGCCGGAGGATCTCGTGCGTCCACTCGTCCGGCACGTCCAGAGCGCGCAGGGTCTCGGCCAGCTCGTGGGTCTTGGGCCGGGCGAAGAAGAACGTCGGGGAGCGCTGGAGCATCGTCACGTGCGCGGCGGTGTCGGCCAGCGCCGGCACCAGCGTGGCCGCGGTGGCCCCGGAGCCGATGACGACGACGCGCTTGCCGGTGGTGTCCAGGTCGGCCGGCCACTGCTGCGGGTGCACGACCGCCCCGCGGAACCGGTCCATGCCCGGCCACTGCGGCCGGTAGGGCCGGTCGTGGTCGTAGTAGCCCTGGCACATCCACAGGAAGTCGGTCGTGAGGGCGAGCTGCTCGCCGGTGTCCTCACGCGTGACCTGGACGGTCCACCGGCGCTCCGCGGACGACCAGGACGCGGTCGTGACCCGGTGCCGGTACCGGATGCGCGCGCCCAGCCGGTCCTCGTCGATGACCTCGTCCAGGTAGGACAGGATCTCCTCCGACGTCGCGATCGAGGCACCCCGCCACGGCTTGAACCGGTACCCGAAGGTGAAGAGGTCGCTGTCGGAGCGGACGCCGGGATAGCGGTGCGTCCACCACGTGCCACCCCGGCTGTCGAGGGCGTCCAGGATGACGAAGCTCCGGTCCGGGAAGCGTTCCCGGAGGTGGTGCGCCGCCCCGATCCCCGAGATCCCCGCGCCGACGATCAGCACGTCCACGTGCTCGGTCGTCCCCGTCGTCACCGGCTGTTCCGCGATCGCCGTCATGCCCGTACTCCCCTTCGTGCGTGACCGGTATCACTCGCGAACGTAACGACGCGGAGCTGCTGTGAGCCATGACACAATCGGCCGCACCTTGATGAATTCGGCCAACCCCGTCCACGCCGCGGCCCGGGGCACGGGCAGCGCGGCGCTGCTGTGCGCGCTGGCCGCCGAGCACGGGCTGCCGCGCGGCCGCCTCCTCGGGGCCGCCGGCATCCCGGCGGCGGCCCTGGACGACCCGGCTGCCGAGATCACCGCCGAGCAGGAGGTCCGGCTGGTCGCCGCGCTGGCCGCCGAGCTGCCCGAGCACGGCGGCCTGGCCGCCGGGGTGCGCTACCGCCTGGCCACCTACGGCATCTGGGGCTTCGCCCTCCTCTCCAGCCGCACGCTGCGCGAGGGGCACGAGGTCTCGATGCGCTTCCTCGACCTGACCTACGCGCTCACCCGGGTCAGCGCCCAGGAGGACGACGGCGAGCTCGCCCTCTTCTTCGACGACCTGGAGCTGCCCGAGCCGGTGCGCCGGTTCGTCCTGCTGCGCGACGCGTCGGCCGCGCTGCAGCTGTGGCGCGAGTCCCTGGGCCGCCCCGTCGTCCCCCTGCGCGTGGAGCTGCGGCTGCCGCAACCCGCCGACCCGGCGCCCTACGACGCCGCGTTCGGGGTGCCGCCGCAGTTCGGCGCCGCCCGCTCGGTCCTGGTCTTCGACGCCGCGCTGCTCGACCAGTCGCTGCCGCAGGCGGCGCCCCTGACCGCCGCCCTGTGCGAGGCGCAGTGCCGGGAGCTGCTCGAGCGACGGGTCTCCCGCCGCGGGCTGAGCGGCCAGGTCCGCGACCTGCTGCTCCGCCGCCCGCAGGAGATGCCCGGCCAGGAGGCCGTCGCCGCCGAGCTGCACATGAGCGTGCGGACGCTGCGCCGCCACCTCGAGGAGGAGGGGACGAGCTTCCGTGCCGTCGTGGACCAGACCCGGCGGCACCTCGCCGAGGAGCTGCTCGTCACCGTGGGGCTGAGCGTCGAGCAGGTCGCCGAGCGCATCGGCTACTCGGAGGCCTCGGCCTTCGTCCACGCCTTCCGGCGCTGGACCGGGGTCAGCCCGCGGCGCTGGGCGCGGTCGGCCCGCGCCGACGCGCACACCTGAGGCGCCCGCCGGCCCTCGGACGACCTGCCCGGCGGCTCAGGTCCACGCCTCCCCGGCGGCCAGCACGACCAGCGCCACCGTCGTGCCGACCTCCACCAGGGCGCCGAACACGTCACCGTTAACCCCGCCGAGCCGCCGGTCCGCGTGCCGGGTCAGCAGACCGGTCGCGGTGAGCGCCACCGCGACCGCGGCGACCGACCACGCCGCCTCCGCGGCGGATCCGCCCGTCGCCGGCACCGCCGCGGCCACCGCGACGACCAGCACCGCGGTCGCGACCACCCGCACCGCAGCCGAACCCGCGCCGGCCACCAGCACCCCCAGCGAGGACCCCGCTGCCGGTCGCCGCGCCGCCGCGTGCAGCACCGCCACCCGGCCGGTGACCGTCGCGAGGACGACGGCGAGCACGCCCTCACCCCGTGCGGCGTCGCCGAGGACGGCCGCCAGCGCGGCGACCTGCACCAGCACGGTGCAGGCGATCGCCGCGACGGCGAAGGCGCCCACCTCCGGTCGCCGCATGATGGCCAGCGCCTGCTCGGCCGGTCGCCCGCTCCCGAGGCCGTCGGCGAGGTCGGCGGTCGCGTCCAGGTGCAGCCCCCGCGTGAGCAGGGCGAGCGCCACGACGACCAGCGCCGCGGCCAGCAGCGGCGACCCCTCCGCGCCACCGCGCCAGACGGCCAGCGCGGGGAGGGAGGCGAGCCCGCCCAGCACCAGGCCGACCACCGGCAGCCAGCGCAGCACGCCCGCCCCCGGGGCGCGCGCCCGTTCCGGCACCGGCAGCACGCTGAACAGGCCCAGCGCGGCGAGCAGCCCCCCGCTGCCCGCCACCGACCGCGGTGCCGCGCTCACCGCAACCGCTGCGGGAGCCCGGCGGTGACCAGCCAGACCCGCTGGGAGGCGGCGGCGACGCGGGCGTTGAGGATGCCGAGCTCGTCGCGGTAGCGGCGGCCCGAGACGGTGGCCGGGACGACGCCGGAGCCGACCTCGTTGCTCACCGCGACCACCCGGCGGCGGGTGCCGCACCAGGCGTCCACGACGTCGTCGACCGCGGTGGCCAGCCGCGCATCGGCGCCCTCGGACCCGGTCCAGACGCCGCAGTCGTCCATGACCCGGGCCAGCCAGGTGGAGAGGCAGTCCACGAGCAGCGGCGGCCCCGGCTCCCCCAGCACCCCGACGAGGTCGACGGTCTCGACGGTGCGCCAGGACGCCGGGCGGCGGTCGCGGTGCAGGGCCACGCGGTCGGCCCACTCGGGGTCACCGCCGTCGGCCGGCAGTCCGCAGGCCACGTACTCGACCCCCCGGGCGCGCGCCAGCAGCTGCTCGGCGTACCGCGACTTGCCCGAGCGCGCCCCGCCGAGCACCAGCACGCGGCGCGGTCGCCGCGGGATCACCGGACCCGCCCGGCGGTGTGCCGGGCGCGCAGCGCGGTGAGCAGCAGCTGCGCGGCGAGCACGGCGCCGATGCCCTCCCCCGCGCGCAGGCGCAGGTCGAGCAGCGGCTCGAGCCCCAGCTCGGTGAGCACCGCGGCGTGCCCGCGCTCGCGGCTGCGCTGGCCGGCGACCAGCGCCGGCTGCGCGGCCGGCTCCAGGCGCACCGCGACGACGGCCGCGACCGAGGTGACCAGCCCGTCGAGGACCACCGGCACCCCGGCCGCCGCCGCGCCGAGCGTGATCCCGGTGAGGACGGCCAGCTCCGGCCCACCGAGCGCCGCCAGGGCCGTCAGCGGCTCGTCGAGCGCCGGGCCGTGCTCGGTCCGCGCGCGGTCCAGGGCGCCGCGGACGACGGCCCGCTTGCGGTCGAGCATGGCCGCGTCGGCGCCCGCCCCCAGGCCGACGGCGTCGTCGGGGTCCAGGCCGAGCAGGCCGCAGGCGAGCGCGGCCGCCACCGTGGTGTTGCCGATGCCGACCTCACCGAGGCAGACCAGGCCGTCGGCGGCGAGCTCGTGCCCCAGCGCCCGCCCCTCCTCGACCAGCGCCTCGGCGACGGCCGGGGTGAGGGCGTCCGCGGTCAGCAGGTCGCCCTGGGCCTCCGGCGAGACCGCGTGGTGGGCGCGGACCCGCAACCCCGCCTGCCGGGCGGTCGTCGCACCGAGCGACTCACCGCTGCGGGTCGCGGCCAGCACGTCGGCGGTCACGGTGAGCGGGTAGGCGGAGACGGCGTGCGCGCCGGCGACGGGGTGGTCACCGGCCACGACCACCAGCGTGCCGGCGGCGGGCACGGGTCCGGGCAGGGCCAGCACGCGGTCGGCCGCGCGGTCGAGCACCCCGAGCGACCCGGGCACGGCGAGCAGGTCGTCTCCGGTGTCGCGCGCGGCCACCACGGCCTCCGGCCGCGGCCCGGCGAGGTGGCTGACCGGAGCGGCCGGGCTGTCGTCGGCCGGCCACCGCTCGTGCAGGACGACGTCGTCCAGCGCGGCGCGGGTGGACCAGCCGTGCCGCACGAGGCCGGGCTCCGGCGGCCGCTCGTCGGGCCACCCCAGGCACAGCCAGCCGAGGGTCTGCACGCCGTCGGGCAGGTGCAGCAGCTCGGCCAGGTCGGCCGGCTGGAAGAGCGTCACCCAGCCCATGCCGAGGCCGGCGGCGCGGGCGGCCAGCCACATGTTCTGGATGGCGCAGGCACAGCTCCACAGGTCGGCGTCCGGGAAGGTCGCGCGGCCCAGCACGCCGGTGGCGTGGGTGCGGCGGTCGCAGGCGACGACGACGCCCAGCGGCGCCTCGCGGATGCCCTCCAGCTGCAGGTCGAGCAGCCGGGCCCGGCGGTCGAGGGTGAGCAGCTCGGCCTGGCGCAGCCGCTCGCGGTCGGCGAGCACCGCCGCGCGGTCGCGGGTGGTCTGCTCGGTGACGACGACGAAGCGCCAGGGCTGCGAGTGCCCCACCGACGGCGCCCGGTGACCGGCCTCCAGGACCGATCGCAGCAGCTCCGGGGGCACCGGGTCGGGGCGGTAGCGGCGGATGTCGCGGCGCGCGCCGATGACCGTGTGCAGCGCCTCGACCGTTCCGGGGTCGAGGGCCCAGCCCGCCGGGTCCGCGGCCCGCTCGGCGGCATGGGTGCGATCGCCGATCACGGGGACCGGCCGGGGCCAGGTCATGCCTGCGACCTCCCTCAAGTGCTCCGCCTCCCACCGGCACAACCCTCGCACGGTGGCGCGCCGATCCGGGCACCGGGCCGGATGATTCCCCCGGTGGGGCCGGCGCTCCCGGTGCCCACCCCACCCGCCGCCCGTCCCGCTGCGCCGGCCCCGGCCGGACTCCCACGGAGGAGGAACCCGTGAGCCTCGAGGTCGTCCGACTCGACCCCACCCCCGACCAGTACCGCTACAGCTTCGGCGGCCCCGTCGAGCCACTGCTGCGGGTGCGGCCGGGCACCGTCGTCGAGCTGACCACCGAGGACTGCTTCGGCGGCCGGGTGACCGGCCCCGACGACCTGCCCAGCCGGGTCTGCGACTTCTCGCAGCTCAACCCGGTCACCGGCCCGATCCACGTGGAGGGCGCCGAGCCCGGTGACACCGTCGCCGTCCACTTCGTGGGGATCGCGCCGGCCCGCGACCGGGCCGTGTCGACGACGTTCCCGCACTTCGGCGCGCTGACCGCGACGCACAGCACGGCGATGCTGCACGACCCCCTCGAGGAGGTCGTGTGGGTCTACGAGGTCGACCGGGAGCGGGGCACCTGCCTGTTCCGCCCGCGCCGCGGCGGCCCGGAGGTGGAGCTGCCGCTCGACCCGATGCACGGGACGGTCGGCGTCGCACCGGCCGGCGGCGAGGTGTTCGCCAGCATCACGCCGGGCGCACACGGCGGGAACATGGACACCCCCGAGCTGCGCGCGGGGACGACGGCGTACTTCGGCGTCAACGTGCCCGGCGCGCAGCTGGCGATCGGTGACGGCCACTGCCGCCAGGGCGAGGGCGAGGTCTGCGGCACCGCGGTGGAGGCGGCGATGCGCACCGTCGTCGTCGTCGACCTGGTCAAGGGCGCGGCCACGCCGTGGCCGCGGCTGGAGACCGACGACTTCCTCATGTCCACCGGCTCCGCCCGCCCGCTGGAGGACGCCTACCGGGTGAGCCAGCACGACCTGGTGACCTGGGCCGCCGAGCTGACCGGCTGGGACACCCTCGACGCCTACCAGCTGGTCAGCCAGGCCGGCCTCGCGCCGACCGGCAACGTCGTGGACACCAACTACACGATGGTCGCCAAGCTGGCCAAGCGGTACCTGGGCCGCGACGGCGTCGCCGTCGCCGACGGCGTGCACGACCGGCTGCGGCAGACCGCGTCGGCCTATCTCGCCCAGCGCTGAGGCGCAGTCGGATCGGGTCGTCGTCGTGCCGCCCGACCGGCACGGCGACGACCCCGGACCGGCGGTCGTGCAGCAGCGTCAGGGGGCGGCGTAGCCCGACGGCCGGAGCTCGAGCCGGCCGTCGCGAGGGTCCTCGGAGAACAGCAGCGCGCCGTCGCGCCGGCTGTCCGGCGGCACGTAGTCGACGACGGCGGAGGCCTGCTCCGCCTCCCGGCCGTCCCGGGAGAGGGCACCTGACACCTGCACCTGCGCGGCGGTCCGGCCACCGCTGTTCTCGACCCGGAAGTGGACGGCGTAGCCGTCCCCCCGTGGCTCGACCGCCGTCACGGTGACCGAGAGGGCGGGGTCCGCACCCCGTCCGGTCACCGCCTGCTGAGCCAGGAACCCCAGCAGGGCCACGACCAGCAGACCGCCCAGGGCACCCAGGACGTACTCCCCCGCCGTCGTCCGCTCCTGCCGGGCGCTCCGGTCCCCGGACTCCGCCATTCGATCCCCTCCCACTCACAGGATGAGCCGCGCCGCCGCGGCTCCGATGCTGGCCGGGAAGGCCAGCACGACGCACTGGCCGACGACGACGGCGGGCCCAGCGCCGTCGAACCGGCCGAACGTCCAGAGCACGTAGCCGGCGACCAGCAGCGCCACGGCGTACCCGACCACCGTGAGGGTGAGGAACGACCGAACGAACCCGCCGGTGGACCGTTCCTGCCCGCTGAAGCCGACGGCGTAGACGAAGCCGTGCATCACGGCCAGGCTCAGGACGACCAGGGCCAGGGTGCCGAGGGTGCTGGTCCTCGCGGCCATGAGGACGACCTCCTCGGTCGGCGCGATGTTCGCGGCGAAGACCACCGCACCGGCGAGCATGAGGAAGACCTCGTGCCCGTAGTGGCCCGGCTCCCGCCGCCGGCTGCCGAGCCCCAGCTGGCTGCGGGCGTACGACGCGCCGACGGCAGCCGGCAGGGCCTCGATCGCGACCACGGAGAACGCGTCCTCCCAGTTCTGGATCGGGTCGATGACGCCCAGCACCCCGAGCACCAGCGCCGTCGCTCCCGCGGCGACCAGGAGGGCGACGCCGGCGTCGGCCAGGTAACCCCCCACGCCGACGCCGCCGGGCCCGGTGCCGAAGTACCGGGAGAGGGCGATCACCAGGGCGACGGTCGCGGCCACCAGCAGCGCCAGCCGGTACCGCTCGACGGTGTGTGCCAGCCGCCACAGCTCCATCGTCATCATCAACGGCAGGGCGAACAGCAGCGCCCCACCGAACGCCCGGCCGACCCCCCTCGCCAGCTCGTGGTCGCGGGTGGCGGTCACCCCGCCCCCGCTCCGCCCGCACCGGGGCCGGCAACCTGGCTCGTCGCCTCCCCCACGACCGGCTGCGGGGGAGGTGGCTCCGGTCGCCCCTGGGCGCGGGCGAAGGCGTGCGCGATGGGGACGTCGGTCGACGAGTGCGCCCGGATCGAGGCGAGGACGACCAGCGCCACGAGGTGGAACATCGCGTCTGCCCCGGGCACCCCGGCGTCGAGGACGAACCCGGCGAGCAGGAGGAGGACGGCGGTGGAGAGCACGGTCCGGTTCGCCAGCCCGGAGAAGAGCACAGCGGCGAACAGCAGCAGCGCGAAGGCGAGGAGGAGCTCCACGGCCGTCCCCTACCCCCGGTCCCGCCCGTCGACCTCATGACGGTTTCCGGACGAAAGCCCCGGTAGGCGTGAGGGGGCGGTTGCGGCGAGCAGCAGCACCTCCTGCTCGCCGCCCTCCGGCTGGGAACGACCGGCACCGGCGCGGGAGCGCCGACCGGTGGCAGCCGACCGGGCCGTCACAGGATCGTCGGGTCGACCCCCGTTGCCCCGTGAGGAACGCCGGGTAGCGATCCCTGCCATGGACCGGGACGCCGAGCAGCACCGCCCCTCCCGCCCGCGCGCCGAGGCCGCCGACGGGGTCGGCCGGTTCGGCGTCCGCGCCCTGCTGGGGTGGGCCGCGCTGCTGGTCGGCGCCGTGCCGTTCCTGCTGCTCCTGCTGCTGGTGCAGCAGGAGTGGTCGCCGCTGGCCTCGCTGGACGGCGAGGTGGCCGCCGACCTCAACGCGGTGGTGAGCGACTCCCCCGCGCTGGTCCGGGTGCTCCAGGCGGTCACCGACCTCGGCAGCAACGCGGCGGTGATCCTGCTGTTCACGCTGACCACCGCCTTCCTGCTGATCCGGGGTCAGCGCCGGCTGGCCGCTTTCGTCGTGACCACCGGCGTCGGGATGGCGATCCTGGTGCCGCTGACCAAGGCGCTCATCGGCCGCGCGCGGCCGGTCGTGGCGAGCCCGGTCAACGAGCTGCCCTCCAACGCCAGCTACCCCAGCGGCCACGCGACGCTCTCGCTGGTGACCTTCGGGATGCTGGCGCTGCTCGTCCTGCCCGCGGTGCGCCGCCGCGCGCGGCCGTGGGTCGTGGCCGCGGCGTTGCTGCTGACCCTCGCCGTGGGCTTCACGCGGCTGGCCCTCGGTGTCCACTTCGTCACCGACGTCCTCGCCGGCTGGTTCCTGGGGGCGGGGCTGCTGGCGGTCACGACGGCGGCCTTCCGCGGCTGGCAGCACGACCACCGCCGGCGGACGGCGGCGGCGCCGGACCCCCTGGACGTCGACCCCCACGAGGTGCCGCACCTGGCCACCTCCGGCCAGTCCGCGCTACCGGACGGTCGTCGCACGGCGCTCCGGCTGATGGGCGCTGCCACCGCGCTCTCCCTGGTGCTGATCGCGCTGGGGCTGCTGGTCACCGCGGTGCTCGGCGACAGCCCCCTCGGCCGGTTCGACCGGGAGGTCGTCCGCACCGTCGTCGAGCTGCGCACCCCCACCTGGACCGACGTCGCCACCACGGTCGAGCGGCTGTCGGGGACACCCGCGTTCATCGCGGTGTCCCTCACCCTCGCCGTCGTGTCGCTCGCGATCACCGGCAGCCGGCGGCCGGTGCTCTTCGTCCTCGTCACCGTGCTCGGGGAGCTCGGCATCTACTTCGTCGTCTCGCGCACCGTGGAACGCGCCCGGCCGCCGGTGGCCGACCTGACGTCGGGTCTGGTGACCCAGGCGAGCTGGCCGTCGGGCCACGTGGCCGCCGCGGTGGCGCTCTACGGGGCACTGGCCGCGCTCGTCATCACCTTCGGCCGCGGCCGGTGGCGGTGGGCGGCGCTCGCCGTACCCGTCCTGGTGGCCCCGGCGGTCGCGCTGGCCCGCATCTACACCGCGGCGCACTACCCGACCGACGTGCTCGCCGGGCTGGTCCTCGGCACCGTGTGGGTGCTGGTGTGCTGCCGCCTGCTCCTGCGCGGGGTGGCGGACGAGGTGCGCTACCCCCGGTCCCGGGTGGCCGGTGAGCCGGCGGGCCGCTCGGTCGCCGTCACGGAACCGCAAGGCGCCGCGAGCCTGTCATCCCCCGGTGTCGGGTAGAGCCGCCCACCATGCCGGACACCCACTTCGAGCCGTTCGTCCACCTCGTCGACGTCACGCCCGACCGCGCGCTCATCGCCTGGGGCGGCTTCTGGTTCCGGCGGGGCGCACCGGACGGGCGCTGGCAGGTCGTCGGGGACGCCGAGCTCGCCGAGGTCGATCCCGGCCGCACCGGCAGCATCGGAGCGGACTCGGAGCCGTACGGCGACGCCGTGGTCGAGGTCCTCGACCCGACGGGCGCCGTGGTCGCACGTGCCCGTACGGGGACGGCGAACCGCGTCTGGGTGGAGGGTCTGCGACCCGACACCGAGTACGGCTACCGCATCACCGTGGACGGTCGCCCGTGGGCGGCGGGACCGCGCGCCGACTGGGGCCCGGTGGCCCGCGGGGGCCTGGACCTGCGCCCCGGGGGGCGCGCCTACCGCATGCGCTTCCGCACCCATCCCGCCCCGGACGTGGCCGCGCCGCTGGACTTCGCGGTGCTCGGCGACTACGGCATCGGGGTCCTGGCGGACACCGAGAGCGGCCGCCGGCAGCGACGGGTCGCCGAGGTGCTCGACCGCCTGACCGAGGACGACCACGTGCGCCTGGCGATCTCCGTGGGCGACAACGTCTACGGCGGTCCGGGCTCGCGGGGCTCGCAGGGCAGCGGCGGCCGGGACGCCGACTGGTACGGCAGCTTCTACCAGCCCTACCGCTACGCGCTGGCGCAGCTGCCGGTCTACCCGTGCGTCGGCAACCACGACAGCAGCGACAAGGAGACCAGCGACGACCGGGCGGAGATCCGGTCCAACTTCCACACCGACGCCCGGTTCACCCCGGAGACCGCCGGCCCGCGGGCCTCGGTGGACCCGGGGATGTTCTACCGGTTCGCCTTCGGCGCGGACGTCGAGTTCGTCTGCATCGACACCTCGCTCGCCGATCCACTGCCCACCGAGCACTTCTTCGAGCACCCGCGGCACCAGCGCTTCCTCGAGGAGTCCTTCTCCGTCGGCATCTCGCGCGGACCACGGTGGCGGTTCCCGTTCTCGCACCACCCGGTGTTCTGCGCCGGGCCGCACCACGGGAACACCGAGGCGATGATCGAGCACCTGGTGCCGCTGTTCGCGCGGGCCGGCGTCCGGGTCGCGTTCGCCGGCCACGAGCACAACTTCCAGCTCTCGCGGGTGGACGGGATCCACTACTTCCTCTCCGGCGCCGGCGGCCAGCTGCGCGAGGAGCCTCCCGAGCAGTTCGGGCCGGCCGGCACGGTCGCCTGGGCCGCCCAGGCCCACCTGCTGCTGGCACGCGTGGCCGGGGACACGCTGACCGTCACCCCTCTCGCCGCCATCGGAGCCGACGGGCACCCCGAGCCCATGACTCCGCAGGCCCCGGACGGCGCCGTCGTGGAGGTGCCGTTCGAGGTGCACCGGCGGCCCTGAACGCCGGTTGTGCACGACCGGATCGTCATCACATCGACACACCGCCCCTGGCGGTCCCGGGGTACTCCTGCCGCATGACCGACGTCACCTCCTTCGACGGCACCCGCCTGGCCCTCCACTCCTGGGGAGCCGAGGACGCCCCCCTCCTGGTCCTCGTGCACGGGTTGGGGATGTCGACCGACTCCTGGGGTGAGGTGCCCGAGCGGCTCGCCGCGCGCTACCGCGTCGTCGGGTACGACCTGCGCGGGCACGCGCAGAGCGGGGACGCGCGCTCGGGAAGCTACGGCCTCGCCGCGCACGCCCAGGACCTCTCCGCGGTGCTCGGCGCCGTCGTGCCCGAGGGGGGCGCCGCGGTGGTCGTGGCGCACAGCCTCGGTGGCGGCATCCTGCTTGCCCACGTGGACCGCTCCGGTGACGAACGCATCGGCGGGGTGGTGTTCGTCGGCTCGGGTGGCTCGGGCGTGACCGCTCCCGGGTTCCCGGCGCGGCGCCTCCCCCGGCGGGCACAGGCACAGCTGCGGTCGACCTGGTTCTCGCTGCTGCGCACCGGCGCGCGGCTGGGCCGGCGGATCCGGCCGGTGCGCACCGTGTCCGACCGGGCCATCCGGCGCTTCGCCTTCGCCCCGGGCGAGCCGGTCGAGCTCGTCGAGCGGGTCCGTGACGACTTCCTGAGCACCCGACCGCTCGCGCTGGCCGGCACTACCCTCGCCAGCCTCTCGCACAACGGCGCTGAGCTGGCGCCGTCCCTGCGGGTGCCCACGCTCCTGGTGCACGGCAGCCGGGATCCCGAGGTGCCCCAGGATGAGATCGACGAACTGCTGTCCGAGCTGCCCGACGGCGAGCTCGTCACGGTCCCCGGCGCCGGCCACATGCTCCCCCTGACCAACCCCGACGTCGTCGTCGACCAGGTGTCCCGGTGGGCCCAGCGGGTCGCCGGTCGCGAGGACGCGAAGGCTCAGCCGTCGACGGCCACCTCGATCACCGGGTAGCCGGCGGCGCCGTCCGGCGCGACCGGGGTCCGCTGGTCGGTCTGCACCTCACCGCCTCCGTCGGTCGCCCGTGCGGCGATGCGGTGCCGGCCGGGCGTCGCGTCCCACGGCAGGTACCACTGCCGCCAGCAGTCGACGTCGAGCGACTCGGCGAGCTCGGCCTGCTGCCAGGGCCCGTCGTCGATCCGGACCTCGACCCGCTCGATCCCACGGGTCGGTGCCCAGGCGACACCGGCGATCGGCCGCCGCCCGGGCTCGACCGCGGCACCGGAGCGTGGCACGTCGATGCGCGCCTGCGTCTTGACCGGCCCCTCCTTGGCCCAGCCGCGGGGGATCCAGTAGCCGTCGACGCCCCAGTCGGTGAGCTCGATGGCCGAGAGCCACTTGGTCGCCGACACGTAGCCGTAGAGGCCGGGCACCACGAGCCGGGCGGGGAAGCCGTGCTCGGCGGGCAGCGGCTCGCCGTTCATGGCGACGGCGACCATGGCCTCCTCGACGTCGAGGGCGGTGAGCACCGGGAAGCCCGCGGTGAAGCCGTCGACGGAGCGGCCGACGAGCTGGGTGGCCCCCTGCTGCAGACCGGCCCGGTCCAGCAGCGCCCGGAGCGGAACGCCCTGCCAGCGGGCGTTGCCGACGAGGTCCCCGCCCACCTCGTTGGAGACGCAGACCAGCGTCACGTCGGCCTCGGTCTGCGGGAGCGCCATCAGCTCGGCGTAGGTCAGGCTGAACGGCCGGTCGACCATCCCGCGGATCTCCAGCCGCCAGTCGTCGGGGTCGACGGTGGGCACGCGCAGCGCCGTGTCGATCCGGTAGAACTCCGCGTTCGGGGTGAAGAGCGGGGTGAGCCCCGGGATCTCCAGGTCCGCCTCGGCGGGAACCGGCCCGGCCGGCCGCGCCGGCACGGGGAGCCGGATGGCGGCGCGCAGGCTGTCGAGGCGCTCGCGCCCGGACAGCAGGTAGCCGCCGACGCCGGCGAGGACGCCGAGCAGGGTGGCGCCGCCGGTGACGGCCAGGAAGCGGCGGCGGTCGAGCGAGCTGAGGACCGGTGCGCCGTCTGCGCCGGCTCTCGGCTCCGCGAGCAGTGCCCGGCTGGGCAGCGCCCGCAGCAGCACGTAGAGCACGGCGATGCCGGCGGCGGCGCCGATCACGCCGACGAGCGCGCTGAGGAGCCCCGGGGTGCGGTCGTCGGTCAGTGCGACCACGACGCCCAGGGCCGCGAACAGGGCGATGCCGCCGGCGGCCAGGGCGAACCGCCGCCGGGCGAGCAGCCCCAGGCCGGCCCCGAGGAGTGCGGACACGACCAGGATGCCCCCGATCAGCACCGGCTTGTCCGCCGTGCCGAGGGTCGCGGTGGCCCACTGCTCCAGCCACCCGGGCACGCTGTCGATGACCGTGTCACCCACCGCGATGATCAGCGAGGGCGCCCAGGGGATCGCCCCCGCGGCCAGTTCCTCCACGCCGAGCGCCACGGCGACCGCGGCCAGGCCGGGGGGGGGGGGGGGGGGGGGGGGGGGGGGGGGGGGGGGGGGGGGGGGGGGGGGGGGGGGGGGGGGGGGGGGGGGGGGCGCGCGGGGGGGGGGGGGGGGGGGCGGGGGGGGGGTGGGGGGTGCGGGGTGCGGGGGCGG
>NZ_JBJHAB010000031.1:0-24784 GCF_054050815.1 Blastococcus sp. SYSU DS0552
GACTGGGGCGCGGAAGCGGACCAGAGCCATCGTCCGCTGACAGCCCCAGGAGCATCGCAGCGAGGAACGAGCGAGGAGCGGACTGGGGCGCGGAAGCGGACCAGAGCCATCGTCCGCTGACAGCCCCAGGAGCATCGCAGCGAGGAACGAGCGAGGAGCGGACTGGGGCGCGGAAGCGGACCAGAGCCATCGTCCGCTGACAGCCCCGGGAGCATCGCAGCGAGGAACGAGCGAGGAGCGGACTGGGGCGCGGAAGCGGACCAGAGCCATCGTCCGCTGACAGCCCCGGGAGCGGCCGTCCGCCGCCGGCCCGGCCTGTCGCCGCCGGACACGCCGGTCACCCGCTCCCCGCGCGTGGGATGCCCTGGCCCACCGGCGCACGCCGCTGCCACGCTGCCGCCGCGGCGGACCCGGAGGTCCCGTGGTCCGGCACCGAGGAGGTCGCGATGAGGACGAGGACGGTCCGGCGGGCTCTCGCCGTCGTGCTGCTGGCGCTCGTGTCCGGGGGGACGGCGACCGGGGCGGCCGCGGCCACCGAGGAGCGGATCGGGTTCGCCACCACGGGGCTCGACGGCGTGGACGCGCGGACCGGGTGGACGCTGCACAGCGCCCCGCAGGTGTTCGACCCGCCGGACGAGGAGCCGTTCGGCGTGACCGACTTCTTCGTCGCCGGCCCGTTGCCCGGCGGCGGGGAGGGCGTCCTCTACGAGTGCACCACCGAGGACCGGGTGCGGGCACGGCTGGACGGGGTTCGCTCCGCGGTCGCCAGCGGCGTCCTCCAGGTCGACTGCTCCTCCCCCGTCGGACTGCCGGACCGGCAGGGCTACGCCGTCGTGGACGTGGCCTGGCGCGGGACCGGGCCGGTGGAGCAGCACGTCTTCCAGCGTGGGGAGTGCACCGAGTACCTCGACGTCCGCGCCGCCCGGGTCGCCGGGGGCGCCCGACTGGTCGTGCGCGACGTGGCCGTGGGCCGGTTGGTCAACCTCGACCCCGCCGAGAACGACCTGCGCCAGCAGCGGATCGTCTGCGGCTGAGTCCTCGGGGCAGCTGGTCTAACGCCCGGGCCGGCCGGCGGATCCGGGACGTCGGCCCTACTGCGGGTCGACGCCCGGATCCCCCGGGGTTCGCTGCCGGGCGGGGATGCGTCCGCGGCCCGCCGGTCGGACGAGTGCGCCTCGCGTGGGGAGCTCGTCGTCCGGTCGCTCGCGGGGAACCGCCCGGGGGCTGCGCAGCACGAGCGCCACACCGACCGCGCAGACGAGGATGCCGGGCAGCGCCGTCGGGCCGGGGGCCTGGCCGAACATCGCCCACGCCCACAGCGCGGTCGCCGGCGGCGTCAGGTACAGCAGCGTACTGGCGGTCGTGGCGCCCGACCGGCGCACCACGAACAGGTAGCTGCCGTAGCCCCCCCCGGTGGAGAGCAGGACCAGCCAGGCCATCGCCACCCAGAACGCCGGCTCGGCCGGCGGGGACAGCTCCCCTCGCGCGCCGGCCACCGCACCGAACACCAGCGCCGCCACGACGGACTGCAGGGCGAGCGCGACGGCCAGCGACTCCGCCGGTGCCCACCGCCGCTCCAGCAGCGTGCCGGCGGAGAGACCGGCCAGGGCCACGACCGGGAGCAGGAAGGCCACGGGCGAGGCGCCGCCCGCACCGAGATCGCCCACGACCACGAGCGCGACGCCGCCCGCACCGACGAGCAGTCCCACCCGCTGGCGCGCCGTTGTCCGCTCCCCCAGCAAGGGTGCCGCGACGACGGCGACGACCAGCGGCTGGAGCGCCGCGACCAGCGCCGACGTGCCGGCCGGGACACCCGCGCCCGCGGCGGCGAAGACACCACCCAGGTAGACCGCCTGCACGAGGAGGCCGAGGCTGGCCTGGCGCAGCAGGGAGCCGGGCTGCAGGCGCTCGCCCCGCAGCAGCACCCAGCCGCCGAGGAGAGCCGCCGCCAGCCCGGTGCGCCAGGCGAGCACCGTCGCGACCGGAGCGTCCCGGGTGGCGAACTCCGCGCCGACGAAGCCGGACGACCAGCACACGACGAGGACGCCCGCGGCCACGGCGTCGGTACGGCGATCCCTCACCCGGCCGAGGTAACCACACCGGTCGGTATACTCGCAGTGCACCGATCGGGAGGAGGGGACATGTCCGACGTGATCGCAGCACCGACCAGCCTGACCCCAGCCGCAGAGCGGCTGCTCGACGCCGCCTCGCGACTCTTCTACGCCCACGGCATCCGGGCCGTCGGGGTCGACGCCATCGCGGAGGCTGCGGGCACCACCAAGAAGACCCTCTACGACCGGTTCGGCTCGAAGGACGCGCTGGTCGCCCTGTACCTGGAGCGCCGGGCCTGGACGTGGCAGCAACTCCTCGAGGCCGAGATCGCGGCACGCGCCCCGGGCAGCGACCGGATCCTCGCCGTCTTCGACGCGGCGCGCCGGTGGCGGGAGGAGCAGCAGCGGGGCTGCGCGTTCGTGAACGCCTACGCCGAGGTCGGCGGCACGGACCACCCCGCGCTCCCGGTGATCCGCGCCGAGAAGGAGTGGATGCGGCGACGGTTCACCCAACTCGCCACCGAGGCCGGGATCGCGCACCCGGAGGCGATCGCGGCGACGCTCCACCTGCTCTACGAGGGCGCGCTCGTCGCCTCCACCGCGGGCGACGACCCCGAGGCGCTGACAACGGCACGTGAGGCAGCCGCGCGCCTGGTCGGTTAGGTTCGCGGCCATGCTGGCTGCCTTCGTCTCCACCCCGAACCCGAAGGACCCGCTCTCCGTGCTGGAGATCGGCGAGCGCCCCGAGCCGGAGGCTCCCGACGGCTGGACGACCATCCAGGTCAAGGCGGTCTCGCTGAACCACCACGACCTGTTCAGCCTCCAGGGCATCGGCCTGCCCGCCGAGCGGATGCCGATGATCCTCGGCACCGACGCCGCCGGCATCGACGCCGACGGCAACGAGGTCGTCGTCCACGGGGTCATCTCCACGCCTGACTGGATGGGCGACGAGACCCTCGACCCGAAGCGCTCGCTGCTGTCGGAGGTGCACCAGGGCTCGATGGCGGAGAAGGTCGCCGTCCCGAAGCGGAACCTGCTGCCCAAGCCCGCCGAGCTCTCCTTCGCCGAGGCCGCCTGCCTGCCCACCGCATGGCTGACCGCCTACCGGATGCTGTTCGTGAAGTCCGGCCTGCGCCCGGGGCAGACGGTGCTCGTGCAGGGCGCCAGCGGCGGCGTGGCGACGGCGCTCATCGTGCTCGGCCGCGCCGCCGGCTACCGGATCTGGGTGACCGGCCGCAGTGAGGAGAAGCGGGCCGCAGCCCTCGCGCTCGGCGCCGAGCAGGCGTTCGAGAGCGGCGCCCGGCTGCCCGAGCGGGTCGACGGCGTCATGGAGACCGTCGGCGAGGCCACCTGGAGCCACAGCATCAAGTCGCTGAAGCCCGGCGGCGTGCTCGTCACCTCCGGCGCGACCACCGGGTTCAACCCCGGCGCCGAGCTCAACCGGGTCTTCTTCACCCAGCTGTCGGTCATCGGCTCGACCATGGGCACGAAGGCCGAGCTGGAGGCGCTCATCCAGATGTGCGCCGTCACCGGCATCCGGCCGCAGATCGACGTCGAGCTGCCCCTGGCACAGGCCCGGGACGGCTTCGCCCGGATGCTCGAGGGGCGCACCAACGGGAAGATCGTCTTCACGCTCTGAAGGGGCCACCGGTGATCGCTCGCATGTGGCGCGGTCGGGTCCGCACCGCGGACCGCGACGCCTACGTCGACTACATCGAGGGCACCGGCATGGCCGAGTACCGGCAGACCCCGGGGAACCGGGGCGCGCACATGCTCACCCGCGATCTGGGCGACGGTCACACCGAGGTGGTCACGCTCAGCTTCTGGACCGACCGGGACGTCATCCGCGGCTTCGCCGGCGAAGACATCGAGCGGGCCGTCTTCTACCCCGAGGACGACCGCTACCTGGTGGAGCGTGAGGAGACGGTCACGCACTTCGAGGTCGCCCCCGGCGGCTGACCGGGGTCAGTGCACGACCTTGAGCCCGATCACGCAGCCGACGATGCCCGCGAGCAGCAGAACCCGCACCAGCGACACGGGCTCGAGACCGGTCACCATCGCGTAGGCGACCGTGAGGACGGCGCCGATGCCCACCCACACCGCGTAGGCCGTGCCCAGCGGGAGCTCGCGCATGGCGTAGGCCAGCCCACCCATGCTCGCGACCAGGGCGACGCCGAACACCACCGAGGGCACCGGCCGGGTGAGGCCGTGCGAGCGGTCGAGCGCCGCCGCCCAGACGGCTTCCAGCATCCCGGACACGACCAGCACCACCCACGACATCGCGGCCTCCTCTGGCGCCGTCTTGTCGCACACCGGGTACGGCACCGCTCGTCCGGGAGCCGGGGAGCGGCTCCCCTCCAGCCTCGCACGTGTCAACGGCAGTTGACACGGCGGCGGTAGGCAACCTAAGTTGACAGCCATGGCGGACACGGCACAGGTGGCTTCGGCAGCCAGCAGCAAGGACCCGGCGGTGGGGCTCACGGCGGTCCGGTCGCTGCGCGTCCTCGTCGAACGGCTGGAGGCGCTCCAGGTCGACAACGCCCGCGACCAGGGCTGGACCTGGGAGCAGATCGCCCAGCAGCTCGGCGTCAGCCGGCAGGCGGTGCACAAGAAGTACTCACGCGGCCGCGGGCCGCTCCGACGGAGGGACTGACGATGTTCGAGAGGTTCACACAGGAGGCCCGGGACGTCGTCGTCGGGGCCCAGGCCGAGGCGCGCGAGCTCCGGCACCCGCGCATCGGCACCGAGCACCTGCTCCTGGGCATGCTGGCCCGGCCGGCGACGACGGCGGCCCGCGCGCTCACCGGGCACGGGATCACCCACGACGACGTCGTGGCGGCGGTGCGGGCGAACCGGGGCGGCGACGAGCTGGACGCCGACGCGCTGAGCAGCCTCGGCATCGATCTGGACGCCGTCCGCGACCGGGTCGAGGAGGCCTTCGGGGCCGGCGCCCTGGACGGCCCGCGGCGGAAGGGGGCTGCGGGGCACATCCCGTTCACCCCGCGGGCGGAGAAGGTGCTGGAGCTCTCCCTGCGCGAGGCCATCGCGATGAAGTCGCGGACGATCACCGACGGGCACGTCCTGCTGGGGCTCCTCCGCGAGGGCGAGGGGCTGGCGGTGAAGGTGCTGCACGACCGCGGCGTCGACCTCCCGGCCCTCCGCGACGACCTCAGGCTCGCGCTGGACTCCTGACCGGCCCTCCACGGAGCAGGACCAGCGCCGCCACCGAGGCCAGCGCGGACGCGATCGCCGCACCGGCGAAGACGGTGTGCAGCTGGGTGAGCACCGCCGCCTCCGTGGCGGCGTCGTAGGCAGCACAGTCGGCGGGGGTGGCCGGGCACAGCTCCATGGGGGTGCCGATCGCCGCCACCTCGGCGGTGAAGCGGCGCAGGGCGACGGCGGTGAGCAACGACAGCCCGGCCAGCATGCCGACGGTGCGCGCCACGACCGCCAGCGAGCTCGCGCTCCCGTGCACCCGCGGCGGGGTGACCGCCAGCAGGACCGCGTTCACCGGCGCGATGGCGAGGCCGAATCCGAGGCCCGCGGCGACCAGCACGACGGTGGAGCCGACGCCGTCCAGCGACCGCTCGTCCCACCCGGTCATCGCGGCGAACGCCGCCGCGGCCAGCGCCATCCCGGCACCGGCGACGGCACGCGGCGGCACCACCCGGCACAGCCAGCCCCCGGCCACCGCGCCCACCGGCACGGCGACCAGCAGCCGCAGCAGCACCAGCGCCGCCGCCAGCTGGTTCCCGGGCGCGGTCGTGGCCCGGGCGAACAGCGGGACGTCGACGAGCGCGGCGACCAGCGCGGCGCCCACGAAGACGTTGACCACCAGCGCGCCCCAGGCACCGACCGGGCGCAGCGCGGCCAACGGCAGCACCGGCTCGGACGCGCGCCGCTCGTGCAGCACGAACAGCAGGCCGGCGACCGCGGCCACCGGCAGCAGCAGCCGGCCGTGCGCCACGACCTCTCGGGCCGGGTCGGCGGCGGCAAAGGCCCAGACCAGTGCGCCCAGCGACACCACGGCCAGCGCCGAGCCGACGACGTCGACCTCCCGGGCCAGCCGGCCCAGCCCGCGCAGCGGCAGCACCGCACCGGCGGGCCGGGCGATGCCGCGCGCCACCAGGGCGCCGGTGGCCAGCACGGTGAGCAGCAGCAGCGGCGCCGTCCACCCCCACCCGTCGGCCAGGGGGACGTAGAGCAGCCCGAGGGTGACGTCCTCGGCGAGCGCGGAGGGCTCGGCGAGCAGCAGCCCCAGGGCGGTGGCGGCGACGACGGCCAGCGCCACCCCGATCGGATCCGGTCGCCGCACCCGGCCGGTGACGACGACGCCGGCGGCCAGACCCACCCCCAGGAGCAGGTTGAGCCAGAAGATCGCCCGCCAGTCGGCGACGGCCAGCACGGCGGCCCCCGCCAGCGGCCCCAGGACGGCGCCCGCCTCCTGGACCGCGCCCACGATGCCGAGCGGGACCGCCCGGCGCTCGGGCGGCCACCGGTCGGCGACCAGCGAGAGCGTGGCCGGCACCAGGCCGCCGGCCCCGATGCCCTGCAGACCGCGACCGGCCACGGCCGGGCCCAGCGTCTCCGCCGTCGCCGTCAGCAGCGAGCCCAGCGCGAACAGCAGCAGGCAGCCGATGAGCACGGGCGCCCGCCCGCGGAGGTCCGCCAGCCGGCCGAGCAGCGGCAGCGTGGCGGTGTAGCCGAGCAGGAAGCCCCCGACGATGGGGGTCGCCCGCTGCAGCTCGTCCAGCCCGACCCCGACCCCGGTGAGGATGTCGGGCAGCGCCAGGACGACGACGTAGGTGTCGGCGGCCGTGACCAGCACGGCCAGGGTGGCGAGGGCGATCGCGGCCGGTCCGGGGACCGGCCGGGACGGGGCGACCGCAGCCTCAGCCGGTGGCCGGCGCGGTGATCTCGACATCGGCCCCGAAGTCGCTGAGCTCGAGGAGGTAGGTGGCGTCGGTGCCGGCTTCGAAGAAGGGGCCGGTCAGCTCCGCCCGGCGCAGCTCACCGCTGTCGGTGGCGATCGAGAACCGGGCCTGCACCGGCTGGGACGGGTCCTCGCTGGCGAGCACCTGCTCCACCAGGTCGCCGGGCAGCTCGGCGGTCACCTCGCGGACGACCTCGCCGTCCACCCGCCGCTCCTCCCCCAGCTCGGCCGCCCCCGCCTGGACCAGCAACTGGGAGATGCCGGTCTCGGGGTCGAGCAGCGCGCCGGGGTCGCCGAAACCGAACCGGGTGGGGTCGATCACGCTGAACCCGCTGGTGAACGGCAGCTGCGCGTACACGGTCCCGTCGACGGAGACCACCTGCAGGTCCAGCGTGGAGCCCAGCGCCAGCACCTGGAGCGTGCCGTCGAAGGAGGCCGGGCGGGCGATGTCGCCGTCGCCGCCGACCAGCACCGTCCCGGTGGTCGGGGCACCCTCGCTGGCCAGGTCGAAGTGCGCGCTCTCCGCCTCGTCCAGCGTCTGCTTGGCCCGCTCGAGCAGGCCGTCCGCCGACACCTCGGGCTCGTCGGACCTGCAGGCGGCGAGCACCGGGCCGACGACGATCACCAGCGCGAGCAGCGGCACGACGGATCGGCGCAGCAGCATGACGTCCTCCCGTCGCGGCAGGGCTCCCCCGCCGTCGCGGCGGACACTAGCGCCGTCACGACTAGAGGATGGGCGTGACCCGCCTGGCGACCTTGCCAGCAACCTTCGCGCGGACCCTGTCGGGCAGATGGGGCAGCGCCGGCTCCAGCTCGGCGATCCGGTACTTCTGGGTCGTCAACGCCCGGAAGGCCAGTCCGACGGTCACCTCGTGGTCGGGTCGGAACACGAGCTCGACGGCGTCGCCGGCACCGACGTCCCCGGTCTCGAGCACCCGCACATAGGCGCCCGGCGCCCCGTGCGCGGTGAACCGCTTGACCAGCTGCGGCTCGTCCCAGAAGCGGGCGAAGTTGGCGCACGGGATCCGGGGCGCGGTCACCTCGAGCAGGGTCGTCCCGACCCGCCAGCGCTCGCCGAGGACGGCGTCGGTGAGGGCGAGCCCCGTCGTTCGCAGGTTCTCGCCGAACATGCCCGGCGGCAGCTCGCGGGCGAGTTCCGCGATCCAGAAGTCGGCGTCCTCCTGGGCGTAGGCGTAGAGCTGCTGGCCGTCCCCACCGTGGTACTTCCGGTTGACCTGGACGTCGCCGTCCAGCCCCCGCTCCCCGACGGCCACCCGACCGACCACCGGCCGCTTGGCGATCCCGCTGCGGTCGGGCCGACGACCGGGCAGCGGGAGGAGGTCGGTCCCGGACACGCAGACGGCGTCGACCCGCCCGGTCACTTGGGCTTGGCGGAGGCGGTCGACTCGTTGGTGGAGAGCGCGGCGACGAACGCCTCCTGGGGGACCTCGACGCGGCCGACCATCTTCATCCGCTTCTTGCCCTCCTTCTGCTTCTCCAGCAGCTTCCGCTTGCGGGTGATGTCACCGCCGTAGCACTTGGCGAGGACGTCCTTGCGGATGGCGCGGACCGTCTCGCGGGCGATCACCCGGGAGCCGACCGCGGCCTGGATCGGCACCTCGAACTGCTGCCGCGGGATGAGCTCGCGCAGCTTGCCGGCCATCATCACGCCGTAGCTGTAGGCCTTGTCCTTGTGCACGATCGCGCTGAACGCGTCGACCGCCTCGCCCTGCAGCAGGATGTCCACCTTCACCAGCGCCGACTCCTGCTCGCCGGCCTCCTGGTAGTCCAGCGAGGCGTAGCCGCGGGTGCGGGACTTCAACGCGTCGAAGAAGTCGAAGATGATCTCCCCCAGCGGCAGGGTGTACCGCAGCTCGACGCGGGACTCGCTGAGGTAGTCCATGCCGCCGAGCTGGCCGCGCCGACCCTGGCAGAGCTCCATGATCGCGCCGGTGTAGTCGCTGGGCGCGATGACCGTGGCGTTGACGATCGGCTCGTAGACGCGGTCGATCTTGCCCTCGGGCCAGTCGCTGGGGTTGGTCACCGTGTGCTCGGTGCCGTCCTCCATGATCACCCGGTAGACGACGTTCGGGGCGGTGGAGATCAGGCTGATGCCGGCCTCGCGCTCCAGCCGCTCGCGGACGATCTCCAGGTGCAGCAGCCCCAGGAAACCGACGCGGAAGCCGAAGCCGAGCGCCGCCGACGTCTCCGGCTCGTAGACCAGCGCCGCGTCGTTGAGCAGCAGCTTGTCCAGCGCCTCGCGCAGCAGCGGGTACTCGCTGCCGTCGATCGGGTAGAGGCCGGAGTAGACCATCGGGCGCGGGTCTCGGTACCCGCCGATGGACTCCGCCGCCGGCTTGTTCGCCAGCGTGACGGTGTCGCCCACACGGGACTGGCGGACGTCCTTCACGCCGGTGATGAAGTAGCCGACCTCGCCGACGCCGAGGGAGTCCACGGGCTTGGGTTCGGGCGAGATGACGCCGATCTCGAGCAGCTCGTGGGTCGCGCCGGTCGACATCATCTTGATCTTCTCGCGGGCGGAGATGCGCCCGTCGACCACGCGCACGTAGGTGATGACGCCGCGGTAGATGTCGTAGACCGAGTCGAAGATCATCGCCCGCGCCGGCCCCTCGGCGACGCCGGTGGGCGCGGGGATCTCCTCGACGATGCGGTCGAGCAGCTCGGGCACGCCCTCGCCGGTCTTGCCGCTGACGCGGAGGACGTCGTCGGGGTCGCAGCCGATGATGTGCGCGATCTCCGCGGCGTACTTCTCCGGCTGGGCGGCCGGCAGGTCGATCTTGTTGAGCACCGGGATGATCGTGAGGTCGTTCTCCAGCGCCAGGTAGAGGTTCGCCAGCGTCTGCGCCTCGATCCCCTGCGCCGCGTCCACCAGCAGCACCGCGCCCTCGCAGGCGGCCAGCGACCGGGACACCTCGTAGGTGAAGTCGACGTGCCCGGGGGTGTCGATCATGTCGAGGACGAACTCACCGCCGGCGTGCTCACCGGAGCGCTGGGTCCACGGCAGGCGGACGTTCTGCGCCTTGATGGTGATGCCGCGCTCGCGCTCGATGTCCATGCGGTCGAGGTACTGGGCGCGCATCTGCCGGGCCTCGATGATCCCGGTGACCTCGAGCATCCGGTCGGCCAGCGTCGACTTGCCGTGGTCGATGTGGGCGATGATGCAGAAGTTCCGGATGCGGGCCGGATCGGTGGCAGCAGGAGTCGTCACAGTGCCGCCATCGTCCCACGTCCCGGCCCGAGGCCCTAGCCCGGCGCGGCGAGGGGCTCGCGCGGGGTGTGCGGGAGGTCGTCGGACGGCGGGTTGGGGTGGCCGGCCGGACGCTGGTATCTTTGCAGGCCGGTCCTGTGGCGCATGCCCGGACGCAGATCTTCAGCACCATTGTCAGAAGTACTCCCTCCTGTCGAGACACCGAGGCTCACGCGTGGCGAACATCAAGTCCCAGATGAAGCGGATCAAGACCAACGAGAAGGCGCGCCAGCGCAACGTTGCCGTCAAGTCCGCCCTGAAGACGGCCGTCCGGCGGGTGCGCACCGCCGCCGAGTCCGGGGACGCCGCGGCCGCGACCGCCGCCTACCAGGCCGCTGCCAAGCAGCTGGACAAGGCCGCCAGCAAGGGCGTCATCCACAAGAACCAGGCCGCCAACCGCAAGTCGGGTCTGGCGAAGCTCACCGCCGGTCTCTGATCGGCCCGCGTCCACCCGGACGCGCACGCTCGACGACGAGCCCCCCTCCCCTCGCGGGGAACGGGGGCTCGTCGCGTCCCTGCTGCCGCAGCACCCTCCTACCGCCCTCAAGGACTGCCCGTGGCCTCCCCCGGACGCCGCTTCCTCGTCCTGCACGGGTGGCAGAACCGCCGGCCCGCGCACCACTGGCAGTGGCAGCTCGTGGAGTCGCTGCGCGCCGCCGGCGAGCAGGTCCTCTATCCCCAGTTCCCGGACCCGGACCGGCCGGTGCTCGGCACCTGGACCGAGCTTCTGCGGGCCGAACTGGCCCAGCTGGGCGCCGGCGAACGCGTCGTCGTGGCGCACTCCCTCGCCGTGCCGCTGTGGCAGCACGCGGCGTCCCTGCTGACGCCGGCGGAGCGCGTGGACCGGGTGCTGCTGGTCGCCCCGCCCGCGCCCGAGGTGCTGGCCGGGTACCCGGAGGTGGCCGCCTTCGCCGCCTTCGGCCCTGATGCGCACCAGCTGAGCCGTGGGGCCGGCTCGGTGCGCCTGGTGGCGAGCGACGACGACCCGTACTGGCCCGGCGGCGGTGCGGTGCCCGTGTACCGAGCGCTCGGTGTCGACGTCGACCTGCTGCCGGGTCAGGGGCACCTCGACCCGGAGGCCGGGTACGGCCGCTGGCCCGCCGTCGAGGCGTGGTGCCGCGACCCGTCGACCCGCCTGGCCCCGCGCTGATCCGCCGCGTCGGGCCGGTCACGGCCCGCCCCGGCCGGGAGGTGGAGGTCGCGCGGCCTCAGGTGCGCGGCACGAGAGCTGCCGGGACGACGACCGTGCGGGCGAGGCGGTCGTGCAGCGCCCGCCTCCGCGGATCGCGCCAGGCCATGCCGAGGCTGAGCAGCGGCAAGAGCAGCGACAAGGCGTAGCTGACGCCCATGACCACCCACTCGTCGCTGCCGAGGATGGCTCGTGCGACGGCGAGGTGCGCCAGCTGCCAGGGCAGCCACTTCACCGCATTCCGCCAGGCCGCTCGCCCGATGCCGGGGCCGACCGGTTCCGCGGGCAGGTCGGCCTGCGGCGTCGTGTCGTCGACCGCCACCCGCAGGCCGGCGCGCTCCTTGCCCGGACCGGCATGCCGGGCACCGGCTTCGCGGAGCGTGAAGTACAGCCACACGGGCAGCACGGTGGCCGCGAAGACGCCCAGGTCGGCGATCACCAGGTCGACCGGGTCGCGCTGACCTCCCTCCGGGACGAGACCCGACAGTCGCGCCCCCGCCGCCACCGCCGCGAGCACGGCGAGCCACCCGAGGATGACGACGTAGTCCCAGCCGGCCGCCCTCCAGCGCGCGACAGCCGACCACGTTCCGGGACCGTCGGGTTCCATGGGTGACAAGCTAGCGGTTCGTCCTCCGGAGCGGTCTCGACGCGCCCGCCTCGGCGCTGGGCTCAGCGGCCGGTGCGGGCCGGTCGGCCCCGGCCCGTCTCCGCCCGGATGGTGACGATGCGGCGGATGGCCCGCTCGAGGGCGTAGTCCGCGCTGGCCGCGACACCCTTGACGTCGGCGTTGAGGTCGGCGGCCACGCCGAGGGCCAGCTGGAGGCCCTCGATGCTCCAGCCGCGCGCCTGCGCCTGCGCCTTCTTGACCTTCCAGGGCGGCATCTTCAGCGTGCGGGCGAGGTCGCCGGGGTTGCTGGAGCTCAGCGAGGCCACCCGGGCCGCGGTGCGCACGCCGTCGGCGATGGCGTCGGCGATCAGCACGTGGGCGACCCCGCGCTCGAGCGCCCAGCGCAGCATCTCGATCGAGCCCGCCCGGTCACCGGTCAGCACGCGCTCGGCCACGGTGAACCCGGTGACCTCGGCCTGCCCGCGGTGGAACCGGGCGACGTCGTCGGCATCGATGCTGCCGCCGAAGTCGGAGACCAGCTGACCGGCGGCCGCCGAGAGCGCGCGCAGGTCGGCGCCCACGGCGTCGACCAGTGCGGTGACCGCATCGGGGGTGATCCGGCCGCCGAGCCGGCGCACCTCGTTGCGCGCGAACGCGATGCGGTCGCCGACGGAGGAGACCTTGGGGCACTCGTCGACCGCCGCACCGGCGGCCTTGAACGCCTTGACCAGGGCCTCGTTCCGCTTGCCACCGGAGTGCACGATCACCAGCGTCAGGTCCGGGTCCGGTTCCTTCGCGTAGCCGGCCAGGGCATCGGCCAGCGCGCCGGCCGACTCCTGCACCCCGGTGACGACGACGAGCCGGTGCCCGCCGAACAGCGACGGCGCCAGCACGTCGGCCAGCTCCCCCACCGGCAGCCCCATGGCCGCCAGTTCGTGCACCTCGGCGTCGGGGTGGCGGGCGAGGATCGCCCGGCGCACGGCCCCGACGGCGCGGGAGCGCAACAGCTCCTCCTCGCCGATGACCACGCGCAGGTGCGACGTGGGCTCGACGGGGGCGGCAGGCACCTCCGCATGGTGCCACGCGGGACCGACGCTCCGCGGTGGCCGCCCGGGAGCCCGGGACCGGGGCGTCGATGGCTCCGGGTCCGCCTGCCGCCGCCTGGCCGCCGGGGTCCGCGCCCCGGGCGGCGATCCCCCAGTTCCCGGCCCGGCCGACCACCGCGAGGTCGCCGTCCCGGTCGGTGCGGTGCACCCGCGTGCCGGCGTCGGCCAGCCACCGCAGCAGCCGCGGAGCGGGGTGCCCGTAGGTGTTGTCCGCCGCCACCGAGATGAGCGCGGCTCGCGCTCCGGTGGCGGCGAGGAACGCCGGGTCGGCGTCGCCGCTGCCGTGGTGGGGCACCTTGAGGACGTCGGCGCGGAGATCCGTGCCGTCGCGCAGCAGCGCGGCCTCCTCGTCGGCACCGATGTCGCCGGTGAGGAGCAGGCGCACCCCCGCGGCGGTGACCCGGACGACGAGCGACAGCCCGTTGGGATCGGCCGCCGCGGTGGCCCGGCGCGGATCGGGCGCGAGCACCTCGATCTCGACCCCGGCAACGCTGCGGCGGTCGCCCGGCACGAGGAGCTCGCGGGTGCCGCCGGCGCGCCGCACCAGGGCCTCGATGCCCGCCGCCCGGTGGTCGGCCGGCGAGAGGGTGCCGCTCGCGACGACGCCCACCGTGCGGCCGCCGAGGGCGCCGGCGAGGCCGCCGACGTGGTCGGCGTCCAGGTGCGAGAGCAGCACGAGGGGCAGGTGGTCGATCCCGAGGCGGTCGAGGCAGCGGTCGATCGGGGCGAGGTCCGGGCCGGCGTCGACCAGGATCCCCCGGCCGTCGCCCACGGGGAGCACCAGGCCGTCGCCCTGCCCCACGTCGCAGGCCACCAGCAGCGCTCCGGCCGGCGGCCAGCCGTCCAGCTGCTGGCGCAGCGGCCAGCCCACCGCGACCACCCCGACGAGGGCCGCGAGCGCGAGCAGCCGCGCCCGGGGGAACCGCCACAGCAGGTACCCCAGGGTCAGCAGGAGGCCGGTGAGCAGCAGCGCCCCCACCGTCCCGGCCGGCCAGCCGGCGACGGCGTCCGGCGCGGCCGCCGCCCGCTCCGCCACGAGCACGATCCAGCGCACCGGCCACCCGGCGAGCCAGACCAGAGCGTCGCCGGCCCAGGGCCAGGGCACCCCGAGGGGCGCGGCCAGCAACCCGAGGACGGTCGCCGGCGGCACGGCCGGGGCCGCCAGGAGGTTGGCCGGCACCGAGACCAGGCTGACCGTGCCGGTGAGCCCGGCGATCACCGGAGCGGTCGCCAGCCCGGCGGCGACGCTCACCGCCACGGCGTCGGCCGGCCACCCGGGCCAGCCGTGCCCGCGCAGCCGGCGCGCCCACGGCGGGGCCAGGAGCACGATGGCCGCGGTGGCCGCGACGGACAGCGTGAAACCGGCGTCCCGCGCCAGCCCCGGCTGGACCAGGAGCAGCACGGTCACCGCGGCACCGAGCGCCGGCAGCGCGGCCCGCGACCGCCCGGAGGCGAGTGCGAGCAGGGTGACCGCGCCCATGGCGGCGGCCCGGAGCACGCTGGCGCTCGGCCGGGCCAGCACGACGAAGCCGACGAGCGCCAGCCCGCCCACCAGCGCCTGGACCCGGCGGTCGACGGCCCGGCGCCGCAGCGGCCGGAGGATGCCGGCGATCACGATCGCCACGTTGGCCCCGGAGACGGCGGTCAGGTGCGCCAGCCCGGCCTGCTGGAACTCCTCGTCCAGCACCGGGTCCATCCGGCTGGTGTCACCCACCACCAGCCCCGGCAGCAACCCGCCGGCCCGGTCGTCCAGCACACGGTCCGCGGCGGCGGCCAGGGCGTGCCGCAGCTCGCCCGCCACGCGCTGGACGGCCCCGGGGCCGCCGACCGGCTCCGGCGGACCGCGGGCCGACAGCACCGCCACCACGTCGTCGCCCTCTCCGGGGAGTGCCAGCCCGGCGCGCACCCGGAGCTGCTGCCCGGGCAGGAGCCCGGACCAGCCGTCGGCGGGTGCGAAGACGAGGACGGCCTCCTCCAGCCGGTGAACCGCGCCGCCGTCGGCGAGCACCGTGACGTCCGCCTCGAGGAGGACGCGCGACGCACCGCCGCCGCCCGCCAGCGCCCGGGGATCGGTCCGCACGGTCACGGTCACCTGCGCGGTCCCGCCCTCCGCGGCGGCTGCGCGCAGCGGGGACGCCTCGCGCGCCGCGCCGCGCACCGCGCCGGCGCCGGAGGCCACCGCGAGGCCGGCCAGGACGACGAGGGCGACGCTCGCCGCGGGACCGCGGGCACGCGCGAGGAGGACCGCCGCACCGAGCGCGGCCCCACCCAGGGCGGCCAGCACCGGCCACCGCACCAGCGGCGCCCCCAGCGTCACCATCCAGACCGCGCCGGCGAGCGGCCAGAGCCGCAGGTCGAGGAAGCGACAGCGGTCGAGCGCCGCGCTCACACCGACACCAGCTCGGCGAGCTCGGCCGCCTTCGCCGGGCCGATGCCCGGCACGTCGTCGAGCTCCTCGACGCTGCGGAAACCGCCGCTGCGGGTGCGGTGCTCGACGATGCGCTGGGCGAGGACCGGGCCGATGCCCGGCAGCGCGTCCAGCTCCGCCACCCCGGCGGTGTTCAGGTCGACGCGGCCCCCGCCGCCCGGGGGGCCTCCCGCGGGCGGCCCCTCCGCGACCGCACCGGGCACACCCACGGCGACCTGCTGCCCGTCGGAGAGGAGCGCGGCCAGGTTCACCGAGGCCGGGTCGGCCTCGGGCAGGAGCCCGCCGGCCGCCTCGACCGCGTCGGCGACCCGGGCGCCCGCGGTGAGCGTGACCAGACCCGGCCGCGCCACCTGCCCCACCACGGAGACGACCACAGTGCCGGCGGTCTCGGTCACCTCCCCCACCGGGGGCTCGCCGGCTGCGGGGGTGGCCGGCGCGGTGGGCGAGGGCAGCGGCGCCGCCGCCGGCTCCACCCGGGGCCGCTGGGACCACGTCCAGAACAGCAGGAGCAGGACCGCCACCACCGCGGCGGCCCACACGGCGCGCCCACCGGCGCGGCCGGCGTCCCAGCGGGGCGTCGTGCCGGGTGCCCGGTGCCGCCCCACACCGGCGGGTGGGTCCGGGCGCCCCGCGACGTCGACCGGCACGGTGATCCGGTCGTCCGCCGGCCAGGGCGGGGCGTCGTCCTCGGGGACCCAGCCGTCGGCGGCGGGGCGCGGCTCGGCCAGGACGGCGCGCAGCCGGGCACGGATGACGTCGGCGTCGTCGTCACGGCGGGCAAGCAGGCGCACCCCGGCGACGCTAGGGAGCGCGACCGCCCTCTCCCGCGGTCACGACGCCGGCTGTGGACGGCTGCCCGGGGTGTGGACGGCGCGCGGGCCCGCGCGGACGCCGGCTCGGGGCCAGTACGGCAACACGTGGGGGGAAATGTGGGACTTTGTTCGCGCTGTGTGGTTTGATCTTGACGCTGCGTAAGGGCCGCCCGCGCCCTCGGCGTCGGAGGTGCACACGGTGGCCGCTCGCCGGTCTGTGCCTGCGCCCGCGTGCCCGGACGGGCACGCGGGCGCGCAGGTCCATGCTCACGAGGCCAGGCAGTCGAGGCGCGGAGCGACGCGCGTGTTCCGCTGCCGGTTCGAGCAGGGCGGCGAGGCCGGCGTCCACTACTTCACGGTGCTCACCCGGCCGAAGGCGGACGCGCGGCTGCTGATCGACCAGGTGGTGAGTGCGCCGGAGTGCCCCAGGCCGGGGCACGGCGGGCGCTACGTGTGGCCCCACGGCACCTACAAGACCGCCGCCGGCGAGCGGCAGCGGTACCGCTGCGTGAGTCGGACCGACGACGGCGACGCCCACACCTTCTCCGCTCCGCTGCCGCGCGCGGCGGTGGAGGACGACACCTGCTGCCCGGACTGCGAGGTGCTGACCCCGAGGCACGCCGGGGAGGAGGCGGTCAGCCGGCGGCTGAACGTGCCGACACCGGTGGTCGTGTCGGTGCTGCGCGAGCTGGCCGACGGGCACGCCTACACGGCGGTGTCGAAGCGAGCGTTGGAGCAGATGAAGCGCCCGACCGGGCGGGTACGCACGGTCGGCGGCAAGACGCCCGAGGAGCTGCACGAGGCCGGCCAGTTCGGTCCGCGCCGGGAGCTGAAGGCGCACTGGCACCTCTCGGCCGACGTCCTCGAGCGGTTCGCCCCGTTCATCACCGAGCCGGCGCTCGCGGCGATGCAGGTGGAGGAGGCGGCCTACCGGGCCGAGGGGCTGCCGGTGGTGTACTTCGCCGACGAGGTGGCGGTGAAGCGGGACTACGCCCGGTCGGCCACGCTGACGAACGCCCCGGTTGTGTGGACCGCGCTGGTGGTCACCCGGACCAGCTGGGAGCGCGACAAGGACGGCAAGGTCACCGGCCGGTCGAGCCGGCTGGTGCGGGTGCGGGCGCTGCCCAACGCGTCTACCGAGGCCTGGCGGCTGGTCCTGGCCGAGCTCGACGCGCCGGACTTCCTCGTCGCCGACGGCGCGGCGGCGATCGAGAAGGCCGCGACCGCCGTGTGGGGCAAGAAGACCACGTTCGTGCCGTGCATGTTCCACGCGACCCGCAACATCGAGGGCAAGCTGACCCCGCCCCGCGGGCGGCTGGCCGACAAGGTGCGCGACCACATGTTCCGGCTCAGCAGCGACCTGATGCGCGACGGCGGCGCGAAGGCCGTCAGCGCCTGGTTCGACGAGCTGGAGGACGCCGCGGCGGCCGCGGACCTTCCTGCGGACCTGGTGGCCGCGCAGCGGCGCCGGTACGAGCCGCTGCTGCGGCGCACCGCGCTGGTCGCGCAGCGGCACAACGACCCGGAGGTGCAGGTCAGCAACTCGGCGGTCGAGGCGCAGATCCGGGCGTGGGTCAAGCGGCTGACCACCCGCCGCGGCGCGATGTTCTCCAACCTGGCCCGCACCAACCTGCTCGGCGACCTCATCGTCGCCGCCGCCAACGGCGCGCTGCTCGACCAGCACGAGGTTGCCCGCACCCTGCGCGAGGCGTCCAAGCGCACCGCGGGCTGGGCACCGCCGCCGCGCGCCCTGACCGAGCCCGCGGGCGTGCTCGGCCTGCGCGACGCGTTCTCCGTCACCGAGCTGCTCGAACGGCACTCCTCGTGAGCACCGCGCCGGAGAAGGGCGCGGCGTACCAGGAGCTGGTCGCCGGCCGCGAGTTCGTCGTTCTCGACATCGAGACCACGCACACGAAGGCGACCAAGACCGCCGAGGCCGCCTTCCACCCGATCTCGGTCGGGGCCGTGGTGCTGCTCAACGGCACCCGTCGGGAGACGTTCCACCGGCTGGCCAACCCCGGTGTGCCGGTGGACAAGGACAGCAGCGCCTACAACGGCATCCGCACCGCCGACCTCGCCGGCCAGCCCGACGTCGCCGCCGTGCTGGCCGAGCTGGACGCCTTCCTCGCGGGGCACCCGGACGCCGCGCTGGTCTGCCACAACGCCCTGTTCGATGTCGGCCACCTGGCCGCCGCCTACGCCCGCGCCGGGATGACCCCGTTCGACCGGCTGGTGTTCGACACCGAGTTCCTCGGCGTCCGGCTCAAGCTGCCCGGCGTCGCCAACTTCGCCAAGCTCACCGACCTCGCCACCCGGTACGGCATCAACACCACCCTCGCCGTGCCGCGCGCCCAGGCCCGGCTGCACAAGGCGCTCAAGGACGCTCAGGACACCGCCGAGGTGCTCGACTGTCTCCTGGCCGAGGCCGCGCTGCTGGGCATCGCCACCTGGGACGAGTTCTGCCGCGTCACCAAGCCCAAGCGCAGCAGCGACATCGCTGCCACAGTCCGCCGCCGACGGCGGATGCGCGCTCCGCAGATCCCGGCCGGCCACGTCCGCGCCTGCCACGGCCGCACCCGGCTGCCGGCCCGACCGACCGAGGCCGCGCTCGACGCCTGGACCGCGCAGATCGCCGCCTGCGTGCGGCTGCACTGCCCGACGATCGCGGACAAGGTGCTCTACGACGAGCGTCACGCGCCCCGCCTCCTCGACCGGCTCACCGCGCTGCTGGCCACCACGCGCGACCCCGGCGACGTGGGCACCCTGCTCGTCGCGCTGGAACCGCTGCTGGAACGCCTCGACCGGCCGGCGGCGCGGGCCTGGTACAAGGCCAACCATCAGCAGATCCGCGACGCCAAACCGTGCGAGCCGCACGCCGCCTGCCCGGCCTGCGTCGCCGGACGCCCCTGCCCGCGGGACGTCATCTACCGGCTGCTCACCCGCCGCGCCCTCGACTACGGCACCACCGCGGCCGGCGTCCCGGTCAGCCTGCTGTCCAAGCAGGTGAAGAAGGGCCTGTACTACGGCAAGAGCGCCCGCAAGATCGACACCTGGCCGGCGCAGGGCCTGTCCGACATGGCCGCGCACATGTTGTGGGTCGTCGTGCAGGAGGCCCGCGCCAAGCACCAGCACACCACCGTCAGCAAGCTGCTCGCCTCGGCGGTCGAGCGCCGCCTGCACCTGGCCGACCCGCACCTCGCGCTCGAAGTCGCCCGGCACTGGGCCCGCAGCCCCGACCGCGACGGCGACGTGGAGCAGCTCGTCACCACCGTGCTGGCGAAGGCCAACAGCAACCCCGGCTACCTCGACCTCGAGGTGTGGTTCCACGGGTCGTTCCGCCGCGCCGCCGCAGCCCGCCAGGCCGCCGCGGGCCGGATCACCCGGCAGCGGAAGGCCGACCCGGTGCGCACACCGGCCGACATCGAACTGCGCCCGCCGCAGAGCACCCACACGTACCGCTACCAGCTGCACCGCTTGCCGCCCGCCAGCTGACACAGCCGGTCCGTGACCGGACGCAGGCAAGCGAGTCGGTACGGCGGGACCGGGTCAGCGACCCGTGGCCTCGATGGTCACCTCGTGGTCCCCGAAGCGGGCCGCCAGAGGCTTCGTCGGCGTGACCCCCGACGGCAGCTCCACCACCGTGACGTGCCCGCTCATGTCCGCAGAGCAGACGTCCCGGTCGGGGAACAGCGGTCCCAGGCGGACCTCGATCTCTTGCTCTGCGACCACCTCGGTACCAAGCGGTCCGCTGGGACAGCTGGAACTGCCGAAGGTGACCACCGCGAGGTACTGGCCGTCGTTGACCCAGGCGATCGAGGGCTGGAAGGCCGACTCGAGGGGCGACGGGCCACCGGAGTCGGGCGCAGGCGCCGGCGAGGGCGTGTAGGTCCGCTCGTCGAACCCTTCCCCGGGGTCGGGCAGCGTGATTCGGGGCGCAGGGGACGGCGCGGGGAGCACCTCAACGCGTGGTCCGGGGAGCGGCGTGAGCACGAACTGCCGGGCCTCGGGCGTATCAGCTCCGAGGCCGAACTCCGCGACGTAGGGCGAACTGCCCGGCCCGCCGGCGCCGCAGGCGGCCAGCGCAGGCGTGGCGGCCAGCAGCGCCGCCATCGCCAGCAGGGGCCACACCGGCCGGGGTCGGTTCACAGCTCGCATCGTGCGGTCCTACGACCTCGGAGTCCAGCAGCTCCACCCGAAGCGTGACGCAAGGGAGACGTTGCTGCGCGCCAGCGGGCTGCTGATCGCCCAGTGCAGAACCGCGTGTCGCTGCCGCAGCTGGCCGCCGCACACGGCCAAGCTCAGAACCCCCTGGGTCGGCCGAGCGCAGCGGTCACCGAGGCCCGTCGAGGGACGCAGAGATGTCCCACATTTCCCCCCACGTGTTGCCGTACTGGGCTCGGGGGGGGGGGGGAGGTTCGGGAGGGCGTGGCCTGCAGCTCCTGACGGCGACTGGGCCGCCGTCAGGAGCAGTTCTCACGCTGCGCGGCGTCCAGGCAGATCCGAGAGGGAATGGGCGCGCGGCCCGGCTGCGGCGAAGGTGGCGGCGGTGACGACCAGCGGCAGGGTGTTCATCGGCAGCGTCCGCTGGTTGCCCCCGTGCCCGCAGGAACTTGCCCTGGGGCCGCTGCTCACGCGGTCAGAAGGTAGGGCCCGCCTCCGGTGTGCGCCAGTGGCTGCGCCGCGGCAGCGGAAAGGGGGAGCACCAGGGCCACCCAGGGGCCTTGGCGGAGGCCTCCGCACGCCGGAGACTGCGCTGGGACATCCAGGAGCGGAGGACAGATGCGGGTCGAGGTGACCGACGACACCGGGCAGCACCGGTACGAGGGGCGGATCAACGGGGAGCTGGCCGCGATCGCGGAGTACATCCGGACGGCACAGCTCGTGGTGTTCACGCACACGGAGGTGCTGCCCGGTCACGAGGGTCAGGGCGTCGCCTCGGAGCTGGTGCGCCAGGCGCTGGACGACGTGCGCAGCCAGGGCCTTGCGGTGCTGCCGTTGTGCCCGTTCGTGGGCGCCTGGATCGGGCGCCACCGGGCGGAGTACGGCGACCTGGTCTACCACTCGCGCACCACGGTCACCCCCGAGGCCGACGCCGCAGCACGGTGACCGCGGAGCCCTCGCCGGCCGGGAGCCGGTGCCGAGGGCGGCGACGGCCGGGCGGTCATGGGCCGTATGGACAGCGACCGCTCTGCGGAGCGGCGGACGGGCCGTGGGACTGCCGCCCGGCACGCCGTCCGGTGAGCCCTGCCGCTCACCGCGGGTGCTGGTCCCCCACGTCCAGAGGCTCCCCGGCATGCCGCCGGGACACGACCACGCCGACGGCTCCCGGGCCGACGTGCGCGCCGATGGCGGCACCGAGCTCGCTCACGTGCAGCTCCTGCACCCGGGGGACGCGGGCCCGCAGCTCGGTGACCAGCCGGTCGGCCCGCTCGGCGGCGGCGAGGTGGTGCACGGCGAGGGAGACCTCCCGGTCGCCGGCGTGCTCGACGACGTGCTGGACCAGGCGGGCGAGCGCGCGCGCCGAGGTCCGTACCTTCTCCAGCGGCACGACCCGGCCGTCGACCACGTGCAGCACCGGCTTGACGGCCAGCGCCGAGCCCAGGACCGCGGCCGCGGAGCCGATCCGCCCGCCCCGGCGCAGGTGCTCCAGCGTGTCGACGACAAACAGCGTGCGGGTGCGGGCGGCGGCGTCCCGGGCGACCTGCGCCACCGTGGCGCCGTCGGCCCCACAGGCCGCTGCGCGGGCGGCCGCCAGGACGGCGAACCCGGTGCCCATCGCCGCCGATCGGGAGTCGACGACGGAGACGATGTGCTCCCCCACCTGCGACGCGGCGACGCGGGCGGCGTCCCAGGTGCCGGAGAGTTCCGCGGACAGGTGGACCGAGACCAGCCGGTCGGCCCCCGCGTCCAGCGCGGCGCGGTAGGCGGCGACGAAGTCCCCGGGCGTGGGCCGCGACGTGGACACCCGCTGGCCGCGGGTGGAGAGCGCCTTCGCCACGTCCTCGGCGCTGATGTCCTCGCCCTCTCGCCCCGAGCGGCCGGCGAGGACGACGTAGAGCGGGACGACCCGGACGCCGTACTCGTCGGCGAGCGGGCGGGGCAGGTAGGCCGTCGAATCGGTGAGGACGGCGACGGGCACCCGGCGAGGCTAGCTGCCGACCGCGCGCCGTACGGAGCGTGGTGCTCGGGCCGGTCAGCCGACGGCGTCGGCGTCCTGGGCCGGGCCCGGGTCCGGCCGGTCACCGGCCGCTCCGGGAGCCCCCTGTTCGGGATCCGCGCGGAGCCGGTCCGCCGCGGGCGCGGCGAGCCCCTCCGGCAGCGGACCGGCCGACACGTTGTGCCGGAGCAGCCGCCACCGGCCGCTCTGCCGGGCCAGCTCGCTCCACCCGCAGTTGTCCAGCGGCCCGAACACGCGCCGGTGGTCCGGCCCGAGCTCCAGCAGCGCCTCGATCAGCCGGCCGCTCGTGCCCCCGTGGGTCACCACCACGGCCACGTCCGCCGGTGGCAGGTCGGCGAGCCCTGCGACCACCCGCGAGACGACCGCCGGGGCCTCCTCCCCACCGCGGCCCCGCACCGGCCGCCCGGCCAGCCAGTCCGCGTACTGCTCGGGGTACCGGTCGGCCACCTCCTCGCGGGTGAGGCCTTCCCACGCGCCCATCCCGTGCTCGCGGAACCTCGGGTCCAGCCGCAGCGGCACGTCCAGCAGCGAGGTGAGTGCCCGCGCGGTGTCCGCGGCGCGGCCGAGGTCGCTGGCGACCACCGCCGTCGACCGGGGCGTCAGCCCGGCCGAGGCCACGAGGTGCGGTGCGGCGTGGACCGCCTGCGCCCGCCCGACCTCGTCGAGCGGTGGGTCGAGCTGCCCCTGGAACCGTCCGGCCGCGTTCCACCCGGTGCGCCCGTGCCGCCAGACCACCAGCCGGGTCACCGGCAGCTCGGGCACGGCCGGGGAGGTCACTGGCCGGCCGTCTCCGCGACCGACGGGGAGCCGGCGTCCGCCGGGGCGCCCGGGGCGGACCCGGGGTCGGCCGCGTCGGTGAAGGGGATGGACGGGCAGTCCTTCCAGAGGCGCTCGAGGGCGTAGTAGGCCCGCTCCTCGGCGTGCTGGACGTGCACCACGACGTCGATGAAGTCCAGCAGCACCCAGCGCGCCTCGGCCACGCCCTCGCGGCGCACCGGCTTCACGCCGTGCTCCCGCAGCCGCTCCTCGACCTCGTCGACGATGGCCTGGACCTGCCGCTCGTTGGGTGCGGACGCGAGGACGAAGGCGTCGGTGATGGCGAGCCGCTCGCTGACGTCGACGATGGTGACGTCGGTGGCCAGCTTGTCCGCGGCGGCCTGGGCGGCGAGCAGCGCGGTCTCCCGGGCCTCGGGCGAGGCGGTCATTCGGGCACCTCCTGGAGGTGGGACGTCGTGGGTGGGGTGCGAGCACCGTCGGGGCCGGTGGTGTTCCCGGGCCCGGTCGGGGGTGGGCGGTCGTAAGTGGGGCGGTCACCCGCCGGGCGCCCGTCGCGGGCCTGCCCGGGGGCAGGGCGCCGCGCGGGCTCGCGGTAGAGGCCGCGCTTCTCGATGTACTGGACCACGCCGTCGGGCACGAGGTACCAGACGGGCATGCCGCGGCCCACCCGGTCGCGGCAGTCGCTCGAGCTGATGGCAAGCGCGGGGATCTCCACCAGGCTGACCCCGCCCTCGGGCAGGTGGCTGTCGGCCAGCGTGTACCCGGGGCGAGTGACCCCGATGAAGTGCGCCAGCTCGAAGCACCGGGCACCGTCGCGCCAGGTCATGATCTGGGCCAGGGCGTCGGCGCCGGTGATGAAGAACAACTCGGCCCCCGGACGCTGGGCCTGCAGGTCGGTGAGCGTGTCGAAGGTGTAGGTGGGCCCGCCCCGGTCGATGTCGACCCGGCTCACGGAGAACCGCGGGTTCGACGCCGTCGCGATCACGGTCATGAGGTACCGGTCCTCGGCCGGGCTCACCACCTGGTCGCTCTTCTGCCACGGCTCACCGGTGGGCACGAACACCACCTCGTCGAGCCCGAACAGCCCGGCGACCTCGCTGGCAGCGACCAGGTGCCCGTGGTGGATGGGATCGAAGGTCCCACCCATCACGCCGACTCGTCGTCCCGCCACCGGCCGAGCGTATCCGGGGGTGCCGACCCCGCGCCGCGAGGACCGGCCCGCGCACCCCACCGGGCCGACGACGACGGCGACCGGCTCCCCCGTGCAGCCGGTCGCCGTGCGGGGGGGGGGGGGGGGGGGGGGGGGGGGGGGGGGGGGGGGCGGGGGGGGGGGGGGGTGGGGGGGGGGGGGGGGGGGGGGGGGGGGGGGGGGGGGGGGGGGGGGGGGGGGGGGGGGGGGGGGGGGGGGGGGGGGGGGGGGGGGGGGGGGGGGGGG
>NZ_JBJHAB010000032.1:0-16167 GCF_054050815.1 Blastococcus sp. SYSU DS0552
GCCTGGCGTCCTTCGCCGTCGAGGGGCCGGACCCGCCCCCCCCCCCCCCCCCCCCCCCCCCCCCCCCCCCCCCCCCCCCCCCCCCCCCCCCCCCCCCCCCCCGTCGGCCTTCTGCCGTGCCGAGTCGTCCTGGGACGACGGGGCGTACCGCTCAGTCGCGCTTGCGGTCCTGGTCGGCGAGGAACCGCTCGAACTCGGCGCCGAGCTCCTCGGCGCTGGGCACCTCGCCGGCGCCGCCCAGCAGGTCGGTGCCCTCGCGGGCGGCGGTGAACGAGTCGTACTGCTGCTCCAGGGCGGCGACGACGGCCACGTTGTCCGCCGAGCGGGCGATCTGCGCGTCGACCTCCGAGCGGTGCAGCTCGGCCGCCTCGCGCAGCGACTCGGTGGGCAGGCGCAGCCCGGTGAGCTGCTCCAGGTGCTCGAGCAGCGTGAGCGAGGCGGCGGGGTAGGTGGCCTGCGCGAGGTAGTGGGGGACGTGCGCGGCCACGCCGAAGGCGTCGACCCCGGCCTCGCCCATCCGCAGCTCCAGCAGTGCCGAGACGCTGCCGGGGATGCGCATCTCGCCCCAGTACACCGGATAGGACTCGATGAGCTGCCGGCGTGTGGCGTGGGCGGTGACGGTGACCGGCCGCGTGTGCGGCACCGGCATCGGGATCGCCTGGAGCGCGGCGACGGAGGTGACGCCGAGCCGCTCGACGAGCATGCCGACCGCGGCCACGAACCGCTCCCAGGCGTAGTCGGGCTCGGCGCCGTGGAGGAGCAGGAACGTCTCGCCGGCGTCGTCCTCGACGGCGTAGAGCGCGATCTCCGGGGCGGTGAAGCCCTCGTACCGGTCGGCGTTGAAGGTCATGCGGGGACGTCGGGCCCGGTAGTCGATCAGGCTGTCGGCGTCGAAGCGGGCGATGACCTCGTGCGGCAGCCCGGCCAGCAGATGGGCGCCGGCGAGCGTGCCCGCCGACGCGGCGTCGAAGTCTCCGGCGAGGTCGTGCACCAGCACGAGGCCCCGGCGCTCGGCCGGGTCGTCGACGGCCGCCTCGCGGGTGAG
Organism: Blastococcus sp. SYSU DS0552; assembly: GCF_054050815.1. Classification (NCBI taxonomy): domain Bacteria; kingdom Bacillati; phylum Actinomycetota; class Actinomycetes; order Geodermatophilales; family Geodermatophilaceae; genus Blastococcus; species Blastococcus sp. SYSU DS0552. Next base: position 1,046 of record NZ_JBJHAB010000032.1, read on the forward strand.
GAACGGCTCCGCCGCCGGGAGCAGTTCGACCAGGTCCTCCGGTCGCTGGGCCACGGGGGCACCTCCTGTCGGGTCGTCCGGCGCGAGGCCGGGTCGCGCTGGCCGCTACAGCCGCGCGACGGCCCGCCGCATTCCCGGCGGGCCGTCGCCACCACCCGTCCGGGCGCTCAGCGGGTGGCCGCGTCCTCCTCGCTGGCCTCCGTACTGGTCGCCCCCGTGCCGCGCGGCTGCGTGGCGCTGGGCTCCTGCCCGCCGTCCTGGCCGGGCGGGTCGGCCTGCTCCCGGGACAGGCGGGCACCGGCCGGGTCGTCGACGATCTGCGCGCGCGTGCCGTCGGGGAGGACCTCGGGGGACTTCCCGTCGAGCTGGTCCCGCGCGTAGCGGTAGCAGACGGCGATCAGCGCGGTCACCGGGACGGCGAGGAAGGCGCCGATGATGCCGGCCAGGCTGGCGCCCGCGGTGACGGCCAGGATCACCACGGCGGCGTGCAGGTTGAGCCCGCGGCCCTGCAGGATCGGCTGCAGGACGTTGCCCTCGATCTGCTGCACGAGGATCACGATGCCCAGCACGATCAGCGCCGTGGTGAAGCCCTGGTCGACCAGCGCGATCAGCACCGCGAAACCGCCGGCGACGAACGCACCGATGATGGGGACGAACGCGCCGAAGAAGGTCAGCACCGCCAGCGGCAGCACCAGCGGGACGTCGAGGATCCACAGGCCCAGGCCGATGAACAACGCGTCGGCGAACCCGACGATGGCCTGCTGGCGGATGAACTCCGAGAGCGTCGACCACGTCTTGTAGGAGAGCGCGGCCACGTGCGGGGCGGCCGGCTGGCCCGTCTGCGCGGCGAGCCACGGCACCCAGCGGGGGCCGTCCTTGAGGAAGAAGAAGGTCAGCACGAGCGCCAGCACCAGGTTGATCAGCAGGCCGCCGATCGCGGTGGCGCCGGTCACGGCGTAGCCGGCGATGTTCTGGGCGTTGCCCTGGATCGTGTTGATCGCCTGGTCGACGGCGCTGCCGATCTGCTCCTCGCCGAGGTTGAACGGCGGCCCGGTCAGCCAGTCCTGCAGCTGCTCCAGGCCGACGCTGACGCCTTCGGCGAGCTCCTCGACCTGGCCCACGACGGGAGGGGCGATGAGCGCGATGATCCCGCCGAAGGCGGCGAAGAAGGTGAGCAGGACGGTGATCGCGGCCGGCGCGGCCGGCCAGCCGTGGTTGCGCAGGAACCGGGTCGGCGGCCACAGCACGGTGGTGAACAGCAGGCCCAGGACGACCGGCAGCAGGATGACCCAGAGCTTGCCCAGGACGTAGCCGAGCACGATCACCCCGCCGACGATGAGCAGCAGCTCGCCCGAGGCGATGGCCAGCCGTCGGCTCGCCCGCTGGAGGCGCTCGCCCCGCTCGGTGGTCGGCACCGGCGCGTGCGTGGCCGGCACGACCCCGGCGGAGGGGGTGGGCTGGTCCGGCTCGACGTCGTCGGCCGTCTCGTCCGGTGGCGGCTCGGTGCGACCGGGCAAGCGGATCCTCATGCTGCGATCTCAACACAGATGCACGCACCTGACCGGGCGGGAAACGATCATCACACCCGCGTCGTAGCGTGCAGGCATGCCGAAGATCGCGACCACCGACCGGGTCGACCGGGCGTCCCTCGTGGAGTTCCTCCGCCCCCGGCACCGTGCGGTGCTGCTCACCCGACGGCGGGAGGGTGGGGTCCAGCTCTCGCCGGTCACCTGCGGGGTCGACGCCGAGGGCCGCGTCGTCGTGTCCACGTACCCACAGCGGGCCAAGGTCGCCAACGCGCGACGCGACCCGTCGGTCTCCCTGTGCGTCCTCTCCGACGAGTGGGACGGCCCCTGGGTGCAGCTGGACGGCGAGGCCGAGGTGCTCCAGCTGCCCGAGGCGCTGGAGCCGCTGGTCGACTACTACCGGTCGATCAGCGGGGAGCACCCCGACTGGGCGGAGTACCGCGCGGCCATGGCGCGGCAGGGCAAGGCGCTGCTGCGCATCACCGTGACCGGCTGGGGGCCGATCGCGACCGGGGGGTTCCCGGCCGATGTGGCCGACAAGCTCTGATCCTTGCTTCATTCAGGGAAAGGTGTAAGGCTTTCGCGGTGCCGTACGTGCTGACCATCGACCAACGGGCCAGCCGGCGGGGGCCCGACCGGGTCGGCGACGTCCTGGCGCAGCTCAACGCCGACGTCCCCACCGTGCTGGCCTTCGAACGGACGGCGGGGGACGAGTTCCAGGGCGTCCTCGGCGAGCCCGACGCCGCCGTCGACGTCGCCCTGCGCCTCGTCCGGCTGGGCGGCTGGAGCATCGGCATCGGTGCGGGGGCGGTCCAGGAGCCGCTGCCGGCCAGCACCCGGGCCGCTGCCGGGCCGGCCTTCCTCTGCGCCCGCCGGGCCGTCGACGCGGCCAAGCAGCGGCCGGTGCGGCTGGCCGTGCGCGGGGCGGTCCCGGCCGACGCCGGCGATGCACAGGCGGTGCTCGGTGCGCTGGCGGTGCTGGTGGGCCGTCGTAGCGAGCAGGCGTGGGAGGCGATCGAGCTGGTCGCGGCCGGACGGACCCAGGCCGAGGCGGCCGCAGCCCTCGGCGTCTCGCGGCAGGCGGTGGGCCAGCGCCTGGCTGCCGCCTCGTGGGAGCTGGAGCGCGAGCTGCGGCCGACGGCCGCCCGGCTCCTGGCGAGGGCGGCCGGATGACCACCGCGGTCCTGCTGCTCCTCGGGCTGGCCGGGTTGGCCGGCCTGGTCCTGTCCTTCCGCGGCGAGCGGACGCCCGGCGCCGCCGGCGCGATCGCCCTGGTGGTAGCGCTGGCTGTCGCCGCCGCCTTCGCCTGGCCGGCCGAGAGCAGCGGTGGCCCGGCGCAGGCCGGCGCCCTGCTCGCCGCGCTGGCGGCGGTCACCGGTGGGGGACCGGTGGCGACGGCGGTGCTGCACGCCGCCGACCCTGCCGCCGCCGGGGTGTCCGGGGGCCCGCAGGATCCCGACATCCTCCGCGGCGGGGCATGGATCGGCGTCCTCGAGCGGGGGGCGATCGCGAGCACGCTGCTGGTCGGCTGGCCCGAGGGGCTCGCCGTCGTCCTCGCGATCAAGGGGCTGGGGCGGTTCTCCGAACTGCGCGCGCCGGCGGCCGCCGAGCGGTTCATCGTGGGCACCCTGGCGAGCGGGCTGTGGGCCGCCGGCTGCGTGGGGGTCGCGGTCCTGCTCCGCGGCTGAGCGCACCCCGTCGTCCCCCGGGGTGACGGGAACGGAGGCTCCGTGCCGATCGTCGGACCGCACGTGACGAGTGCGGCCCGCGGGCGTGCCGAGCGGCTGCTGGCCGTCCTGGCGGTCACGCTCGCGCTCGGTGGCTGCGGAGGCGAGATCGTCCGGGCCGGGGGAGCGACCGTTCTCGTCGCCGAGCGCGCAGAGGCGGGCATGGACGCGCTCGGTGGCGGCCGGCTGGAGGTCGTCGGCGGCTGCCTCGGGGCGAGCGGCTACGTCATCGTGTGGCCGCACGGCACCGAGGTCGTCGAGGAGGATCCCCTGACCGTCAGCATCCCGGGCCACGGCACCGCCGCGCTCGGCGACCGGGTCGAGGTGAGCGGCGGTTTCGTGCTCGAGCACTCGTCCGGAACGGTCGAACCGGGCCCGCACGAGGTCGCCGGGGTGACGGTGCCCGCGGAGTGCGCGGAGCACGACGTCTTCCTCGCCCACTGAGCGGCCCGCTGCTGCGCGCAGCGCACGCCCAGCGGGGGAGCGGCAGGACGGCGAGGATGGCGGTCGGCCACCGTCGGCCGGTGCGACCCGGCGCCGGCCTCCGGAGGATGGGACGCCGGCCACCCGCGGCCGGGAGCTGGACGGAGGAACACCGCATGTGCCACGACCACGACAGCCGTCCGCCCGCCCCGCCGCGCAGCGGGCCGGTGCGCGAACGCGCCACGACCACGCTCACCGCCGCTGACGGCGCCTGCTTCACGGCCGCCACCGCGCTGCCCGCGGAGCCCGCGCGCGCGGGGGTGGTCGTGCTCCCCGACATCCGGGGCCTGCACCCGTACTACGTCGCCCTGGCCGAGCGGTTCGCCGAGGCGGGGCTGGCGGCGGTCGCGATCGACTGGTTCGGGCGCACCGCCGGCGTCTGCGCCGACGGCGTCCGGCCCGAGGACTTCGACTGGCAGGCGCACATCCCGCGCACGACGCCGGAGGGGATCGACGCCGACGTCGCCGCCGCGATCGACCACCTGCGCGAGCGGGCCGGCGCGGAGCTGCCGGTGGTCACGGTCGGCTTCTGCTTCGGCGGCAGCCACTCGTGGCGGCTGGCCGGTGGAGACCTCGACCTGGCCGGCTGCGCCGGCTTCTACGGCCGCCCGTCGCTGGTGGGGGACGCCGCCGACCGGGCGCGGCTGCCCACGGTGATGCTGGTCGCCGGCGCCGACAGCGTGACGCCGGTGCCGGAGCAGCGGGCCCTGGCCGACCGGCTGCGCGCGGCCGGGGCAGAGGTCGACCTCGTCGTCTACGAGGGCGCGCCGCACTCGTTCTTCGACCGGTCGCACGACGCCTGGGCAGAGGCCTGCCGCGACGCCTGGGCGCACGTCCTGTCGCTCACCGACCGCGTCGCCCGGCCGTGACGGGGCCGGCGTGGGGACCGCTGCCCGGCAGCACCGTACGGGTGCGGCCGGCGACGGCGGCCGACCTCCCGGCCCTGGTGGTGCTGCTGGCCGACGACCCGATCGGCGGGGCACGTGAGCGGGCCGCGGACCTGGCGCCGTACCGGGCGGCGTTCCGACGGATCGAGCGCGATCCGGCGCAGCTGCTGGTGACGGCCGCGGACGGCGACGCGGTCGTCGGCACCCTGCAGCTCTCGGTCATCCCGGGCCTGTCCCGCGGAGGAGCCCTGCGCGCGCAGATCGAGAGCGTGCGCGTGCGGCCGGACCGGCGCGGCACGGGCCTCGGGACGGCACTGTTCGGGTGGGCGATCGCGGAGGCGGGCCGCCAGGGGTGCGCGCTGGTGCAGCTGACCACCGATCTCGCCCGCCGCGAGGCGCACCGGTTCTACGAACGGCTGGGCTTCGTCCACTCGCACGCGGGTTACAAGCTGGCGCTCTGACGTGCCCGGCACAGGATCTCGCGCACGACGGCGGACTTCGCCTCGGCGTAGTGGTTCATGTCCGCCCACCGCCGGGTGGCGAGGTCTCGCTTGGTCCGCTCGTACAGCTGCCGGTCGGCCGCGGAGCGGAGCAGCCGGTCACGGAAGAGCAGGTGGTCGGTGACGGCCGGGTCGCCGGTGGCGCGCACGTGCAGGTGCACGTCCCGGGCCGGGGTGCGGAGCATCCGGTGCCCCGGCTCGACCACGCGCAGAGCGAATCCTGCTGCCCGCAGGGCAGGGACGTAGGCGTCGTCGTCCGCGACGTCGGGAACGGTGACCAGGACGTCCACCACCGGCTTGGCGGCCAGCCCGGGAACCGCCGTGCTCCCGATGTGGAGGACGTCGACCACCCGGTCACCGAGGACGGCCAGAACCTCGTCGCGGACCTGGCGGAAGCGGGCCGCCCAGGCCCGGTGGTCCTCCTGGAGCACGATCACCGCGGGTTCGGGTCCGCCCACCAGCACCGACTCCAGGTGCGAGTCGGCCGCCACGACGGTCAGCGTAGTGCCGGCGGAGACGGGCCGGGCCGCGTCCGGGACGGCGGGGACGGACTGGCCTGCGGAGCCGTCGGCCGCTCGTCTCCTACCCTGGGTCGGGTGAGCGGCCAGCCGATCGATCCCGGAGTCATCGAACTCGCCGGACGGGTCTTCGACCTCGCCCGCGGCGGGCACACCGAGGAGCTCGTGGCGTACGTGGACGCCGGCGTCCCGGTGAACCTCACCAACGACAAGGGCGACACCCTGCTCATCCTCGCCGCCTACCACGGGCACAGCGGCACGGTCGCCGCTCTGCTGGAGCGTGGCGCCGACCACGGCCGGGCCAACGACCGCGGCCAGACGGCCCTGGCCGCGGCGGTCTTCAAGCAGTCGGCCGAGACCGTGCAGCGGCTGCTCGCGGCCGGGGCCGATCCGGACGCAGGTGGCCCCAGCGCCCGCGAGACGGCGGCGTTCTTCGACCTGCCGGCCATGACCGCGCTGCTGGCCGCCCGCGACTGACCGGCGGGTCGGCGGAGCCGGTGCGCCCGGGCGCGACCGAGGGGGAGGCGGGCATGCCAGCACGAGATGACCTGCCGGAGACGGGGCCGCTGCCGCTGATCCGGCCGGACCGGCAGGACGCGGCACCGGCCGGCGCGCCGGAGCCGGCCGGGCCCGACCCGGCGGCGGTGGTCCCGGCACCGGAGCCCGGGCTGCCGCGCTGGCTGCTCCTGGTGGGCGGTGCCGCCGCCGCCACCATCGCCATCGCCGGGTTGCAGGCGATCGCCTGGCTCGTGGCGCCGGTGTTCCTGGCCCTCGTCGTCGTCATCGCCCTGACCCCGGTGCAGGGGTGGCTGCGCCGCATCGGCGTGCCGCGCTGGCTGGCCACCACCGTGCTGCTGCTGCTTGTGTGGACGGTGCTGCTGGCGTTCGTCGCGCTGCTGGTGGCCGCCGTCGCCCAGTTCGCCGCGCTGCTGCCCGACTACGCCGACCGGGCGCAGCTGCTGATCAACGACGTGGTCGCCGATCTCAACAGCCGGGGGATCGTCTCCGGTCAGCTGTCGGACCTCGTCGAGCAGATCGACTACGGCTCGCTGGTGGGGCTGGCCACCGACCTGCTGAGCCGGCTCACGGATGCGGCGACCACCCTGCTGCTCCTGCTGTCGGCGCTGGTCTTCATGGGCATCGAGAGCAGCGGCTTCGGCAGGCGGCTGGCCCTCATCGGCGCCGAGCGCCCCCACCTGCCGGTGGCGCTGCGGCTGTTCACCCGGGGCACCCGCAGCTACCTGCTGGTGAGCACGGTGTTCGGGGCGATCGTCGCGATCGGCGACACGATCGCCCTCGCGCTGCTGGACGTGCCGGCCGCCCCGCTGTGGGGGCTGCTCGCCTTCATCACCAACTACGTGCCCAACATCGGGTTCGTCCTGGGGGTCGCGCCGCCCGCCGTGCTCGGGCTGCTCGCCGGCGGCTGGGGCGACTTCATCGCGATCCTGGTCGTCTACTCGCTGCTGAACTTCGTCGTCCAGACCCTGATCCAGCCCCGCTTCGTCGGTGACTCGGTGGGCCTGTCGATGACGGTGACGTTCGTGGCCCTGCTCTTCTGGGGCTGGGTCCTCGGCGCGCTGGGCGCGCTGCTCGCCATCCCGCTGACACTGCTGGTCAAGGCCCTGCTGGTCGACGTCGATCCCCGGGGCCACTGGCTGGACGCCCTGCTGCGGGAGGAGCCGCGCGCCCCGCGCACGATGCGGGCCCGGCGGCGCATGGCCGACCGGCACGCCGCCCTGGCGTCCATGCGGCGGCTGCACCACCACCCGCACCGCCGGTCGTCCGCCGCCGAGGCGGAGGAGACCGACCACGCGGCGGCCACCCCGGCGGGCCGGGGCTGACCGGGCAGGAGCTGGTCGTGCTGGCCGGTCTGCAGGGCAGCGGGAAGAGCACCTGGACCGCCCGCCACCTGGCCGGCAGCCACGTCGTCGTCAGCAAGGACCAGTGGCCGAACGCCCGGCGCCGGGAGGCGCGCCAGCAGCGGGTCGTCGCCGAGCTCCTGGCCGCGGGGCGCAGCGTCGTCGTCGACAACACCAACCCCTCACCGGCGGAGCGCGCACCGCTCGTCGCCCTCGCCCGCGAGGCGGGCGTGCCCGTGCGCGCGGTGTGGCTGGACACGCCCCTGGAGGTCTGTCTGGCCCGCAACGACGCCCGTACCGGTCGGGCCCGCGTGCCACTGGTGGGCGTCCACGCCACCCGGGCGCGGTTCGTGCCGCCGTCGGTCGCCGAGGGGTTCGACCGGGTCGACGTCGTCCGGGCGGGTGCGCAGGACCCGGCACCGGACCTTGTGACCGTGGCCGCAACCGGCGGCCGTAACGTGTCGGTCGCAGCCCGCCGCGGACCGGGGCCCTCCGCCCCGGTACCGCCGGCATCCGAGACGAAGGGAACTCACATGAGCGAGGCAGGCACCACGGGCGCGTCCCGCGTGGCCATCGTGACCGGCGCGGCCCGCGGCATCGGCGCGGCGACCGCCCAGCGGCTGGCGCAGGACGGATTCGCCGTCGCGGTCCTCGACCTGGACGAGGGCTCGGCCAAGGGCACCGCCGAGGCGATCGAGGCCGCCGGCGGCCGGGCGCTGGCCGTCGGCGCCGACGTGAGCGACTCCGCGCAGGTCGAGGCCGCCGTCGAGCGGATCGCGACGGAGCTGGGCCCGCCGACCGTCCTGGTCAACAACGCCGGTGTGCTCCGCGACAACATGCTGTTCAAGATGAGCGACTCCGACTGGGACATCGTCATGAACGTGCACCTGCGGGGCGCCTTCCTCATGACGCGCGCCGCGCAGAAGCACATGATCGACCAGAAGTGGGGTCGGATCGTCAACCTGTCCAGCACCTCCGCGCTGGGCAACCGCGGCCAGGCGAACTACTCGACGGCGAAGGCCGGTCTGCAGGGCTTCACGAAGACCCTCGCGATCGAGCTGGGCAAGTTCGGCGTCACCGCCAACGCCATCGCCCCGGGCTTCATCGAGACGGACATGACCAAGGCGACCGCCGACCGCATGGGCATCCCGTTCGACGACTTCATCAAGGGCGCGGCCTCGCAGATCCCGGTGGCTCGCACGGGCAAGCCGGAGGACATCGCCCACCTGGTGTCCTTCTTCGTCAGCGAGGGCGCCGGCTTCGTCTCCGGCCAGGTCGTCTACGCCGCCGGCGGCCCGAAGGCCTGAGCGGACCCCCTGCCCCCCACCGCTCGCTCCGCTCGCGGTGGGGCCTGCAGAGGGGCCGGTTCCATTCGCTCAGCAGGGGCCGGGCAGCCGCACCGGCTGCCCGGCCCCGCGCGCTTCTCCCCATCGCCGAGGAGGCGTCATGGTCGACGACGACAAGGTCCTGGTGGAGCGCCGCGGCGCCGTCCAGGTGATCACCATCAACCGGCCGTCCGCGCGCAACGCCCTCGACGCCGACGTCGCCCGGGCGGTCGCGGCCGCGGTCGACGAGTTGGACGCCGACGGCGGCCTGCGAGCGGGGGTGCTCACCGGCTCGGGCGGCATCTTCTCGGCCGGGATGGACCTCAAGGCGTTCCTGCGTGGGGAGAGCCCCGCGATCCCCGGTCGCGGGCTGTGCGGCATCACCCGCACCCCGCCGCGCAAGCCGCTGCTGGCCGCTGTCGAGGGCTGGGCGCTGGCCGGCGGCTTCGAGCTGGTGCTCGCCTGCGACCTGGTGGTGGCGGGCCGGGGCGCCCGGTTCGGGGTGCCGGAGGTGAAGCGCTCGCTCGTCGCGGCCGGCGGGGCCGCACTCCTGCTGCCGCAGCGGGTGCCCCGCGCGGTCGCGCTGGAGCTGCTGCTGACCGGTGAGCCGGTCGACGCGGAGCGCGCGGCCGCGGTCGGCCTGGTGAACCGCGTGGTCGAGGACGGCTCGGCGGTCGCGGAGGCCGTCGCCCTGGCGGAGGTGATCGCCGCGAACGGTCCGCTGGCGGTGGCCGCCACCAAGCAGGTCGTGCAGCAGGCGCCGGGGTGGGCGCCGGACGAGGCCTGGACGCGGCACGACGAGCTCGTCGCGCCGGTGTTCGCCTCCGAGGACGCCCGGGAGGGTTCCGCGGCCTTCGCGGAGCGCCGGCCCCCGGTCTGGCGCGGCCGCTGACCGAGCCCGGCCCGGCATAGCCGGCCTCCCGGTCCTGTTGGACCCGGTGTGGCCCGCACTCCTCTCCGCCTGGTCGTCCTCGGCGACTCGCTCGCCTTCGGTACCGGGGCCGCCCGCCCCTCCGACGCCCTGGGGCCGCGGCTGACCCGCGTGCTGACCGATGACGGGTTCGACGTCGACCTGCACGTCATGGCCGTCCCCGGCGCCGTCTCGGCCGGGCTGGCCGACCAGGCGCGCCGGGCCCAGCCGCTCTCCGCCGACCTCGCCGTCGTCGTCATCGGTGCCAACGACCTCGCCCGGTTCGTGCCGGTCGAGCAGGCCGCGAGCGCGCTCGCGGCCGCGGTGACCGCGCTCCGCGCGGGCGGCACCGACGTCGTGGTGGTCCCGGCGCCGGACATGTCGATGGTCCCGTTCGTGCCGCCCGCGCTGCGGGCGCTGGTCCGGGGAGCCTGTGCGGTCCTCCAGCGGCGGCAGTCGCAGGTGGCCACCACCGGCGGTGCCACGGTGGCGCCGGTCGCCGCCGAGGTGGCGCGCGCCTTCTCGGCCGACCCGGCGCTGTTCTCCGCCGACCGGTTCCACCCGTCCTCGGCCGGCTACGCGGCCATCGCCGCGGTGCTCGCGCCCCACGTGCTGGCCGCGGCCCGCGCCCGGCGGGACGACGCCGCGGCCCGAGCGCTCACGCGCCGACCAGTGCCCGGACGAGCCGGGCCGCCACCGGCTCCACGAACCGGGTGAGCAGCGGACCGGTCACCGCGAGCAGCAGCACGTAGCCGGTGGCGACCGGCCCGACCGCAGGGATCCCCGCGCCGACCGCCAGCCCCGCGATCACGATCGAGAACTCGCCGCGGGCCACCAGCGCGGTGCCGGCCCGCAGCCGGCCGGGGACGGCCACGCCGTCCCGCTTCGCGGCGAACCAGCCGGTGCCGATCTTCGTGACGGTGGTGACCGCGGCCAGCGCGAGGGCGGCGGGCAGCACCGGCAGGATGGCGCCCGGATCGGTGGCCAGGCCGAACGCGACGAAGAAGGTGGCGGCGAACAGGTCGCGGAGGGGGCCGAGGATGGCACGGGCCCGCTCGGCGAAGGATGCCGGCAGCGCCAGCCCGACCAGGAACGCCCCGACCGCCGCCGAGGCCCCCAGCGCCTGCGCGGCGCCGGCGACCAGCAGCGTCAGCCCGATCAGCCGGAGCATCACCTGCTCGTCGTCGTCGTGGGTGAGCCACCGGCCCAGCCGCGGGCCGTGCCGCTGCGCCGCGAGGAGCACCACGAGCACCGCGCCGACGGCCAGCCCGACCCCGGCCGCGGCCGACATCGGCCCCTGGCCGGCGAGGGCCACCACGAGCAGCGGCAGGAACAGCGCCATCGCGAGGTCCTCGAGCACCAGCACCGAGAGCACCGCCGGGGTCTCCCGGTTGGCCAACCGCCCCAGGTCGCCGAGCAGCCGCGCGATGATCCCCGACGACGAGATGTAGGTGACCCCGCCCAGGGCGAGCGCCCCCTCCCAGGGCAGCCCCAGCAGCAGCCCGGCGACGAACCCCGGGGGGCCGTTGAGCACCAGGTCCACCAGCCCCGAGGGCGCGTGCCGGCGGAACGACGCGAACAGCTCGGTGGCGGAGAACTCCAGGCCGAGGGTGAGCAGCAGCAGGACGACGCCGATCTCCGCGGCCGCCTCCAGGAACGGCGCGGCGTTCTCCACCGGCACCAGGCCACCCTCGCCCAGCGCGAGCGCGGCCAGGAGGATGAACGGGATGGGGGAGAGGCCCAGGCGCCGGGCCAGCAGCCCGAGCGCGGACAGGCCGAGGAACAACAGCCCCAGCTCGAGCAGCAGGGCGGCGACGTGGTCCACCGCGGGCTACTCCTGGCCCGCGATCCGCCGGTCCAGCTGCTCCAGCCCGGCCGAGGAGCCGATGACGACCAGCACGTCGCCGGCGGACAACCGGTCAGCGGGTGACGGGGAGGGGACCACGTCGGCGCCGCGGACGATGGCGACCACCGAGCAGCCGGTCAGCGTGCGGGCCCGGGTGTCGCCCAGGCTCCGGCCCGCGTACGGGGAGCCCTCCCGCACGGTGATCCGGGCCGACTCCAGCCCGGGCACCTCGCGGGAGAGGTCGGCGAACCGCTGGGTCAGCCGGGGGGCGCCCAGCACCTCGGCGAGGGCGTCGACCTCCTCCGGGTCCAGCCGGAACGTCTCCCGCGCGCGGTCGGGATCGCGCCGGTCGAACACCGCGATCTCCGCGCCGCCCTCCCGCTGCACGACGATGCCCAGCACCTGACCCGAGCGGGTCCGCATCTGGTAACGGACACCCACACCGGGCAGCAGCGTCTCCTCGAGCTCCACCGGGGCATCGTCGCAGACCCGGATCAGGCCAGTCGCTCCGCCAGCAGCTCGGCGAGGTGCCGTCCGCGCCGCCCGGCGAGCTGGTCGAGCTGCGTGCGGCAGGAGAACCCGTCGGCCAGCACGACGGCGTCCTCGGGCAGGTCGCGGACGGCGGGCAGCAGCTGCTGCTCGGCCACCGCCACCGAGACGTCGTGGTGCCCGCGCTCGACGCCCCAGTTGCCGGCCAGCCCGCAGCAACCGCCGAGCCGGTTCACCCGGGCGCCCGCGTCCTGCAGGAGACGGGCGTCGGCGGACCAGCCGAGCACCGACGCGTGGTGGCAGTGCGGCTGGGCGACGATCTCCAGGCCGTCCAGTGACGGCGGCGTCCAGCCCGGGGTGCTCGCCAGGAGCTCGGCGAGCGTGCGGGTGGCGGCGGCGACCTGCTCGGCCTCCGCGCCGCCGACCAGCTCCAGCGCCTCGCTGCGGAGCACGGCGGTGCAGGAGGGCTCGATGCCGACGATCGGCACGCCCGCCGCCGCGAGCGGGGCGAGCGTCCGCACGGTGCGGCCGAGGATTCCCTTGGCCTTGTCGAGCTGGCCGGTGGTGATCCACGTGAGCCCGCAGCAGGTGTCGGCGCCGGGCACCTCGACGCGGTAGCCGGCGGCCGTCAGCACCCGGGCGGTCGCGGCGGCGACCTCCGGGGCGAAGTGGTCGGTGAAGGAGTCGACCCACAGCGCCACCGGGGCGCCGTCGCCCTGGATCGGCTGGTCGGCCCACTGCTGCCGGAAGGTGCGCGCGGCGAACTGCGGCACCGACCGGCGCTGGTCGATGCCCGCCCCCCACTTGGCCACCGAGCCCACGAGCGCGGAGCCGAGCATCGCGTTGACCAGGCGCGGGGCCCGGGCCACGAGGTCCGACCAGAACGGCAGCCGGCCCAGCGTGTAGTGGGCGCGCGGCCGCAGCCGGCGCCGGTACGACTGGTGCAGCACCTCGGCCTTGTAGGAGGCCATGTCCACGCCGGTGGGGCAGTCGGACGAGCAGCCCTTGCAGGACAGGCAGAGGTCCAGCGCCTCGTGCACCTCCGGTGCGCGCCAGTCCTTCACCGGCCCGCCGGGGGCGAGCATCTCCTGCAGCACGCGGGCGCGGCCGCGGGTGGTGTCCTTCTCCTCCCGCGTCGCCGGCCAGGACGGGCACATGACCCCGCCGGAGGACTGCAGGTCGGCCCGGCACTTGCCGACGCCGGTGCAGCGGTGCACCGCGGCGGAGAAGTCGCCGCCGTCGTGCCGGTAGGCCAGCGCCAGGGGGCGGCGGGAGGTCGAGACCAGCGGCGGGGCGGCGGCGATCCGGACGTCCTCGTCGAGCGGTGCCGGGCGCACCAGCACGCCCGGGTTGAGCACGTCGGCGGGGTCGAACACCGCCTTGACGCGGGCGAAGAGGTCCAGGGCGGCGGGGGAGTACATGTGCGGCAGCAGCTCGCTGCGCGCCCGCCCGTCGCCGTGCTCGCCGGACAGCGAACCGCCGTAGCCGGCGACCAGCCGGGCGGCGTCCTCGACGAACGACCGGTACGCCGACCGGCCGCGGTCGGGCCCCTCCCCGAACGGGAAGTCGATGCGCACGTGCACGCAGCCGTCGCCGAAGTGGCCGTAGGGCACGCCCTGCAGCCCGTGGCCGTCGAGCAGCGCCTCGAAGCCGCGCAGGTACTCCCCGAGCCGCTCCACCGGGACGGCGGCGTCCTCCCAGCCGGCGTGCGCGGGCCGGCCGTCGGAGGTGCGGTTGGCCAGCCCCGCGCCGTCCTCGCGGATCCGCCAGATCGCCGCGGCGTGCGCCGGGTCGGTGACGACGAGGGAGTCCAGGGCGCCGGCGTCGGCCAGCACCCCCTGCGCCTTGCCCTGCACCTCGGCCACGGTGTCGCCGGTCAGCTCCACGATCAGCCACCCGTCGCCGCGCGGCAGCTCGGGGACGACGGCGGCGGGCACGTCGCGCAGCCGCTGCACGATCCGCTGGTCGAGCCCCTCGACCGCGGTGGGCTCGTGGGGGAGCAGGCCGGGGGTGGCGTCGGCGGCGTCGGCCATGCTCGGGTAGCCCAGCACCACCAGCCCCCGGACAGGAGCGTCGGCGACCAGCCGCACGGTGGCGCCGAGGACGACGGCGAGCGTCCCCTCGCTGCCGACCAGCGCCCGGGCCACGTCGAAGCCGCGCTCGGGCAGCAGGTGCTCCAGCGAGTAGCCCGACACCTGCCGGCCGAAGGTGCCGAGCTCGGTGCGCACGGTCGCGAGGTGCCCGGCGACGAGCCGGTGCAGGTCCTCGAGCACGCCCGGCGCGGGCCCGGTGCCCGGACCGAGCCGGAGCCGCTCACCGGTGCCGGTGACGACGTCCAGCCCCACCACGTTGTCCGACGTCCGGCCGTAGCCCAGCGCCCGGGACCCGCAGGCGTTGTTGCCGATCATCCCGCCGATCGTGCAGCGGTTGTGCGTGCTGGGGTCCGGGCCGAACCGCAGCCCGTGCGGGCGCGCGGCGGTCTGCAGCGCGGCCTGGACCACGCCGGGGTCCACCGTCGCCGTCCGGGCCTCCGGGTCGATCGCGTGCACCCGCGACAGGTACCGGCTGGTGTCCAGCACGACGCCGGTGCCCACGGCGTTGCCCGCGATCGACGTGCCCGCGCCGCGGGCGGTCAGCGGCACCCCGAGCGAGCGGCACACGTCGAGCGCCGCCACGATCTCGTCGGGGTGCTGCGGCCGGACCACGGCCCGGGGGAGGACGCGGTACAGCGACGCGTCGGAGGAGTAGAGGGCGCGGGCCAGCCCCGAGTCGTCGACGTCGCCGATGCCGGCGCGCCGCAGCTCGGCCACCACCGACCGGCCGTCGTCGGTGCCCGTCGTCGTGGGGGCCGGTGCGCTCATGGTGCCGAGTCTCGCTCCCGCGTCCGGGGCGGGCGCGTCCACCCCCCCTCCCGGCACCCGGGGACGGGGGGGGGGGGGGGGGGGGGGGGGGGGGGGGGGGGGGGGGGGGGGGGGGGGGGGGGGGGGGGGGGGGGGGGGGGGGGGGGGGGGGGGGGGGGGGGGGGGGGGGGGGGGGGGGGCGGGTGAGGGCG
>NZ_JBJHAB010000033.1:0-12238 GCF_054050815.1 Blastococcus sp. SYSU DS0552
CCCCCCCCCCCCCCCCCCCCCCCCCCCCCCGCCCCCCCCCCCCCCCCCCCCCCCCCCCCCCCCCCCCCCCCCCCCCCCCCCCCCCCCCCCCCCCCCCCCGCTCGGGGTGACGGGCGGCGAACCCCTCCTCCCCGCCGGGCGCGGCCGGTGGCCGCGGGGCGTCGCACGCTCCCGGTTCAGCGAGCGTCCGGTTGAGCGCCCCCCGGGGCCGCCCGCCGCGGGCGGGTGACCCGGGCCTGCACCGCCTCCTCGCTCAGCACTGCCTGGACGGTCGTCCCACGGCCCAGCAGCCGCCCCTCGGCATCGACGGCGCTGCAGTCGCAGGTCAGGCGGTTGCCGCGCACCTCGGTGCACCGGGCCGTCACCCGGATGGCGTCGCCGACCCAGGCCGGGGCCAGGTGCTCCACCGACAGGGCGCTGCCGATCCCGGCCTCGCCGGGCTCGAGGTGGCGCAGCAGCAGCTTCCGGCCGGCCTCCTCGAAGTGCTTGGCCATCGAGTAGGTGGCGTACACCGGGTGCACCGGGCCGAGCTCGTCGAAGCGGACGGTCATCTCCGGGGTCACCACGACGTCGAGGAGGGCGGACTCGCCGACGGGCACGGGCCTCATGCGCGCACCCCGCGAGCGGTCCGTGTCGCGCACCGGGAGGCGCCGTGCGGGTGCGCCGCCCGCGGCACCGCGTCGCCCACCGGGGTCAGGCGTCGTAGTCGACGGTGACGGCGTCGGAGACGGGCAGCGACTGGCAGGTGAGCACGTAGCCGGCCTCGACCTCCTGGGCCTCGAGCGCGTAGTTGCGCCGCATCGCCACCTCGCCGTCGGTCACCCGCGCCCGGCAGGTGCCGCACACCCCGCCCTTGCACGCGAAGGGCAGGTCGGAGCGGACGCGCTGCGCGGAGTCCAGCACGCTCTGGTCCTTCGGCAGCGCCAGCGTGGTCGAGCGGCCGTCGAGGACGACGGTCACCTGGCTGCTGGGCCCGGTGACGGTCTGCTCGTCGCCGCGTACCGGCTGGGGCGGGACGTCGTCGACGTAGAACAGCTCCTGGTGGACCTTCTCCGCCGGGACGCCGAGCTCGGCGAGGAGGGCGCGGGCGTCGGTCACCATCCCGTGCGGACCGCACAGCCACCAGTGGTCGACGCGCTCGACCTCGACGAGGTTCTGCACGAGGCTGCGCAGCCGCTCGCCGTCGAGCCGACCGCTGGTCAGCTCGGCGTCGCGGGGCTCGCGGGAGAGGACGTGCACCAGCTGCAGCCGGGTGCCGTAGGCGTCCTTCAGGTCGGCGAGCTCGTCGGCGAACATCACCGTGTTGGTGCGGCGGTTGCCGTAGAAGACGGTGACCGTCGACTCGCCGTCGCGCAGCACGGTGGCGGCCAGGCTCAGTGCCGGGGTGATGCCCGAGCCGGCGACGACGAAGACGTGGTCGGCGGGCTGCGACAGGTCGGCGGTGAAGGTGCCCGAGGGCGGGAGCACCTCGATCTCGTCGCCCGGGCGCACCTCGTGCACCAGGTAGCTGGAAAAGAACCCGCCGGGGACCTCGCGGACGCCGACCCGCGGAGCGGCGCCCATCGGTGCGCAGATGGAGTAGGAGCGGCGCTCGTCCCGGTCGCCGTCGACCCGGCGGAGGGTGAGGGCCTGGCCGGGCCGGAAGCGGTACTCCTCGGCGAGCTCGGCGGGGACGTCGAAGGTGACCGCGACGGAGTCGTCGGTGAGCCGCTCGACCGCGGCCACCCGGAGCGGGTGGAACTGCGGTCGCCGCCGCGGACGGGTGGGGGCGGAACCGGCGGCGGGAACGGTCGCCGTCATCAGATCTCCTTGAAGTGCTCGAACGGCTCGCCGCAGCTGCGGCAGCGGCGCAGGGCCTTGCAGGCCGTGGCGCCGAACTCGCTCTGCTCGACGGTGTCGGCCGACCCGCACTGGGGGCAGCCGGCCGTCCGCCGCGTCGGCCCCAGCTGGAGCGGGACGGGGCCGGGGGACCGGACCGGTGCCGTCCCGGGCGGGGCGATGCCGGCCGCGGCGAGCTTGCGCCGGCCCTCCTCGCTGATCCAGTCGGAGGACCAGGCGGGCGAGAGCACGGTGCGGACGTCGACGTCGGCGAAGCCCGCTCGGTGCAGGGCATGCACGAGATCCGCCCGCATGACGCCCATCGCGGGGCAGCCGGAGTAGGTCGGCGTGATCTCGACGACGACGGTGCCCTGCTCGACACGCACCTCGCGGAGCACGCCGAGATCCGCGAGGGTCAGCATCGGCAGCTCCGGGTCGGTGACCGTCTCCGCCACCGAGCGGGGGTCGGTCAGCACGGCGCTCACCAGGTCGCCGCCGGGTGCCGGCGGGCCAGGCCCTGCAGGGTGGCCAGCAGCTCGGTCAGCTCCGCGCCGTGCTGCCCGATCCGGCCGCGCGGGGCGGCGTCGGCCGGCCAGGCGGGCACCGGCAGCGTGGCGCGCTCCAGCACGGTGGTGAGGACGTCGCGCACCTCGTCGCGGACGTCGGCCGGGTCGACGGCGACCCCGGCGGCGACCAGCCGGGCCTCGACCTCCGTGGCGGTGAACAGGTCGGCCAGCAGCGGCCACACCGCGGCGACGCCGTCCTGGGCCCGCCGGTGCGACTCCTCGGTGCCGTCGCCCAGGCGCAGCACCCAGCGGGCGGCGTGGTCGCGGTGGTAGGCGAGCTCGTGCACGCCCTTCGCGGCGATGGCGGCGAGCACCGGGTCGCGGGACTCCCGCAGCCGGGCGAAGACCGCCAGCCGCACCGTCGAGGCGACGAGCAGGCGGACCATCGTCTGCGCGAAGTCGCCGTTCTCCGCCTCGACCAGGCCGGTGCAGCGGAACTCGTCGGCGTCCCGGAAGTAGGCCAGGGCGTCCTCGTCGGGGATGGTCTCCGCGGCGAGCTCCCGCGAGCGGCCGAGCACCCCGGCCGCCCCGGCGCGGGCGAGCAGGAGCCGGGCCTGGCCGAGGAGGTCCAGGCCGATGTTGCCCAGCGCCACCTCCTCCTCGAGCTCCGGCGCGTTGGTCATCCACTGGGTGAGCCGCTGGGCGAGCACGAGTGCGTCGTCGCCGAGCATCAGGCAGTAGGTGCCGAGGTCGGCGGCGTCGACGCCGTCGGGC
This sequence comes from Blastococcus sp. SYSU DS0552, assembly GCF_054050815.1. Taxonomy (NCBI): domain Bacteria; kingdom Bacillati; phylum Actinomycetota; class Actinomycetes; order Geodermatophilales; family Geodermatophilaceae; genus Blastococcus; species Blastococcus sp. SYSU DS0552. Next base: position 3,099 of record NZ_JBJHAB010000033.1, read on the forward strand.
ACCGTGGTGTCGACGCCGGCCAGCGGGTCGTCGAAGCCGGTGCCGAAGGCCCAGTGCCCCGCGTCGTCGTGCGCATTGGTCAGCGCGTCGTACACCGTCTCCTCGTGCATGGCCTCGCTCCTGACTCCGGCGAGATCTGCACAGTGGCCGCCGTCGGGGAGCCGATGCGGGCCACTGTGCAGATCTCGCCTCACATGTGGGGGACGTTCTCGGGGATCTCGTAGAACGTCGGGTGGCGGTAGACCTTGTCGCCGCTGGGGGCGAACATCGGGTCCTTCTCGTCGGGGCTGGACGCGGTGATGTCGGCGGCCTTGACCACCCAGATGCTCACGCCCTCGTTGCGTCGGGTGTAGAGGTCGCGGGCGGCGTGCACGGCCATCTCGTCGTCGGGTGCGTGCAGCGAGCCGACGTGCACGTGGTTGAGCCCGCGCTTGCCGCGGACGAAGACCTCGTACAGCGGCCAGTCCCGGCGCACGGCCGGCCGCTGGGCCTGGACCGGCACCTCCGGCCCGGTCGGGACCGCGCCGTGCCCGCCCTCGGCGGTGACCTCGCCGCTCACGCGGCCGCCCCCTCGTGCTTGCGGGCGTAGGCCGTGGCCGCCTCGGTGACCCAGGCGTTCTCGTCCCGGGCCGCGCGGCGGCGGGCGATGCGCACGGCGTTCATCGGGCCCTCGCCGGAGATGACCCGCTTGAACTCGTCCCAGTCGATCCGGCCGAACCGGTAGTGGCCGGTCTCGGGGTCGTAGGAGAGGTCGGGGTCGGGGAGCGTGACACCGAGGACCTCGGCCTGCGGCACGGACATGTCCACGAACCGCTGGCGCAGCTCGTCGTTGGTGTGCCGCTTGATGCCCCAGGCCATCGACTGCGCGGTGTTGGGGCTGTCGTCGTCGGGCGGGCCGAACATCATGAGCGAGGGCCACCACCAGCGGTCGACGGCGTCCTGCACCATGGCCCGCTGCTCGTCGGTGCCGCGCATCATCGTCATCAGCAGCTCGTAGCCCTGCCGCTGGTGGAACGACTCCTCCTTGCAGACCCGGATCATCGCCCGGGCGTAGGGCCCGTAGGAGGAGCGGCACAGCGGCACCTGGTTGCAGATGGCCGCGCCGTCGACCAGCCAGCCGATGACGCCGACGTCGGCGTAGGTGAGCGTCGGGTAGTTGAAGATCGAGCTGTACTTCTGCCTGCCCTCGATCAGCTTGTCGGTGAGGTCGGCGCGGTCGGCGCCGAGCGTCTCGGCCGCGGAGTACAGGTACAGGCCGTGACCGGCCTCGTCCTGCACCTTGGCCAGCAGGACGGCCTTGCGCCGCAGGCTGGGCGCGGCGAGCAGCCAGTCGCCCTCGGGCTGCATGCCGATGATCTCCGAGTGCGCGTGCTGCGCGACCTGGCGGATGAGCGTCTTCCGGTACCCCTCGGGCATCCAGTCCCGCGGCTCGATGCGATGGCCGGCCGCGATGGTGGCGTCGAACTGGTCCTGCAGCGCGGTCTCGTCGGGTGCGGGCCGGTCCAGGGTGGGTGCGGACATCTCGTTCCCCTCGGTGCGTCTCGGGTCATTTACTGACCGGACGGTCGGTAATCAGTGTGCACGAGCGGCGGGCGCCGCACAACCCTGTCCGCGGCGCTCGCCGGGCGGGTCTTGACAGCGGTCGAGAGGAGGGGATGCTTACCTGACCGCCCGGTCGGTAATTCGGAGCCGAGCTCGCGCGCCGACCGTCCGGTGACGACGCTCAGGACATCGGAGGCCACTGCCATGACGGTTGCGACCACGGAGACGAACGGGCGCCCGGGGGAGGCGCCCGACCCGGCGCTGCTGGACCCCGCCGAGCGCCTGGGCGTCGATGAGCTGCGCGCGCAGCAGCTGGAGCGGCTCCAGTGGTCGCTGCGGCACGCCTACGACAACGTGCCGCACTACCGCCGGGCCTTCGACGCGGCCGGCGTGCACCCCGACGACTGCCGGGAGCTCGCCGACCTCGCGAAGTTCCCGACGACCAGCAAGGCCGACCTGCGCGAGAACTACCCCTTCGGGATGTTCGCGGTCCCGAAGGACCAGGTGCGCCGCGTGCACGCCTCCTCCGGCACCACCGGCAAGCCGACCGTCGTCGGCTACACCGAGCGCGACCTCGACACCTGGGCGACGGTCATGGCCCGCTCCATCCGCGCCGCGGGGGGCCGGCCGGGGGACACGCTGCACAACGCCTACGGCTACGGCCTGTTCACCGGCGGCCTGGGCGCCCACTACGGAGCCGAGAAGCTGGGGTGCACCGTCGTCCCCGTGTCCGGTGGCATGACGCCGCGGCAGGTGCAGCTGATCCGCGACTTCGAGCCGCGGATCATCATGGTCACGCCCTCCTACATGCTCACCGTCATCGACGAGTTCGAGAAGCAGGGCGTGGACCCGCGGGAGAGCAGCCTCGAGATCGGCATCTTCGGCGCCGAGCCCTGGACCGAGCAGATGCGCCGCGAGATGGAGGAGCGGGCCGGCATCCACGCCGTGGACATCTACGGCCTGTCCGAGGTGATGGGCCCCGGCGTCGCCCAGGAGTGCGTGGAGACCAAGGACGGGCTGCACGTCTGGGAGGACCACTTCTACCCGGAGGTCATCGACCCGCTCACCGGTGAGGTGCTGCCCGACGGCGAGGAGGGGGAGCTCGTGTTCACCTCGCTGACCAAGGAGGCGATGCCGGTCGTCCGCTACCGGACCCGCGACCTCACCCGGCTGCTGCCCGGCACCGCGCGCCCGGCGTTCCGGCGGATGCAGAAGATCACCGGCCGCACCGACGACATGATCATCCTGCGGGGGGTGAACCTGTTCCCCACCCAGATCGAGGAGATCGTGCTGCGGACGCCGGGGCTCTCCCCGCACTTCGCCCTCGAGCTCGTCACCCGGGAGCGGATGGACCACCTGATCTGCCGCGTCGAGGCGCGGCCGGACTGCCCGGCGGAGGCGAGATCTGCCGCGGCGGCCGCGGTGCGTACGGGCGTCAAGGACGTCGTCGGGTCCAGCATCGAGGTGCTCGTGGTGGACCCCGAGACGCTGCCCCGATCGGTTGGCAAACTCAAGCGCATGACCGATAACCGGAACCGTGCATGACGTCGACCGCCGACGCGCCCCCGGCCCGACGCGGCCGCCCGGGGCACTCGCTGGACTCGCTGCTCGACGTCGCCGTCGAGGTCTTCAACGAGCGTGGCTACGACGCCACGAGCATGGAGGAGCTGGCCACCCGGCTCGGCGTGACCAAGTCGGCGATCTACCACCACGTGCCCAGCAAGGTGGAGCTGCTGCGGCTGGCGCTCGACCGTGCGCTGGACGCGTTGTTCGCCGTCACCGATGAGCCCGGCGCCACCACCGGCCCGGCGATCGACCGGCTGGAGCACGTCGTCCGCGGGTCGGTCCGCGTGCTCGCGGCCGAGCTGCCCTTCGTGACGCTCCTGCTCCGGGTCCGGGGCAACTCCCCGGTCGAGCAGGCGGCGCTGCAGCGGCGACGGGAGTTCGACCGGGTCGTCACCGACCTGGTGCGCGCCGCCGAGGACGAGGGCGACGTGCGCCCCGACGTCGATCCCGCCGTCACCAGCCGCCTGCTCTTCGGCACCGTCAACTCGCTGACCGAGTGGTACCGGCCCGGCGGCGGCCTGTCCGCGGACGACCTCGCCGACGCCCTCGTGACCACGACCTTCCGGGGCCTGCGGACCCGCGCCCCGGCGCCACCGGCGTCCTGACCCGGGCCGCCCGGCCCTGGGACCGTCAGGCGCGTCCGGCCGGGGCGGCGGGAACCTGGCGGCTGTGCCCCCGCATCTCGGCGAGGAGCAGCCCGTCCGCGTCGCGGGTCACCGCGACGTCGTAGATCCCGCCCCGCCCCACGAGCGACCGTTCCACCGCGGTGGCGGTGACGGTGTCGCCGGCGCGGGCCGGCGCGAGGTACTCGATGCTGCACGACCGCCCCACCGCCGGCTGTCCGTGCGAGTTGCAGGCCATCGCGAAGGCGATGTCGGCGACGGCGAACAGTGCAGCGCCGTGCGCGGTGCCGTGGCCGTTGAGCATCTGGGGCCGGATGGTCATGTGCACGGTGACCGAACCCGGCGCCACGGAGCTGACGGTGACGCCGAGTGCCCGCGCCGCGGAATCCTCCGCCAGGTAGCGGCGGACGGTCTCCTCGGCGAGGCGCTGCGGGGCAGGGCTGGTCATCGGGGCCGCCTCGGGTCAGTCGTAGGTGTGGAATCCGCGACCGGTGGTGCGGCCCAGCTCGCCCGCCGCGACCTTGTCGCGGAGCAGTTGCGGTGGGGCGAACCGCTCGCCGAGCGTCCGGTGGAGGTACTCGGCGATCGCCAGCCGTACGTCGAGGCCGACGAGGTCGGTGGAGCGCAGGGGCCCCATCGGGTGCCGGTAGCCCAGCTCCATGGCGGCGTCGATGGCCTCGGCGTCGGCGACCCCCTCCTCGAGCATCCGGATCGCCTCCAGCCCCAGCAGCACCCCGAGCCGGGAGGAGGCGAAGCCGGGGGAGTCCTTCACCACGACGTCGGTCTTGCCGAGTGCGCGCACCCAGCCGGAGGCGATCCCGACGAGCTCGGCCGCGGTCTCGCGGGCGACCACCACCTCCACGAGCTTGGACGCCGGCACGGGGTTGAAGAAGTGCAGGCCGAGGAAGCGGGCCGGGCGCTCCAGCGCCGCGGCGAGCTCGGTGACCGAGAGGGAGCTGGTGTTCGTGGCGAGCACGGCGTCCGGGCCGACGGCGGACTCCGCGGCGCGCAGCACCTCCGCCTTGAGGTCGGCCCGTTCGGGGACGGCCTCGACGACGAGCCCGCTCCCCGGGTCCAGCGCGGCGGGGGAGTCCACCAGGGTCAGCCGGTCCAGCGCGGCGGGGACGTCGTCGCCGTCGAGCTTCCCGCGGCGGGCGGCCTCCGCCAGGCCGTCGGCCACCCGCCGGTGGGCGGCGTCGGCGGCCTCCGCGCCGGCCTCGACGACCTCGACGCGGGCGCCGGCGGCCAGGAAGGCCTGGGCGATGCCGGCGCCCATGCGCCCGCCGCCGATGACGGCGACGCGGGCGGGGACCGGGGCGCTCACGCCGTCTCCGCGTTCGTCGTGATGTCCCGGGCGACGCGCACCCGCGCGCCGGGGTCGCCGGGGCGACCGCGCCCGCGTGCGACCCGTCGGCCGACCTGGCGGATCTCGGTGTGCTCCTGCATCGTCGCTCCTGGAATTCGCCGGACCCGGCGGGTCCCGGGGGGTGGGGGGCGACCGTCCGATCCGGAGGTGGTGGCCCCACTGTGGTGGCGGCGTCTCCGGGAAGCAATCGCCGGCGACGCCTGCCGCCGTCGCGACCAGGGCCGACGGCCGCGGCCACCACGGCGCCGGGGGCCCGCCGGGGTGCGGCGCCGAGCGGCGGACGCGTCCGCCACCCGGCGCCGCCGGTCCCGCTCCGTCAGGCCCGGAGGTGCCCCCGCTCGCCGGTCAGGGCCGGAAGCCGAGGGCCTCGGCCTCCTCGGGGTGCGCGCGCAGGTACTCCTCGTGGGCCTCGGCCACCCGCAGGCTCGCGCCCTTCGTCTCCCCGGCGACCGTCACCGCGGTGAAGGAGATGACGCAGAGCACCATGATGTAGATGCCGACCGAGCCCGACCACCCGGTCGACTGCAGGAGCAGCTCGGCGATCATCGGGGCGAAGGCGCCTCCGAGGATCGCTCCCAGGGCGTAGCCGATCGAGACACCGGAGTAGCGGACCGCGACCGGGAACATCTCGGCGTACATCGCCGACATCGGCCCGTACGACAGCCCGAGCCCGATGGTCAGCAGGAACAGCGCGACGCCGTAGAGCCAGATGTTCCCCGTGTCGATGAGCAGGAACATCGGGATCATCCAGAGGAAGACCAGGGCGTAGCCGATCTGGAACGTGCGCACCCGGCCGATCCGGTCGGACAGGATGCCGCCGTACATCGTGAAGGCGAGCCAGCCGAAGGACGCCAGGGTGGTGGCCAGCAGGACGGATTCGCGCGGCATGTCCAGGGTGGTGCTGGCGTAGGCGATGAAGAAGGCGATGAGCAGGTACCCGGCGGCGTTGTTGGCGATGAAGATCAGTGCGCTGAGCACCACCTGCCGGGTGTTGCGGCGGAAGAGGTCGCGCAGCGGCGCGGACGACTCCTTCTTCCGCAGCTGCATCTCCTTGAAGACCGGGCTCTCCTCCACGGCGCGGCGGATCAGGTAGCCGATGACGATCAGCACGACCGACAGCAGGAAGGGGATGCGCCAGCCCCAGGACTGGAACTGCTCGGGCGTGGTCAGCGTCGACAGCAGCCACAGCACGCCCGTCGCGAGGATCATGCCGACCGGCACGCCCACCTGCGGGTAGGCGCCGAACAGGCCGCGCCGCGCCACCGGGGCGTGCTCCACCGACATGAGCGCCGCGCCGCCCCACTCGCCGCCTGCGGAGAAGCCCTGCAGGATCCGCAGCAGGATCAGGATGGCCGGCGCGGCGAACCCGATCTGCTCGTACGTCGGCAGCAGCCCGATCAGTGCGGTGGCCGTCCCCATCAGCAGCAGGGTGAAGACCAGCATCCGTTTGCGGCCGAGCCGGTCGCCGAAGCGCCCGGCCACGATGGCCCCGAGCGGGCGGAACAGGAAGCTGATGCCGATGGTGGCCAGCGACAGCACGGTGGCCAGCCCGGGGGAGTCCTCGCTGAGCGGGGAGAGGAAGAGCGGGGCCAGCACCAGGCTCGCCGCCTGGGCGTAGATGAAGAAGTCGTACCACTCGATCGTGGTGCCGGCGAGGGTGCCCGCGAGGACCTTGCGCTCCTCGGTGGTCATCCGGTGGCGCTCGCGAGAGGGGGCATCTGTGGAGAGGGACATGGCAGCTCCGCCGTCGCTCGGTGGGTGTGCATTTACTGACCGGACGGTCAGTCCGGTGCGGGACGGTAGCTCAATGTGCTCTGGGCCACAATGGGGTCGTCCTCGTTCTCGACCGTTCGGTCAGGTGGGGGAGGTTGCGCGGCGGCCAGGCGACCACCGGCCGAGTCGCCGGCGGTCGTGGGTGGCCACGGCCGGGCACCTGCTCGGCACGGTCCTCACCATGCCGTCAGCGGTGACGTTCCCCGGTGCGGTCGGATCGGTCATCGGTGTTCCCGTCCGGCGGTGGATGTCGGGGCTGCGTGCGGCAGGCGGTGGGCGCCGTGCCGGCCGGCTGGGGTGGGATCAGGGGTGAGCTCGCCGGTGAGCACGAGCTGCTCGGCCAGGTCGCGGACCTTGCGGTTGGTGTGCATCGAGACGTCGGCCAGCAGTCGGAAGGCCTGGTCCGGGGTGAGCTTGTGCCGCTCCATCAAGATGCCCTTGGCCTGCTCGATGGCCGCCCGGGACTCCAGCGCCGCCCGCATGTTCTCCGCCTGGTCGCGGGCGTCCTGCAGGGCCTCGATGTTGGTCAGCACCACGCCGGCGTAGGCAGCGAACTCAGCCAGGGCCTGCCGGTGCTCTCCGGTGAAGGCGCCGGCGGCCGGGGAGTACACGTTCACGCACGCGGCCAGCTGCGTGGCGGGCGCCGGTATCGAGAGGGAGCTCAGGGCGCCGTGCCGGAGGAAGGTCGCCACGTAGTCCGGCCACCGGTCCTCGGTGCGGCCGTCGGTGATCTCGATGAACTGGCCGCTCAGGGCGGCGTCCATGCACGGGCCGTACCCCTGCCCGTACTGCGTCTCGTCCAGCCGCAGCGCCAGCTCCCCGGTGAAGGCCGCGGTCGTGGGCCGCCGGTTGCGCACCACCGTGATCGAGGCCTGCGCACCGGCCGGCATCAGGCTCGTCACCAGTCCGACGGCGCGCTCCAGCACCGACTGGCGGTCCTCCTCCGCCAGCACCAGCCGAGCGAGCTCGTCCACCGCCTTCCGGGGCCCCGGCGGGATGGGCCTGGCCACGGGATCGGTCACCGGCGTCGTCCCCCTGCTCTGGTCGCCGCGGACGAGTTGCACGAACGGCGGACGGCACATCGGAGCCGCTGTCAGCCCGGTGGGCTCCGACGGTGGTCGCCCGGGCCCACCCGACGGCCGCCGGAGCCGCGGTGGGCCTCGAGCGATCCAGCTGTCACCACTGGGCGCACTCGTCGGTGGCCGGGCAGGTCCGGTGGCTGAATGCACGCTATCGGACATTGCCGCGGAGGAGCAGCCGATCGGCGCCGATCCGCTGACGGGCTCCCGTGTGCCAGGATGAGGACGCCCCGCACGTAGGAGCAGCCTCCGCCTGAGTACGCAGACCTGGACGTGGGATCACCTCATCCCGTCGAAGGTCCGGCCCAGGCAGCACCGCACGGAGGAGCCCGCTCGTGGCCGTCGACCCCGCCGCCGCACGCCGCAACGCGGTCCTGGGCGGCATGGACGAACAGGCGCTCGCCCCCCTGCTGCCCGATCTGCACCAGACCCCGCTGACGCTGGGGCAGGTGCTGCACGAGCCCGGCGAGCCGGTCACCGCCGTCTACTTCCCGCTCGTGGGTGTCGTCTCCGTCGTCGCGGAGGTCGGCGACGACGAGCTGGTGGAGACCGCCACCATCGGCCAGGAGGGCATGGTCGGCCTGTCGGCGTTCCTCGGCGCCGACGGCGGCGCCCCGACAGAGCGCGCCCTGGTGCAGGTGGCCGGGGATGCGCTGACCATGAGCGCCGAGGACCTCCACCGGCACACCGCCGACGTCGACGGCCCGCTGGCGGCCCGACTCCGCCGCGTCACGCAGGCGATGTTCACCCAGCTCGCCCGCAACGCCGCCTGCAACCGGGTGCACACAGTGCGCCAGCGGGCCGCCCGGTGACTGCTGATGACCGCCGACCGGATGGACCGACCCACCTTCGAACTCACCCAGCACTTCCTCGCCCAGATGCTCGCGGTGCGGCGGACCTCGGTCAGCGAGGTGGCGCGGTCACTGGCCGAGGACGGCTGCATCACCTACACCCGCGGCGCGATCACCATCGTCGACCGGCCGCGCCTGCGGGACCACGCCTGCGACTGCTACGGGGCCATCCGCCGCGCCACCGACGTGACGCTGGCGGGGCGGTGAGGCGGAAGGCTCCAGCGGGCCCTGGTGCCGCGCCACGCACGCAGGAAGACCCCTGTCGCGCCGGTGCCGGAGGGGTGGCCCGCACGGGCCGGAACGGGCGGAGGCCCTGGTCAGTCGCCTGACCAGGGCCTCC
>NZ_JBJHAB010000034.1:0-10130 GCF_054050815.1 Blastococcus sp. SYSU DS0552
GGGGGGGGGGGGGGGGGGGGGGGCCCCGCGGGGGGGGGCCCGGGGGCGCCCGCCCCCCCCCCCCCCCCCCCCCCCCCCCCCACCGCTGGGGTGAGTGACGGGGCTCGAACCCGCGAGTGAGGCCGGTCCCGGGCCTGCTGGCCCGGCGAATGCCCAGGATACGGGCCTCACCGGACGTTTCTGATCGTGCCTGTGCGTCCTTCAGCGGTCCTGAGCGTCCCGGTTGCCCCCCGATCTGCCCCCCACGCCGGCCGCCCAGTGGCCTCTCCTCAGTGGTGACTGCGCTGTCCACCGGATGCCGGACTGATCCTGGGCATGACCGATGAACAGCTTGCTGCCGTCCGGTGCTACACCTCGGCTGAGGTGGTTCGGAGGCTCAACATGAAGGAGAAGTGGCTCAAGGACCTGGTGCGTGAGCGCCGGGTTCCGCACCAGCGCACCGGCCCGACCAAAGGGGTGTGGTTCACCGCCGCGGACGTCCTCAAGATCGGCGAGATGCTGCCGGACTTGAGGCTCATCGCCGGGACAGCAAGGCCGGCCCCGGGGCAGGGCAGCCGTACGGCGGCATGCCTGCAGTGCCGGCCCCGGCGCAGCCGCCGGCCCAGAAGTTGGCGGAGTGGGCGCGCCTGACGGCGCACCAGCGCAGGCCACGGCGTTCGACGCGCTGACGGGCGCCGATGAGCGTCGAGGAGTTCTGCGACGTGGCGGTGCCCCACTGGGCGCTGTGCCACGGGCTGACTACTTCGATTCGCTGACGTTGCGTCGGTGACCGTCCGACTCGTCCGGGACGTTGGGCGGGATGCGGTTGGGGCCGGCCTCCGGCGGGCGAGGCCGGTCCTGGGGGTGCAGCCGGACGGCGACGAGGGCGACGTCGTCGTCGGGGTTGTCGGGCAGCATCCGCTCCAGGAGTTGGTCGCACATGCTGTCGAGGTCCTGCCCGGCCAGCGCCTCCAGTTCCCGCTGCAGGTGCGCAAGTCCGGCGTCGAGGTCCTGGTCGCGGCGTTCCACCAGTCCGTCGGTGTAGAGCAGGACGACGGCGCCGCGGTCCAGGAGGACCTCGGACTCCCGGCGGGACGCGTCGGGCGTGACGCCGAGCAGTCGGTCGGCCGGGACGGTGGCCATCGGTAGCACCGTGCCGTCGGGGTGGATGGCCATAGGCGGCGGGTGGCCGGCGTTGGCCCAGCGCAGCCGGGTGACCCCGCGGCGGCGCTCGTCGTCGGTCTGTTCCAGGCGGGCCACGACGGCGGTGGCAGCGGTGCCCGTCTGCAGCGTTTCCATGACCCGGTCCGCGCGGCTGAGGATTTCCGCGGGCGCTGCGCCGTCCTCCGCCCCGATGGTGCGCACGATCGTCCGGATCTGACCCATGGCCGCGGCCGCGGCGATGTCGTGGCCGATGACGTCGCCGATCACGAGCACGGTGGCGCCGGCGGGCTGCAGGAAGGCGTCGTACCAGTCGCCGCCTACTTCGGCGGCCCGGGCCGCCGGGACGTAGCGGACGACGATCTGCAGGTGGTCGGGCTCGGGCGGGGGAGTCAGCAGGGAGCGCTGCAGCCCCTCGGCGACCTCCCGCTGCTGGCGGAACAGGCGCGCGTTGTCCAGCACCAGCCCGGCCCGGGCGGCCACGTGACGGGCCGTCGTCAGGTCCTCGGGCGTGAGGGACCCGCGCTCGGCGCCGTGGGCGATGGTCAGCAGGCCGACCGGGCCGTCACGGCCGGGCAGCGGCAGGACGGCCACCGACTCCGGCGCCAGCCGGAGGAGGAGGTCGCGCACCGGGCCGGGCTGGATCATCGCGGCGGCAGTCGAGGTGGCGCCGCTGGCCAGGACCTGCGGCTGCCCGCTGCGCAGGGCGTTGACGACGAGCGCGTCGTCGGTGAGCGCCGAGAGCCGGCTCTGCGCGTAGGCGTCCGCGACCGGACGCAGGGCGGGATCGGCGTGCCACGAGGTGACGTTGCGCAGGCCGCGGCGGGTGCCGGCGTCGGAGCCGTCGTCGACCAGCGTGACGATGCACCAGTCGGCGACCGTGGGGACGATCAGCCGGGTCAGCCGGGTGACCGCCTCGTCCGCGTCGAGGGTGGCGGCCAGTTCCTCGGTGATGCTGCTGAGCAGCCGCTCCCGTGCGGCAGCCAGGTCGGCGGCCTGCTGGACGCGGCGTCGACCGTTGATGTCCAGGAAGTACAGCGACAGGCCCTCGGGCGTGGGGACGGCGCGGACCTCCACCCAGACGTCCAGGGGCGCGGGGTAGTACGACTCGAAGGTCACCGACTGTCCGCTGCGCACGGCCTCCCGGTAGCGCTCCTCGAAGTCCGAGCCGACGGCCTCCGGGAAGGCCTCCCAGACGTTCCGTTCGAGCAGGTCGGCGCGCGAGTAGCCGGTGATCCGCTCGCCCTCGCCGTTGACGTGGGTGATCGTCCAGTCGCTGTCGAGGGCGAGGAAGCCGACCGCCATGGTCTCGAGGATCTGGGCGAGGCGGTCCTGCGCCTGCCTGCGGGCCGAGACGTCCCAGGCCGCGCCCAGGAGCCGGACGGCGGTTGCCGACTCGTCGCGCAGCACCCGGCCGCGGGCGGCGACCCAGCGCACCGGTGCACCGGGCGCCACGACCCGGTACTCGGCCTCGTAGTCGCCGCCGGAGTCGATGGCCTCCTGGAGCAGCCGGCTGACCTGGGGCGCGTCGTCTGCGTGCAGTCGCGCCATGAAGGCTTCGATGGTCTGCTCAAAGGCGCCCACAGCGAAGCCGAACAGCTCGTCGAGGCGCGCGTCCCAGGACAGCCGCCCCGTGACCAGGTCCCACTCGAACGTGCCGATGCCCGCCGCCGCGATCGCCAGGTCCAGCAGCGCGGCTCGCGCCTGGTCGGGGTCCTGCAGCGCCTGCTCGGCGTCGTCCACGGTTCCCTTTCCTGAGCTCGTGAAGGTCGCGGCGGGGTCTCGCTGCGACCGGGATTCTGCCGCATGCGTGTGTCGGTGCGAGACCCACGGAGGTGGCCGCGGTCAGCGCAGGTGTGCGATCAGCCGCACCGAGGTGCCGTGCTCCGTCCGCTTCACGTCGACGTGGTCGCACAGCTGGCGGGCCAGCCACAGCCCCATCCCCCCGCGCGAGAGGTCCTCGCCATGGGCAGGTCCGTAGCCGGCGAAGGGGTCGTCGATCCCGGCGCCCCGGTCGGTGATGCGGCACACCACCCTCTCGGCCGAGGCCCACAGGTGCAGGTCGACAGGTGGCCGGCCGTGCCGCACTGCATTGGAGGTCATCTCGTCGACGGCGAGGGTGAAGTCCTCGATGACGTCGCGCGGTCCGTGCGTCCTCGCCAGCTCGCCGGCGACGGCGTGGCGGAGGCCGATGAAGTCGGTGACGCCGCGGACGGCCAGCAGGGGCGGCGCTTCCTCGAGAGCCTCCTGCGGCGCCGCGAGCCCGCGGAGGTACTCCGCCGGATCGAGGAAGTCCGGGTTGCGACCACGGCCGCTGTCCGTGACGAGGGTCGGGTGTGTCCGCCGGGCGGACTCGAGGACCGGCTGGGGCAGCCGCTGGGTGTCGAAGACGCACAGGCCCCAGAGCGGCCAGGGAGCCAGGGCGTGGTTGATCACCGACTCGTAGCGTTGCCACTCGATCCGGTCCTGGTCGGTGCTGCCGAAGTCGACCTCGCCGACCACCCGCACCCGGGTCACGCCCTCGTTCACGAACCGGTCGGCCAGCTGGCGGAAGGCGGTGAGGGCCGTCGGCGTACGCGCCCGGTAGACATCCGCCCGATCCAGGACGTTGAGTCGGTCGTCGTCGCCGACGGCCTCGCGCAGCAGGCCCGCTGTCCAGGCACCGGTCGCGACGACGGCTGCCTCGCCCGCGGCAAGCCCCTCACTCAGGAAGCGGCCCGCGACGGCGGCGAGCTCGCTGGCGTCGTCGTAGAGGAGCCCGTCGTGCATGAAGCCGACGGCTGAGGCCTTCACCTGGTCGTCTTCCGCCAGCGACACGCCTCAACCCCCATCGGATGACCGCCTGGCCCTGGCCTCTCTCCGAGATGCGGCGCCGATCACGGAGATGGCGGGCGGGGGAGGAGCGCGGTGGAACGATACCCGGACGTCCGGATCGCACGGGATCCCAAGCCTTCCTCCCCGTGTCCCGGCCGCCATGGCCCCCCGCAGCCGAGGGGGGTAGCTGGCCGAGGACGTGCCTTCATGCGGGCACGTCCCGGTGTTCATCCGAGGCGCGTTGGGCGGAGGCGAGCGCTGCCACTGCCGGGGCCCCGAAGCGCTTGGCGGTGAGGTAGAGGCTGGGCGGGAGCTCCCCCGCGGCGATCGGGACCAGGGCGGCCGAGGCTGCCCGGTCGATGAGCGGGCGATCGCGTGGTCGCCCACGGCTGGGGCCGTTGGCGTCTCCCTCCGTCGCACGCCCGCCACTGAGCGGGCAGGACAGACGTCATCAGGAGCTCTCGGCAGGAGGGGCGGGCGAGGTGGCCGTTCACCCATCACCGCGCCCCTGGTCGTGCCCAGAGGTCGCCGTCCCAACCCAGGGGCGTCGCAGATGGGGTGCATCCCTCGGCCGGTGGGCAGGGACCCCGGGCCTCGACCTCCGGAGGACCGCCTGAACCCGGGTGACCGGAAGGAGGAACCGGGCCGGCGTCCGCGTCGACAGTCCGGGAGACCAGCGCGGAAGGGCGGAGGTGACGTGGTCGCCGAGGTCGAGCTTCCTGGGGACGTCCTGTGGCCCCAGGCCGGCCTGTCAGTCGCGTCGGCCGTCGGGGGCGGTCACTCCATCGACGATCGCCTGCGCGATGTGCCGCAGTTTCCGGTTGGACCGCTGCGAGGCGGCCGCGAGGAGGGCGAAGGCCTCGTCCGCGTGGCAGCAGCGCTGGCTCATCACGATGCCCCCATGGGGCGGTCCTCTCTGCCGAGACCTCGGTCAGCCGACCGTGGCCGTTCCGGTTCGGGTGGCGGCCGCCGCGACGTTCAATGCGCTCGCCGCCTGGGCCCAGGAGCTGGACGCCGGGAAGTCGCCCAGCAGGACCACGACGCGGCCGTCGTCCAGGACGCCGGCGGAGTGCAGCTGCCGTCGGGCGTCGACGCAGCACATCCAACCCTGCTTGGCCGCGGCTCCGCCAGCGCCTGCGGCGAGGAGTCCGAAGCGCTGGTCGAAGCCGTCGGCGGCGGCGATGGTCGACTGCATCCAGCCGAGCAGAGTCGCTGCGTCCGCGGGAGGCGGCGCCGTGAACCGCCCGGATGCCCGGAAGGGGGCAAACCCGCCCCCTTCCGGGCCAGCTGGCGGTACCTGCGGCCGCCCGGCCGGCCTCGACGGCGCCTCGAGAGCGGGTGTTCCGTCGTGGTGCGTCGAGGGGTCGCCGGTGTGTCCGAGAGGCCGTCGTACCGTCGTATGCAGGAGGTGGTCATGGCGACACGGCTGTGGACGGCGCTGCTGCTGCTGGCTGCCGTGTTCGCCATGCACGGGATGCAGTGCGTGGCCTCGGACCCGGCCACGGAGCACGGGTCCTCGTCGCTCGCAACCGTCTCATCCGTCGGTGGCCACGCCGCGGCTGTCCATCTCACCGCGGACGCCGGGATGCCCGACCACTCCGACGTCCCGGCTGCGGGCGGCGTACGCGACGCAGCCGCTATCGCGTCCACCGGCCCGCCGGCGCCGTGGCACGACGCTCACGTCCTGGCCGTGTGTCTCGCCGTTCTGCTCGCGGGGTTGACCATCCTGAGCGCCGTGGCGCGCCTCCGTGGCAGGGCGATTCCGCTCCTCCGCGGGTCCCCTCGACGTGGCCGCCGGTTCGCCGCGTGGTCCCTGCGGCCGCGGCCACCGAACCTCTCTGTCCTCTGTCTCCTGCGGATCTAGGCCGAACCGCTGCACCCCGGCAGCTCCGGCTGCTCCGGGGTCCCGCACGCATGCCTACATCCCGCAGAACTGGAGACCAGCATGACCCGCACCAGCATTCGCCTCGTCCGCCTCACCGGGGGACTGATGTCCGCCGTCGTCGTCCTCGCCGGCTGTTCGGAGACCGCCGAGACGCCGACCGCCGGCAGCAGCGCGACCGACGAGAGCTCCGCCGACCAGAACGCGGAGTTCAATGACGCCGACGTCACCTTCGCCCAGGGGATGGTCCCGCACCACGAAGGCGCGCTCACGATGGCCGAGGTCGCGACGGACCGCGCCTCCGATCCCCGGGTCGTGGACCTCGCCGAGCGCATCGAAGCCGGCCAGGACCCGGAGATCGATCTCATGACCGGCTGGCTGGAGGAGTGGGGCCAGCCGCTCCCGGACGACTCCGGAGACATGGGCGGCATGGATCACGGGTCCGAGGGCATGGGTCACGGGTCCGAGGGCATGGGTCACGGGTCCGAGGGCATGGGCGGCATGGGCATGGACGACATGTCGACCGCCGGTCCGGAATTCGACCGCATGTGGCTCGAAGCCATGATCGAGCACCACGAGGGTGCCGTCGAGATGGCACGAACCGAGATCGAAGGCGGCCGCAACGCCGAGGCCGTCGACCTCGCCCGGCTGATCAGCCAGACCCAGACGCAGGAGATCGAGGAGATGCAGCAGCTACTCACAGAGCTGGGTGGCTGATCCGTTCCGGGGGCGCGGTGCCGTTCCGGCGCCGCGCCCCACCTCCTCAACCTGACAACACCGGCCGGTAGACGGCTGCCGTGGCGCCTCTGCCCTGGCCCGGCGTGCCGTCCACCGGCACCCAAGGAGTGCATCCGTGGCACCACGTCCGACGACCTTCCCTGTCCCCGGCTCCCACCGACGACGGAGCATGCCGGTCCTCGTCCTGTCCGCCGGCGCCATCGTGCTGATGGGCTGCACGTCCGGGGCGCCGGAGTCCGGAGCGGCGTCCCCGACACCCGCTCAGGCAGCACTGGAAATCAGCCACGTGCACGGAGTCGGGACCGATCCGGCCGACGGCTCCCTGTTTCTCGCGACGCACGAGGGGCTGTTCCAGGTGACCGCTGACGGACAGGCTGAGCTGGTCAGCCCGGTCATGGACCTGATGGGCTTCACCGTCGCCGGGGCCGGGCACTTCCTCGCCTCCGGCCACCCCGGGCTGCGGGTCGACCTGCCCCAGCCGATGGGGTTGATCGAGTCGACCGACGGCGGCCGGACCTGGAGTGCGGTGTCCCGGCAGGGCCAGTCGGACTTCCACGCCCTCACCACCGGCGCCGCCGGTGTCTTGGGCTATGACGGCACCTTGCTCCGGAGCGACGACGGCCGGGACTGGGAGCCGCTGGCCATCCCGAGCGAGCCGCACAGCCTGGCGGCCTCGCCCGACACGGACCTGGTGCTCGCCACCACCGCGCAGGGGCTGCTCCGGTCCCCTGACGCTGGCAGGACCTGGTCGGCCGTGGACGGCGCTCCGCTGCTACAGGTCGTGGACTGGGCGGACGACGGCGTGCACGTGGCGGGGGTCGATCCCTCGGGCGTGACCTGGACCAGCAGCGACGGCGGCGCCTCGTGGGCGAGCGGCGCCGACCTGGGATCGCCCCCGCAGGCGGTGGCGGTGTCCTCCTCCGCGGATGAGGACGGCCGCATCATCGTCGTGACCGCGGCAGCGGTGGTCACGTCCACGGACGGGGGCCGGACCTTCGACATGGTGCTGGAGCAGTGAGGGCGTGGCCTGGTACGGCCGGGAGAAGGCCGAGAGGCCGGCCCCTCACGCATCGGCGTGAATGCGCCGAACTGGGGCGGGCGCCGGTCCGTCCCGCGGGGATGGGCCTGCCCTGCGGACTGGCGTATACCCCCGGGGGGTACTACTCTAGGCATGTCGGCGCGGTATCCCGCCGCCCGCGCAAGCATCGGCCACCAGTCCGGAGAGGAAGCTTCATGAGCACCGCTACCTACACCGTCGTCGGCATGACCTGCGGCCACTGCGTCAACTCGGTCACCGAGGAGGTCGGTCAGGTGCCCGGCGTCACGGACGTGAACGTGGAGCTGGCCACCGGTGGGCTGATCGTCACCAGTGACAACGGGGTCGAGGACGCCGCGGTGCGCACCGCTGTGGAGGAGGCCGGCTACCGGATCGCAGCACCGGTCCAGCAGCTGCCGCTGGCCGGCGGTCAGCCGTCCGGATGTAGTTGCGGCTGCAGCTGACGATCAGCACTGGTCGTCGACCTGCCGTCACGCTGGCCAGTCACGCCGTCCGTCGAGTCGCCGGTGACGGCTCACCGGCGACTCGACGGCGGTTGTACTGACCTGGCCGTCACGTCGGTCTTCGGTCAGGGTGCCGAGCTGCGACTCAGGCTGATCAGCCGAGGGACGAGATGAGGTCGCGGCACGCCGCCTCGCAGCGCCGGCAGGCCTCGGCGCAGACCCGGCAGTGCTCGTGCATCTCGGCGTGCTGGGCGCACTCGTCGCCGCAGGCCTTGCAGGCGGCGGCACAGGCCTCGAGGACGGCGCGGGTCAGGTTGGCGTCGTAGCCGGTGTGCCGGGACAGCACCCGGCCGGTGGTGTCGCAGATGTCGGCGCAGTCGGTGTTGGTGCGGATGCACTTGGTCAGCTCGGCGACCATGTCCTCGCTGAGGCAGGCGTCGGCGCAGGCGGTGCAGGCCTGCGCGCACTCGAAGCAGGCCTCGATGCACTCCAGGAGCTTCTGCTTGTCCACCCCGCCGAGGTCCTTGGGGTAGGTGTCGAGCATCTGGGCTGCCACGGTCATGGGTGCCTCCTCGGTGCTACGGCGTCGGTCGGCCTGGGTGCCGTCCGAGACTCTCGCCGGCAGATCGGGGGCTACCCGTAGGGCCGTACGGGTATGAGTGGATCGGAGGTGTTTCTCATGTCCGAACCTGACCATGCGCACCCGGTGGACCCCGAACGGGTTGCCCACGCCCGCACTCGACTGCCCGGTCGGGAGGAAACCGCCCAGCTCACCAGCGTGCTGAGCCTCATGGCCGACCCGACCCGGGCCCGGGTCCTCTTCGCTCTGGACATGGTCGAGGAGCTCTGCGTCGGCGATCTCGCGTTGGCACTGGACGCGAACGAGGACGCCGTCGGCTACGCGTTGCGGTTGCTGCGTACGGCGGGCCTGGTGGCGAACCGGAAGCAGGGGCGCGTCGTCTACTACCGCCTGGCCGAAGGGTTTCCCGAGCCCCTACGGGATCACTGCCTGCGCCAGTTGGTCGTTCTCGCGAATGCAGCGCCGAACGAAGACTGACAGTGGCTGCTGGGTGTTCGGTGCGGTCGCTGAACCGAAGCATCGTCGACACGCGAGGGCTCTCGGCCACTCCTACGGTCAGGCCTACCCGGACGAGCGTCCGGATGTTGTGCTTGAACCACTCCCGGCCGCTGCCGTCGAGTGTCCTGCGTGAGGGGAGGAGGGAGCCATGGTCGCCTTGCTGGCGCTAGCGGTGCTCGTCGTGGCCGGCGTCGTCGGCGTCTACGCCCTTCCCTCTGTGCTGAGGAGCGCGCGCGAGCCCGCGGCCGTGCTGCCGTACGAGTCAGGCCTGCTGCCGCAGCAGCACGCCGTCTCCCGCTACCACACCCGCTGGTACGCGGTCACGGTCCTCTTTCTTGCCTTCGACATGGAGATGATCTTCATGTACCCGTGGGCAGTGGTGGTCGCTGACATGGGTGCGCAGGCCGTCATCGAGATGTTCGGGTTCCTCGCAGTCCTGCTCGTCGGTGTCACCTACGTCTGGCGTGAGGGTGCGCTGCGATGGACGTGATCGCTCGACTGCGGGCTTGGGCGTTGTCCCGGCCCCGCGTACTGCTCGTGGACGTCCCAGGCGAGACGACGTTCCGATGGTCCGTCGAAGCCGAGCTCGACCGGCGCGGCTGGAGGCGCTCCCTGGCACCTGCGGATACCGACATCCTGCTCGTCCTGGGTGAACCCGGACCGGAACTCACAGCGGCCGTCGACGTCTTGTGGAGCCAGGTTCCCGAACCGCGACACCGGATCGAGGTGCACCGAGAGGGCACCCTCGCCGTCGATCTGGACGCGGCTCCGGGTGCGCTGCTACGGCGCGCCGCAGGAGGCGCACACGGAGACGAGCGTCCGTCGCCGACCTCGTTCCTCGGCAAGGAGGGGGGCATGGACCACGGCGGTGGTCACGAGGGCATGGACCACGGCGGTGGTCACGAGGGCATGGACCACGGCGGTGGTCACGAGGGCATGGACCACGGCGGTGGTCACGAGGGCATGGACCACGGCGGT
>NZ_JBJHAB010000035.1:0-10023 GCF_054050815.1 Blastococcus sp. SYSU DS0552
CACCCCGCCGGGCCGGCAACCACGCGCTCAACGGTTCACCCAACCGCGGCAACGGATCAGGGTCGGCCAGCTCCCACTCCGACGGCGGGCTCACCGGCATCACGGTCACCCCGACCGCGAACCCGACACCCGACGACATACCCGCAGGCTAAGCGGGGGGTACGACAGTTTTCACAGGTCGACGCCGCGGGCGGGTCGGCCGGTCAGCCCGACGACCAGCCCCGCCAGCAGCCCGATCACCGGGGTGTGGCGCCGGGTGGCCCCACGGGGAGGCCACCCGGCCGACCGTCAGAAGGGGAACTGCCGCCGGGTGTGCTGGACGCTGATCCAGTGATCGGTGGTGAACTCCTCGATCGCCCACTCGCCGCCGAACCGGCCGAGCCCCGAGTCCTTCTCGCCGCCGAAGGCGGTGTTGTTCTCGTCGTTGAGCGGGGAGTCGTTGACGTGGGTCATGCCCGCCTCCACCTGCAGCGCGAAGTTGACGCCGCGCAGGGTGTCCCGGGTGAAGACGGCGCTGGAGAGCCCGTACTCGGTGTCGTTGGCGATGGCGAGCGCGTCGGCCTCGTCGCGGGCGCGGATGATCGTCGCCACCGGGCCGAACACCTCCTGCCGGGCGGTCGCGACGTCGTTCGTGCCCAGCAGCACGTGCGGCGGCAGCACCGAGCCGATCGGGCCGGTCGGGTCGCCGCCGAGCAGCTGGTCGGCGCCGTCCTCGCGCGCCTGGGCGACCTTCTCCTGGATGCCCTCGAGCTGCTTGCCGTTGATGATCGGCCCGATCACCGTGTCGCCCTCGCGGGGGTCACCGGCCTTGAGCCCGCGCACCCGCTCCACGTAGCGGTCGACGAAATCGTCGTGCACCGCGGCGTCCACCACGATCCGGTTGGTGATCATGCACACCTGACCCTGGTGGAAGAACTTGCCGAACACGGCGGCGTCGACGGCGTACTCCAGGTCGGCGTCGTCGAGCACCACCAGCGGGCCGTTGCCGCCGAGCTCCAGCGAGAGCTTCTTCAGCCCGGCCTTCTCTGCGATGCCCTTGCCCACCGGGGTGGACCCGGTGAAGGAGACGACGCGCGGCGTGGGGTGGCTGACGATCGCGTCACCGATGTCGCGCCCGGCGCCGATGACCACCGACAGCAGGCCAGGGGGCAGCCCGGCCTCCTCGTAGACCTTGGCCAGCAGCAGGCCGCCGGTCACCGGCGTGTCACCGGCCGGCTTGAGGACGACGGCGTTGCCGAGTGCCAGCGCCGGCGCGACCGAGCGGTTGGACAGGTGCATCGGCACGTTCCACGGGCTGATCACGGCCACCACGCCGACCGGGCGGCGGTAGACCCGGCTCTCCTTGCCCTCGATGTCGGCCGGCAGGATCCGGCCCTCCATCCGGTACGGGTAGGACGACGCCTCGTGGAAGTCCCGCAACGTGATCGCGAACTCGAACTCGGCGGCCGGTGCCGCGGCCCCGCTCTCGCGGATGTGCCAGTCGACGATCTCGTCCTTGCGCGCCTCCATGATCCGCGCGGCACGGCGCATCACGTCGGCGCGGTCGCTGGGCAGCCGGGCGGCCCACTCGCGCTGCGCTTCCTTGGCGCGCGCGTACGCCTCGTCGAGGTCCTCGGCGTTCGCGAGCGGGATCTCGGTCAGCGTCTCGCCGGTGTAGGGATCGGTGTCGGTGGCGGTCTTCCCCGCGCGCCCGGCGCGCCAGGCGCCGCCGATCGGCATGCGGTCGAAGCCGTCGTAGCGCTCGGGGGCGGTGGTGTCGGAAGCCATGGCTCCGGCCTACCCGGTCGTGCGCAACGGACACGTCCGGGCGTGGGCGCTCAGGTGCGCGGGGGCCCGGGCGGGCCGGCGAGCCAGCGGCGGCCCGCGGCCGCCTGCCGGAGGCGGTCGACGACGGACACGGCACCCGCCACGGCCAGGAGCGCCGCCCCCGGCACGGCGGTCGCCGGGTCGTCCCACTCGCCGAAGAGCAGGGGTGGGGTGAGGACGAGCGCGACGATCAGGAGCCCCCAGGGGCGCTGGCGAGCCATGTTCCGGGCCTCCAGGTCTGCTGCCTCCCGACGGCCGGGGCCGGGATCGACGTGGTGCGCGACGGCGTACCCAGCGAGCAGGCGCCGGGCGTGGCCCTCGCGGCCGCGCTCGGTGCCCAGGAACGCCCAGGCGAGGAGCGCTGCCGTCGTCGCGAACGCCCCCGCAGCCCACCACGTGCCGGCGGTCCAGCTCGCCGGCTCCAGGAGGAGCAGGGTGGTCCCGGCCGCGTACGGCGCCCCCACGAGGGCGTGCACGCGCAGTTCGTGCCGGGCGCGCTCACGCACCTCCCGGGTGGCGTCGTCCGGCAACGCCGTCGCGGCGGTCGGGCGGTCGCCCGTCCGGGAGGTCTCGGTCACGCGCGCAGGCTAGGGCACCGGTACGCGCGTGGGCCCCCGACGCACCCGGTCAGCGGTTCGCGGGCCCGGCGAGCAGCACCGGCACGGGGGAGTGGTGGGTGACGTGCTCGGCGACGCTCCCGAGCATGCGGTGGGAGAGGCCGCCGCCCCGCCGGCCCACCACGACGACGTCGGCGTCCTCCTGGCCGGCCACCTCCAGCAGCGCCGAGCCCGGCCGGCCGCTCACCAGCTCGACGACCGGTCTGGCCCCGGAGAACCAGGTGGCCCGCTCCTCCAGCAGGCCGCGGCACCGGTCCCGCTCGGTGCGGTCGGCGAACTCGACGACGTCGGGATCGACCGCCATCACGAGCACCACCCGGGTGCCGTCGCCGGAGAAGAGCTGTGCCGCGTCCCGCAGCGACCGGTCGGACTCCGCGGACCCGTCGACGCCCACGACGACCGTCACCGCGCCGTCGGCCCGCGCGGACTCGGCGTCCGCGAGCGGTGTCCGCTCGACCACCCGGTGCTCGCGCCGCCCGCGCTCGATCGCCACCGGCACGAACAGCGGCCCGAGGACGGCACCGAGGAAGTACCACTGGGGATCGCGGTAACCCCGGCGCCCGAGGAAGAGGGCGGCACCACAACCCACGGCTATCCACACGACGAGGACGAGGACGACGAGGGCGGGTGTCGGCATGGTGCTCCTCCCGTGCAAACGGGCCACGGCGTTCGCGCCCCTACGTGGCTGACGACCGGCGGAGGGATCAGGTTCCGGCACGTGGCCGCCACCTAGACTCGGCGGACGTGCCCCGGCAACCGTTGATCGCGCCCAGCCTGCTGTCCGCGGACTTCGCCCGCCTGGCCGACGAGGTGGCGCGCGTGGCCGACGCGGACTGGCTGCACGTCGACGTCATGGACGCGCACTTCGTGCCGAACCTGACCCTGGGGCTCCCGGTCGTCCAGGCGATCGAGCGGGTCAGCCCCGTGCCCCTGGACTGCCACCTCATGATCGAGCACCCCGAGCGCTGGGCGCCGGGGTACGCCGAGGCCGGGGCGCGCAACGTCACCGTGCACGCGGAGGCCTGCACCGATCCGCGGGCGGTGGCCCGGGACCTGCGCGCCGCCGGCGCGCTGGCCGGGCTGGCGATCAAGCCGGGCACGCCCCTGGAGGACTACCTCGACGTCCTCGCCGACTTCGACACCCTGCTGGTCATGAGCGTGGAGCCCGGCTTCGGTGGGCAGTCGTTCATCGCCGACGTGCTGCCCAAGGTGCGGCGGGCCCGGGAGCTCGTGGACGCCGGCGAGCTGACCCTCCTCGTGGAGATCGACGGCGGCATCAACGCCGACACCATCGAGCAGGCCGCCGAGGCAGGGGTGGACATGTTCGTCGCCGGGTCGGCGGTCTACGGCGCCGACGACCCCGGGAAGGCGATCGCCGCGCTGCGCGCGCAGGCCGCCACGGCGATGCCCGGGTGAGCGCCTCCCCGGCCGAACTGCGCGGGATGGCCCGCGCCCGGGAGCTCGGCGTCATGGTCCTCGGCACGACGAGCCCCAACCCCGCGGTGGGCGCGGTGGTCCTGGCCGCCGACGGCAGCGTCGTGGGGGAGGGGGCCACCGCCCCACCCGGCGGTCCGCACGCCGAGGTGCGCGCCCTGGCCCAGGCCGGCGAGCGATCCCGCGGCGGCACCGCCGTCGTCACGCTGGAGCCGTGCGCGCACACCGGGCGCACCGGTCCGTGCGCCGATGCGCTGCTGGCCGCCGGCATCGCGCGGGTCGTCGTCGCCGTGCCCGAGCCGACCGAGCTGGCCGGCGGGGGCGCGGAACGGCTGCGCGCCGCCGGGGTCGAGGTGGTCGTCGGCGTCGAGCGGGACGCGGCCGAGCGCGGGGCGCTCGCCGGGTGGCTGACCGGGGTCCGCGAACAGCGGCCGTACGTGATCTGGAAGGTGGCGGCCACGCTGGACGGTCGCGTCGCCGCGGCCGACGGCAGCAGCCGCTGGATCACCGGGCCCGAGGCGCGGGCCGAGGTGCACCGGCTGCGGGCCGGCTGCGACGCCGTCGTCGTCGGTTCCGGCACCGCCCTCACCGACGACCCGCAGCTCACCGTGCGCGACGAGGACGGCCGGGACGCCGACCGGCAACCGCTCCGGGTGGTCGTCGACCGCCGGGACCGGCTGCCGGCCTCGGCCCGGGTGCTCGACGACGCCGCGCCCACGCTGGTCAGTCGCGCCGGGAGCCCGGCCGAGCTGCTCGCCGAGTTGTTCGCCCGCGACGTGCGCCGGGTGCTGCTCGAGGGCGGCCCGACGCTCGCTGCCGCGTTCCTGCGGGCGGGCCTGGTCGACGAGGCCGTCGTGCACCTCGCGCCGAAGCTGCTGGGCGCCGGTCCCTCGCTCGTCGGCGACCTGGGAATCACCGGGATCGGCGCGGCGCTGTCCTACTCGGTCGCCGACGTCCTCCCGTTGGGTGGGGACGTGCAGATCCGGCTGCACCCCACCGGGCACACTGAGGGCGGCACCCGCACCGGCGGGGCCGGCACGGACGGAGGGAGCTGAGGTGTTCACCGGCATCGTCGAGGAGGTGGGCACCCTGGCCCGGCGCGAGGACCAGGGCGACTCCGCCGTCCTCAGCATCCGCGCCCGCACCGTCCTGACCGACGTCTCGCTGGGCGACTCCATCGCCGTCAACGGCGTCTGCCTCACCGTCACCGGCGTCCAGCCGGGCGTGGACGGCGCCGGTGTGTGGACCACCGACGTGATGGCCGAGACGCTGCGCCGCAGCAGCCTGGACGCCGTCGCCGAGGGCGCACCGGTCAACCTGGAGCGCGCCGTCGCGCCGCACACCCGCCTGGGCGGGCACATCGTGCAGGGCCACGTCGACGGCGTGGGCGAGATCCGGTCCCGCACGCCGGCGGAGCACTGGGAGGTCGTGCGCATCGGCCTGCCCACCGGGCTCGCCCGCTACGTCGTCGAGAAGGGCTCCATCGCCGTCGATGGCGTCTCGCTGACCGTCAGCGCGGTCAGCGCAGCGACCGACGCCGAACCCTGGTTCGAGGTCAGCCTCATCCCCACCACTCTCCGCGAGACCACGCTCGGCGCGCGCGCCCCGGGGGAGCCCGTCAACCTGGAGGTCGACGTGATCGCCAAGTACGTGGAACGTCTGCTGGGGGCCCGCGCATGAACGAGCCCCGCACCCGGCTGGACTCCATCGAGTCGGCCATCGCCGCCATCAAGGACGGCCGGCCCGTGGTCGTCGTCGACGACGAGGACCGCGAGAACGAGGGCGACCTCATCTTCGCCGCGGAGCTCGCCACCCCGGAGCTGGTGGCGTTCATGGTCCGCTACACCTCCGGCTACATCTGCGTGGCCGTGACCGAGGCCGACGCCGACCGGCTGGACCTGCCGCCCATGCACCGGGTGAACCAGGACCGCCTCGGTACCGCCTACACGGTCACCGTCGACGCCCGGGAGGGCGTCACCACCGGCATCTCCGCCGCCGACCGCGCGCACACCATCCGCACCCTCGCCGCCGCGGAGACCACCTCGGCCGACCTCGCCCGGCCCGGCCACGTCGTGCCGCTGCGGGCCCGCGACGGTGGTGTGCTGCGGCGCCCCGGGCACACCGAGGCCGCCGTCGACCTCGCGCTGCTGGCCGGGCTGCGCCCGTCCGGCGTGCTCTGCGAGATCGTCAGCGAGAAGGACCCGATCGGCATGGCCCGCAGCGAGGAGCTGCGGCTGTTCGCCGACGAGCACGACCTGTGCATGATCTCGATCGCCGACCTGATCGCCTACCGCAAGCGGTTCGACAAGCTGGTCGAGCGGGTGGCCGAGGCGATCGTGCCGCTGGCCCCCGGCACGTTCACCGCCGTCGGCTACTCGAGCTCCTACGACGAGCGCGAGCACGTGGCCTTCGTCTACGGGGACATCGGCGACGGCGAGGACGTGCTGGTGCGGGTGCACTCCGAGTGCCTCACCGGCGACGTCTTCGGCTCGCTGCGCTGCGACTGCGGGCCCCAGCTGCAGGCCGCGCTCGCCGCCGTCGCCCAGGAGGGCCGCGGCATCGTGCTCTACATCCGCGGGCACGAGGGCCGGGGAATCGGCCTGCTGCACAAGCTGCAGGCCTACCAGCTGCAGGACATGGGGGTCGACACCGTCGACGCCAACCTCGACCTCGGGCTGCCCGCCGACGCGCGCGACTACGGCACCGGCGCGCAGATCCTCGTCGACCTGGGCGTGCACACCATGCGGTTGCTGACCAACAACCCGGCCAAGCGCGCCGGCCTGGAGGGCTACGGCCTGCGGGTGCTCGGCCGGGTGCCGCTGCCCAGCCACGTCACCGCGGAGAACCTCGGGTACCTGCGCACCAAGCGCGACCGGATGGGCCACCTGCTCGACATCATCGAGCCCGAGACCGAGTCCGGTCCGGCCGACGCCCCGGGCGCCACGACGGTGCCGGGCACCGACGTGCCCCTCGGCCAGGACGAGCAGCCGGCATGAGCGGCAGCGGAGCGCCGCAGGCCACCCCGGTCGACGCGGCCGGGCTGACGCTGGGCATCGTCGCCACCACGTGGCACGCCGAGATCACCGGGACGCTGCTGGACCGTGCCGTCGCCGCCGCCGAGGCCTGCGGGGTTCTCGCGCCGACCGTCGTCCGCGTGCCGGGCGCGGTGGAGCTGCCCGTCGTGGCGCAGGCCCTGGCCGAGCGCCACGACGCCGTCGTCGCGCTCGGCGTCGTCGTGCGCGGGGGGACGCCCCACTTCGAGTACGTCTGCGATGCCGTGACCGCGGGGCTCACCCGCGTCGCCCTCGACGCCGGCAAGCCGGTGGGCAACGGCGTCCTCACCACCAACGACGAGCAGCAGGCCCGCGACCGGTCCGGCCTGCCCGGCTCGGCCGAGGACAAGGGCTGGGAGGCCACCCTCGCCGCGCTGCAGACCGCGCTCGTGCTCCGCGAGCTGCGGACGCCGCAGCGGCAGACCGGGTTCTCCGCGACCCCCGCCCGTCAGGAGGCCCGGTCGTGAAGACCTTCGACAGCCTGTTCGCCGAGCTCTCCGCCAAGGTGGCCGCCGGGGATGCCGCCTCCGGCACCGTCGCCGCAGTGCGGGACGGCGTGCACGCAGCCGGCAAGAAGGTCGTGGAGGAGGCGGCCGAGTCCTGGATGGCGGCCGAGCACGAGGGTGCCGACCGCACCGCCGAGGAGATCAGCCAGCTGCTCTACCGGGTGCAGGTGCTCATGCTGGCGCGGGGCCTCACGCTCGACGACGTCTACACCCACCTTTGATCCACCCCGAGACACAGGAGATCGAACAGTGCTGCGCGTCGCCGTGCCGAACAAGGGTGTGCTGAGCGAGCCGGCGGCGGAGATGCTCGCCGAGAGCGGCTACCGCCAGCGGCGCAGCACCAAGGACCTCGCCGTCTACGACCCCGACAGCGACACCGAGTTCTTCTACCTGCGCCCGCGCGACATCGCGGTGTACGTGGCCGCCGGCACGCTCGACGTGGGCATCACGGGCCGGGACATGCTGCTGGAAACCGCCCCGGCCGACGGTGAGGGCCCGAGCGCGGTGGAGGACATGCCGCTGGGCTTCGGCCGCTCCTCGTTCCGGTTCGCGACCCCGGTGGAGTCGGCGATCCAGCAGGTCGAGCAGCTGGCCGGCAAGCGGATCGCCACCGCCTACCCGGTGCTCCTGCGGCGCTACCTGGACGAGCAGGGGCTCAAGGCCGACGTGGTGAAGCTCGACGGCGCGGTGGAGACCGCCTGCCGGCTGGGCGTCGCGGACGCGGTCTGCGACGTGGTGGAGACCGGGACGACGCTGCGCGCCGCCGGGCTGCACATCATCGGGGAGCCCGTGCTCAGCAGCGAGGCCATCCTCGTGCGCCGTGAAGGGTCCGAGGAGATCCCCGCGGTGGCGCAGCTGCGCCGTCGGCTCCGCGGCGTGCTGGTCGCGCGGCAGTACGTGATGCTCGACTACGACTGCCCCAACGAGCTGCTCGACCGCGCCACCGCGGTCACCCCGGGCATCGAGGGGCCGACGGTCAGCCCGTTGCAGACCCCGGGCTGGTCGGCGGTGCGGGCCATGATCGCCCGCACCGAGACCAACCGGGTGATGGACGAGCTGTGGGAGCTCGGTGCCCGGGCGATCCTCGTCACCAGCATCCACGCCTCCCGGATCTGACGGAACCGCCGCTCGGGGCCTCCTGGCGAGCAGCCGGGCGCCGGCTGCGGTGGAACCCGAGGGCGGCGTCGCTCGTCTGCACCGGCATGCGACGCCTGGTGCTGCTCGCCCTCCTCGTCTCCGCGCTCGTGCTCGGCGCCTGCGCCACGGGGCGGGGCGACGGGGACGCGTCGTCGACCGGTGACGGGCGCGACGCAACCGGCGGTGGCCCGTCGGGCATCGCGCAGGCGGCGAACGACCTGCGGATCGTGGTCGACCGCGGGGACGGGACGCCGCCGGAGACCTGGACGCTGACCTGCGCCGGCGTCGCGGAGGGCACCCACCCGCGGGCGGAGGAGGCCTGCGCCCATCTCGAGGACATGGCCGAGCCGTTCGCGCCGCTGCCGGACGACCGGGTCTGCACCGAGCAGTACGGCGGTCCGCAGACGGCCCGCATCACCGGGCGCTGGAACGGCGCGCCGGTCGACCTGGAGCTGTCCCGCGTCGACGGCTGCCGCATCGCGCAGTGGGACGCCCTGGGTCCCTTCCTGCCCGTACCGGTGGGGGAGGCGGCGACGCCGCTCGGCTGACGCCGGTCAGCGGACGCGCGCGGTGCGATCCACCAGGTCGATGGCGGTGCACAGGCCCAGTGCCATGGCCCGGCCGCTGGTGGCCCCGGTGGCCAGCAGGCGGCCGATCGCCGGCCCGAGCGGGCGTTCGCCGACCAGCCCGCGGAGCACGGCGGCGTACTCACCGCTGACCTGTCCCGCTGCCGCGTGCCGCAGGAGCGCGCGGGACAGCTCGGTGGTGCGGCCACCGGCCAGCGAGCACACGCCCGCGGCGAAGCGTTCCGCCGCCGGGTGCCCGAGGAGCACCAGGCCCGCGATCGTCCCGGCCACGACGTCGTCACCGGCCGGCGTCAGCCCGGGGCCGAGGCCGATGAGCCGGGTGGCGGTGCGCAGCGCGGCCTCGAGGTCGGCGCGACGCACCGCGCCGCGCAGGGCGGCCAGCGGGCCACCGGGCCCCGTGGGCAGCCCGGGCAGGGTGAAGGCGCTGTGCGGGACGCCCTCGCCGTAGAGGGCGGTGCGCAGCTGCCGGACCCCCTCGGGCAGGAGCGCGGGCCGTCCACCGGGCAGCCGCGGCCGCGGGTCCCACCAGGCCGACGCGCTGACCGCGAGGTCCCCGACGACGATCCGCCCGGCCCCCACCTCGGCGGGGGCGCCCGTCGGGAGCCCGGTCAGCGGGCGCCCGTTGCTCGGGCGGAAGAGGACGCAGCCCAGCGGCAGCCGGGCCGCATCGCTGGTCAGGACGCCGACGACCTCACCGAGGCCGCGTTCACCGGCCACCTGCACGTAGAGGGCGGCGGGGAGGCTCAGCAGCACGCGCGCCGGGCGGACGGGGCCGCGCAGCACGTCGGCGACGGCGGTGCTCGCCGCGGCGGGCACCGCCGCCGGCGCCGGCCGCCGGGTGCGGGCGGCTAGCGCCGACACCCCGCGGCGGGGGCTCGTACGG
>NZ_JBJHAB010000036.1:0-9115 GCF_054050815.1 Blastococcus sp. SYSU DS0552
CCCCCCCCCCCCCCCCCCCCCCCCCCCCCCCCCCCCCCCCCCCCCCCCCCCCCCCCCCCCCCCCCCCCCCCCCCCCGAGCAGGTGGTGGACCGTCACCGCGATCGCGACGGCACCGTCCCGCCCGACGGGATGGGCGTGGGTGATCTCCGCGCTCCGCCTCGCCACCTCCGCCACCCGCGCCGGTCCGCCGCTCAGCGTGCCCACCGGCGCGGCCCGCATCGCGCCGCCGTTGCCCAGCGAGCCGGAGCCGTCGAACGACTCCCGGGCCACCGAGCGCCAGTCCCGACCAGCCAGCGCGGCGGCGAAGATCCGCGGGGGGTTGCCCCCGTATCCGCGCCACGGTTCCCGATCCCAGGTCCGGGCGAAGGCCAGCGCCAGGGCGTCCTGGTCGAGGTCGTCGGGACCGAGATCCGCGAGGTGATCGGCGAGCGCCACCTGCAGGGCCGTGTCGTCGGTCCAGCGCAGCACCCCGTCGGAGGTGAGCGACCGGTGGAGCTCGTCGGCCGGCACCCGGGACGAGCCTTCGAACCGGGCACCGAGGGCGTCCCCGACGGCGCCCCCGAGCAGCAGGCCGAGGACCCGGTCCTCCCAGGGCGCCGGCGCGGCGCCCGGCTGCGGGCGTGACCGAGCTGCCATTCCTCGGCCTCCGTGTGCTGACGCCGGGGCTGACCTCCTGCTCAGGCGTCGATGACGATCGGGATGATCAGCGGGCTGCGCCGGTAGCTCCGGTCCGCCCACCGGCCGACGGCCCGCGCGATCAGCTGTTCCAGCTGCACGGCTCCGCCGACCCCCTCCTCGGCCGCCTTGGCCAGCGCCTTCTCGATCAGGGGCACGACCTCGTCGAACGTCGTCTCGTCGTGCACGAAGCCGCGGGCCAGGAAGTCCGGCTCCTCGGCCAGCGCGCCGGTGTCGGCGTCCACGATGGCCACGACGGTGATGACGCCCTCCTGGGCCAGCGTGCGCCGGTCGCGCAGGTGGGCCTCCGTGGCGCCTCCGACGGTGGCGCCGTCGACGTAGACGTTGCCGGCGGGCACCTTCCCGGTGATGCGCACCTTGCCGTCGAGCAGGTCGACGGCGACGCCGTCCTCGGCGATGACCACGCCCCGCGGGTGGACCCCGGTCCGCACCGCGATGTCGCCGTTGGCCTTGAGGTGCCGCCACTCGCCGTGCACCGGCATGACGTTGCGCGGCCGCACGAGGTTGTAGACGTAGGAGAGCTCGCCCGCGCTGGCGTGCCCGGAGACGTGCACCTTGGCGTTGCCCTTGTGCACGACGTTGGCGCCCCACCGGGTGAGCTCGTTGATGATGCGGTAGACGGCGTTCTCGTTGCCGGGGATGAGCGAGCTCGCCAGCAGCACCGTGTCGCCCTCGGTGATCCGGATGACGTGGTCGCGGTTGGCCATGCGGGACAGCGCCGCCATCGGCTCGCCCTGCGACCCGGTGCAGACCAGGCACACCTTCTCCGGGGGGAGCTTCTCGAGCTCCTTCATGTCGACCAGCAGGCCGGGCGGCACGGTGAGGTAGCCGAGGTCCTTGGCGATGCCCATGTTGCGGACCATGGAGCGGCCGACGAAGGCGACCTTGCGGCCGTGGGCGTGGGCGGCGTCCAGGACCTGCTGGATGCGGTGCACGTGGCTGGCGAAGCTGGAGACGATCACCCGCCGGGGCGCGGTCCGGAACACCGTCTCCATCGCCGGGGTGAGCTCGGCCTCGGACGTCGTGAAGCCCGGCACGTCGGCGTTGGTGGAGTCGGTGAGGAAGAGGTCCACGCCCTCCTCGCCGAGCCGGGCGAACGCGCGCAGGTCGGTGATCCGCCGGTCGAGCGGGAACTGGTCCATCTTGAAGTCACCGGTGTGCAGGACCAGGCCGGCGCCGGTGCGGACCGCCACGGCGAGGCTGTCCGGGATGGAGTGGTTGACGGCGACGAACTCGCAGTCGAAGGGCCCGAACGAGGCCCGGTCCCCCTCGCGCACCTGGCGGGTGACCGGCCGGACCCGGTGCTCCTTCAGCTTGGCCTCGATGAACGCCAGGGTGAGGCGGGAGCCGACCAGGGGGATGTCGGGACGCTCGCGCAGCAGGTAGGGGACACCGCCGATGTGGTCCTCGTGACCGTGGGTCAGCACGATCGCCTCCACCTCGTCGAGGCGGTCCCGGATGGCGGTGAAGTCGGGGAGGATCACGTCGACCCCGGGCTGGTGCTCCTCGG
This sequence comes from Blastococcus sp. SYSU DS0552, assembly GCF_054050815.1. Classification (NCBI taxonomy): domain Bacteria; kingdom Bacillati; phylum Actinomycetota; class Actinomycetes; order Geodermatophilales; family Geodermatophilaceae; genus Blastococcus; species Blastococcus sp. SYSU DS0552. Next base: position 2,208 of record NZ_JBJHAB010000036.1, read on the forward strand.
GGAACAGCACTCCGCAGTCGACGATCAGCAGCCGGCCGGCGTGCTCCAGCACGGTCATGTTGCGACCGATCTCCCCGAGACCGCCCAGGGCCACGACCCGCAGGCCGCCTTCGGGCAGCGGAGGGGGGAGGCGGAGCTCAGGGTGCGCGCGACTCATGCCCTCACGCTACGGGCGACCCCGGTCGTCGTGCGTGCCGCGTCCCCGTCGACCGGTCCGGGGTCGTCTCCCCGCACGCGCGGGCAGGGCCGGAGGGGTGGTCGGCGCGACGGCTCCCGGTCACGAGCCCGCGTCGTTCCCGGCGGGTGGCACCGTGGCCCCGGCCCAGTCCGGGCGGCGCAGCGGAAGCCGGTTCTCCCCGCCCGGTTTCACCGCCAGCACCTGGTTCACCCCGACGCGGTGCCGTTCGAAGGCCAGGGCCGAGCCCGCGAGGTACAGCCGCCACACCCGGGCCCGGCCGGGGGAGGCGAGCCGGACGGCCTCGTCCCAGTGGTCCTCGAGGTTGCGCACCCAGGCCCGGCAGGTGAGCGCGTAGTGCCGGCGCAGCGCCTCGACGTCGCACACCTCGAAGCCGGCCTCCTCCAGCACCTGGACGTGCGTGGCCAGCGGCTGGAGCTCCCCGTCGGGGAAGACGTACCGCGTGAGGAACGAGCCCGGGTCGGGGCGGTCGGGGCCGGCCGCGGGGCCGCGCGCGATCGCGTGGTTGAGCAGCCGGCCGCCGGGGCGCAGCAGCTCGTGCAGCCCGGACGCGTACGCCGGCAGCTGGGCGCGGCCCACGTGCTCGGCCATCCCGACGGAGGCGATCGCGTCGAACGGCCCGTCGGCGACCTCGCGGTAGTCCTGCAGCCGGACCTCGACGCGGTCGGCGAGCCCGGCGTCGGCGATCCGCCGGCGGGCCAGGTCGGCCTGGGCCTCGGAGATCGTCACGGCGACCACCGAGACGCCGTAGCGGGACGCCGCGTGCAGGGCGAGCGAGCCCCAGCCGCAGCCGACGTCGAGCAGCCGCATGCCCGGCTCGAGCCCGAGCTTGCGGCAGACCAGGTCGAGCTTCGCCTCCTGCGCCTCCTCCAGCGTCGCACCGGGGTCGGGGAAGTAGGCGCAGCTGTAGACCAGCGAAGGCCCCAGCAGCAGGCGGTAGAAGTCGTTGCCGACGTCGTAGTGGTGGCTGATCGCCTTCCGGTCCCGCGACAGCGAGTGACGGATGCCGCGCACGCGGGACTCTTCTGCCGGCGGCGCGGGCGGCGGTCCCAGCACCCCGAGCCGGAGCAGCGGGCCGGCCAGCCGGGCCAGCGCCCGCCGGTCCAGGCGCAGCTCCGGCCGGGCGGGCAGGTCGTCGGGGAAGCTCAGCACGGCGTAGAGGTCGCCCTCGACGTCGAGGTCGCCGCTGACGTAGGCCCGGGCGAGCCCGAGCTCGCCCGGCGCGTGGACGAGGCGGCGCAGGGCACGTCGGTGGCGCACGACCAGCGTGGGTGCTCCGTCGACGACGGTCTCGGAGCCGTCCCAGCAGCGCACCGACAGGGGCAGCGGGGCCCCCAGGAGAAGGGTTCCCAGCTCCTCGACCAGCTGACTCGCGCCTCGTCGTTCCATGCCCCGACCCTGGCAGAAGGACCACCGGCACCGCGAGCGTTCTCACCCGCCCGCGCCACCGGTTCTCCGGGCGTCGTGTCGAACGGGTAACGGAGGCTGGGCCCGGTCCGCTCCAGGGGTGCAGGCTGGTGGGTGGCCGGCAGCCGGTCCGAGCGGCGTCGGCACACCGGCCGAGGGGAAGGAGGAGGCATGCGCAGCCACCAGGGAACGCGGCCCGGGAGGAGAGCGGTCGTCCCCGGGACCGTGCTGACCCTCGCCCTGGCGGTGGGGGGCTTGACCGGCTGCGGGAACGAGGCGCCGGAGCCGTCGACCGACCCGGGAGCCGCCGAGGAGCTGGAAGAGCTGCGGGACGACATCACCGCCCTCCGCGAGCGCGTCAGGGCGCTGGAGGAGCGGTCGCGCCCGTCGTCGGAGCCGACTCCGCCACCGTCCGACGACGGCGGCGCGGATTCCGGCGACGGCGCGACGTCCGGAGCGGAGGCGCCACCGCGGCCGGTCGAGGACCCCGCCGGCGTGTTCCAGGATCCGGCAGCCCTGATCGGCCGGGACGTCACCGTGGTGGCCGAGGTCTCCGACGTCGTCGCGGTCAGCGAGGTGGGGGCGGCCTTCCGGCTCGCCGACGGGGCGGGCAACACCGTCGGCGTGATCACGGCCACCCCGCCGGGCGACCTGGAGGTGGGAGACGTCCAGCGGGTGACCGGCACGGTCGGCCGGGTCTCCCGAGACCGCTTCGAGGCCGTCTTCGGCATCGCCGCCGACGTGCTGGTCGACGACCCCGAGGCCTTCTTCACCGACCTCGGGGGCGAGATCGCCATCGCGGCGCGGGACGTCGAGGCCGTGCCGCAGCCCGCCGGCTGAAACGCCCGGCGCCCACCGGGGAGATCAGCGAGCGCCCGGCGTCGGCTGCCGGGGGAGGGCGGCCGGTGCGGGAGTCGGGGGTGCGACCGGGTGCTCGCGCAGGTAGCCGAGGACCCGGTAGGCGACGGCCACCAGCGGAACGGCCAGCAGCGCACCGGGCAGCCCCCACAGCATCGTGCCCGCGGTCACCGCGACGAGGATGACGGCGGGGTGCAGCCGGAGCGTCCGCCCGACGATGATCGGTTGCAGGATGTTCCCCTCGACCTGCTGCACCACCAGGACGGCGATCAGCACGATCACGGCGTCGGCGAAGCCGTTGGTCACGAGGGTGACGAGCACCGCCACGGCTCCGCTCACCGTCGCCCCGAACAGCGGGACGAAGGCGCCGATGAAGGTCAGCAGGGTCAGGGACGCCCAGAGCGGGACGCCCAGGACCAGCAGCGCGGCACCGATGCCTACCGCGTCGATGAGCGCCACGATGATGATCCCGCGCACGTACTGCGACAGCACCGTCCACGCCGAACGCCCCGCGCCGTCGATCTGGGCGCGCCGCCGGTCGGGGGCGAGCCGCAGCGCCCAGGCCCACATCGATGCGCCGTCCTTGAGCAGGAAGAACGTCAGGAAGAGCACCAGGAGGACGGCGGCCAGGCCGTAGAGCGCCATGCTGGCCGCGGCCGTCGGTTCGGGCGCGAACTGGTAGATGCGGTCCACCACGGCGTTGCGGGCCTCGGTGACCTGCTGGGGATCCAGACCCAGCGGCCCTTCGATCAGCCAGACCCGGATGCGGTCGATCCCCGCGGCCAGCGGCCGGGTGAGGTTCCGCAGCTGGTCCGCGGCACGGAACCCGATGAGGAAGCCGACGCCGACCAGGACGCCCAGCAGGAACAGGACCGACAGCAGCGCGGCGAGCGCACGGGGGAGCAGCCGGCAGAGCCACCGGGCGATCGGTTCCACGATGGCGGTCAGCAGCAGTGCGACGGCGATGGCCACCGTCAGGAGCGGCAGCCGCAGCAGGAACCAGAACAGCAGCCAGCCGATCCCGGCCAGCGCGAGCAGGGCAGCGCTGATGACGAGGGTCCGCACCGCCCACGCCGGTGCGGTGGGCAGCGCGGCGGGGACGTGACCGCTGCCCGCCCGCGCGTCGGCCGGGACCGCGGGCGCGTCGGGAGGGTTCCTCGGCATCTCGCCCGACCCTCGTCTCGACCACCGTCTCACCGAAGCCGTCCCGTCCGCACCGTGCGTCCTCCGATCCATGGGTGCCCGTCCCGCGGTTCTCGCCCCGGCACCGGGCGCCGGGCACGTGCGCATCTTCGGCCACCAGGGCGCTGGCGGCCGGTCGAGCGGGCTGATCAGCCGTCCTGGCTGCTGGTGCCGCACGTCGACGCGGCCCGCGGGGACGGCCGCCGAGCCCTCCTCCTCGGACCACCCCCGCCGGCTCTGTTGCGATCGCCTTGCAGCTCTGTGTCAGACGGGGCGACGCCCGTGCCGGCCGGCACCCGGGAGGGCAATCCGACGACGCGCCCACGCGATGCAGTCGCCGCCCGTACCGCCGGAGGAAGCCATGTCCCAGCCCGTCCTGTCGCGCCCCGTCGGGTCCCCGCCCTCCACCAGGAGCATCGCCGCCATCGACGGGGAGCTGCACTCCTGCCGCGGCATCCGGCGGGACGCGGAACGCGAACTCGCCGAGGTGCGCCGGCGTCAGGAGGAGCTCGCCGATCTGGAGGCCACGCTGCTGGTCACGATCGACAGCCGGTCACGGATGGTCGACCACCTCCTCGACGAGCGTCTGCGGGCGGTCGCCGTCGCGGCGGGGCGCGGGTAGTTCCCCGCGCCTGACGGTGTCGATCCGTTGACGGTCCCCGGGGGCGCGGTTCAGCCGCAGCGTTCCCGGACACCCCGTCGGCGACCGACGCGGATCGAGAGGAGCGTTGCGTGCCTGCCGGACGTGCGGTGGAGGGGATGGCCCTGACCGGGGTGCGATCGGCGGAGCACGGCCGTCGGGCCGCGAGCGCCGCCACGGAGGCGAGCCCCCGACGGGTGCTCGAGGCGCTGGTCGGCGTTCCGTTCACCGAGGGCAACCGGGTCGACGTCCTGAAGGACGGCGACGAGACGTTCCCGGCGCTGCTGGCGGCCATCGCCGCGGCGCGGCGGACCGTCGACCTCCTGTGGTTCTCCTGGCGCGGCGGTGAGATCTCCCACCAGATGGCCGGGGCGCTCGCCGACCGGGCCCGGGACGGCGTCCGGGTGCGGATCATGCTCGACGGTTACGGGGCCAAGCACATCGACCGGGCCGACCTCCGGGTGCTGCGGGAGGCCGGGTGCACCGTCTTCTTCTACCGGCCGCTCCACACCGCGCGCATCAGCGTCTTCAACCTGCGCACGCACCGGCGGGTGCTGCTCTGCGACGAGACGGCGGCGTTCACCGGCGGCACCGGGGTGGACACGACGTGGACCGGGGACGGTCGGCACCCGGGGAGCTGGCGGGACACCGCCGTCCGCGTCGAGGGCCCTGCGGTCGCGGGTCTGCGGTCGGCGTTCCTCCAGGCGTGGATGCAGGCCCAGGTCCGGCTCCCCGGGGGGCTGGTGTCCGACGACGACCGGTTCCCCGAGCTCGCCCCGGCGGGCGGCACGGCGGTCCAGGTCATCCGGCCGCCGTCCCAGCCGGGCTGGAGCGAGGCCGCCGTGGCCGTCGCCGCGCTGCTGCGGTCGGCGCGCCGACGCGTCCGTGTCACCACCCCCTACATCCGGCTGCCGCGCTGGCTCCGCGGGCTGGTGGTCGCCACCGCCGAGCGGGGCGTCCACGTGCAGGTGCTGGTCGCCGGACCCCGCGTCGAGCGGCCGTCGGTACACCTCCAGGGGGAGCTGGACTTCCAGCCGCTGCTCGACGCCGGGGTCGAGATCTGGCGGTACCAGCCGTCGCTGCTGCACGCGAAGGTCGTCACGGTCGACGGCGCGGTCGCGATGCTGGGCACGGCGAACCTCGACACCCGGTCCCTCGCGCTGAACGAGCAGGTGTGCCTGGTGGCCGACGATCCGTCGGTGGCTGCCCTGCTGGATGTGCACTTCGACGAGGACGTGGGCCGCAGCGAGCGCGTCGACCCGGTGCAGTGGCGCGCGCGGAGCCTGCGGAGGCGGGCTCTGGAGGTGGCGTCCGACGTCGTCGGCCGGCCGCTGCGCGGCTGGGGAGCGATCGGGCTCGCCGGCCGCCGTCCCTGATCCGCTGCGGGACGTGCCGATGGCGCGGGGCAGTGCGGACTCAGCCCTCCTCCCGCCGGATGTCCAAGAAGACCACCTGCGGGGGCGCGTTGATCCGCACCGGTACGACGCTGAAGCCGAGCCCGCACGTGACGAAGAGGCGGTTGCCCTCCGCCCCGTAGCCCTGCTTCCCCCACGCGTCGGCCACGATCTTCTCCTCCGCGGTCACCTCCAACCAGGACCAGTGGTCGGAGAAGGGCAGGGCGATCTGGCCGCAGTGGGTGTGCCCAGCCACGGCCAGCGGAGCGGAGCCCGCCGGCAGCTCGGGAAAGCTCAGCGGGTTGTGCATCAGCACCAGCCGCGCCGCATCCTCCGGAACCCCGGCCAGGGCCGCCTCGGCATCGGCGAGACCGGGTCGCACCGGTCCGATGCCCACCAGGTACAGCGGCTCGGCGCCGTCGGGCCCGGGGATCGTCAGCGCCTCGTTCTGCAGCACCGGGATGCCGGCGTCCTCCAGGGCGCGGGTCATCTCGTCGGCTCCGCCGGCGTGGTAGTCGTGGTTGCCGAGGACCGCGTAGGTCGGGATCCCGGAGTCCACGAGCGGGGCGAGCATCTCCATGACCGCGTCCACCTTCGGCCCCGGAGGGCTGTCCTCGCCGTAGATGAAGTCTCCGCCGAGCAGGACGACGTCCGGCTGCTCCTCGACGATCCGGTCGACGGCGCGCTCCACCATGCCGACGTTGGCCAGCCACATGCCGATCTGCAGGTCGGCGACGAGCGCCACCTCGGTGCCGGTCCACTCGTCGCCGAGCCGCGGGAGCGCCACGTCCTCGCGTTCGGTGTCGAGGATCAGCCGCGGCTCGACGAACGTGCCGTACGCGAGGAGGGCGAGGAGCAGACCGGTCACCGCGAGCGCCGTCCAGGTCAGCCACCGTTTCACCTGGCGTCCCCTCCTCGTTCTCGCGGCCTCCCGGCTCCGTGGACCGTGCCGGCCGATGGGGGCGGGACGCGCCGGCGCCGGGACTACCCGCCCCGGTCCCGGCGATACCGGGCGTCACGGGACCGCAACGACCCCGGGCTGAGGGTTCGTGACGGTTCGGCGTCGATCTCGGCCACGGCGGTGTCCGGTGACGGCAACCGGGACATCGGGCGGGGGTGGTGGACGACGCGGCGCGCGCAGGAGGACCCCCGGGTGGCACCCGGCCGTCGAGGCGCGGGGGGGGCGGCGGGGGCGGGGGGGCGGCGGGCGCCGGGGGGGGCGGGGGGGGGG
>NZ_JBJHAB010000037.1:0-7285 GCF_054050815.1 Blastococcus sp. SYSU DS0552
GTACGGGGCAGATCGCGGAGAACATCACCAGCGTCTCCACGGCCGCGGACGCCACGACCCAGGCGCTGACCCAGACCCGCACCGCCGTGGACGAGCTGTCCCGGATGGCGGCTGACCTGCGCACCACCGTCGGGACGTTCAGCTACTAGCAGGACCCCCGTCCCGCCTCACCTCTCGCACGCCCGGGGTGAGGCGGGACGGAGGCCGCGGAGGGGCGCTCGACCAACGGTCGGGCGCCCCTCGCCGCGTGTCCGGAAAACGGCGCCCTTTGCGGGACGTCGCACAGGTGAGCGCCCGCTGTCGACAATGGTGGAATGTCGCCATCGCGACCGAGTCGACTCGTTGACTCCGTTCCCGAATCGTTGTGTCCGCCATTTCCCAACACGCACAGAAAAGCTCGACACCTGACAGTTCGTGGCCTTAGCTTCTCCGCAGCAACCGAAAGCGGTGGCGGATTCGTCCGTCGTCCGTCGTCCGTCTCCGGATCGGGTTGCACTCGGATCCCTCTCCAGAACGGACTTCTCCCATGGCACATGTCGCGCGCCGCGCGCTCGGCCGGATGTCGGTATCCGCCAAGATCCTCAGCTCCGTCTCGGTCGCGGTCGTCGCCGGCATCGCCGTCGGCACCGTGGGTTGGAGCTCCCTCGGCGATGCCGCCGACGAGGCCGACGCCACCTACCGGGAGAGCACCCAGGCGCTCGTGCAGGTCGAGGAGATGCGCTCGCAGCTGCTGACCCTCCAGCTCAACCAGACGGCCCTGCTGCTGCCGAACGTCAGCCCGGAGAACGCCACGACGTGGGCCGCGGGCGCCACGGCGGCCGCCGAGGCGTTCGGCGCGGCCGGTTCCGCCTACCTCGGCACGGCGCCCGCCGCCGAGCAGCGGGCCCTGGCCGAGCAGTCCCTGGACACCTACGGCACCTGGGGCGAGGTCTACGCCCAGACGCGGCAGGCCTACAGCGCCGGCGACGCCGCCGCGGCCGGCACGCTCTACGCGCAGTCCTCGAAGCTCATGGACCAGCTGACCGGGGAGATCGACCAGCTCCTGGCCTCCGAGATCTCCGAGGCGAGCTCCTCCGCCGCCGCGGTCGCCGACACCAGCGAGCGGGCGCGGACGCTCGTCATCGCCCTGCTGGCCATCGGCTCGGCCATCGCCCTCGCGGTGGGCTTCTTCGTCGCGCGCGGCATCCGCCGGAACCTGGAGAAGGTGCAGCACGTGATCCAGGGCCTGGCCGAGGGGGACCTCACCCGGCAGACCGGTGTCCAGCAGTCCGACGAGATCGGGCGGATGGCCACCGCTCTCGACGAGGCCCAGGAGTCCCTGCGCGCCGTGATGGCCTCCGTCGTCGCCTCGGCGGACGCGGTCGCGGCCAGCTCGGAGGAGCTGAGCGCGTCGTCGGCGGAGATCTCGACGTCGGCGCAGGAGACCTCCGCCCAGTCGGGTGTGGTGGCCTCGGCGGCCGACGAGGTGTCGCGGAACGTGCAGACGGTCGCGGCCGGCGCGGAGCAGATGGGTGCCTCGATCCGGGAGATCGCCAGCAACGCGGCGGAGGCCAGCGAGGTGGCGGCGCGTGCGGTGACGGCGGCGGAGACCACCACCGCCACCGTGGCCAAGCTGGGCGAGTCCTCGGCGGAGATCGGCAACGTGGTGAAGGTGATCACGAGCATCGCCGAGCAGACCAACCTGCTGGCGCTGAACGCCACCATCGAGGCGGCGCGGGCGGGTGAGGCCGGCAAGGGCTTCGCGGTGGTGGCCAACGAGGTGAAGGAGCTGGCCCAGGAGACGGCCAAGGCGACCGAGGACATCGCCCGCCGGGTGCTGGCCATCCAGGGCGACACGACGGCTGCGGTGACCGCGATCGAGGAGATCAGCACGATCGTCGCGCAGATCTCCGACCGGCAGACCACCATCGCCAGCGCGGTGGAGGAGCAGACCGCCACGACGAACGAGATGTCGCGGTCGGTGCAGGAGGCCGCCGACGGCACCGGTCAGATCGCGGCCAACATCTCCAACGTCTCGGGTGCCGCGGACTCGACCACGCAGTCGCTGACCCAGACCCGCACCGCTGTCGACGAGCTGTCCCGGATGGCCGCCGACCTGCGCAGCACCGTCGGGAAGTTCAGCTACTGATCTCCGGCGGCCGCATCGGCCGCACTCCGAACCGAGAGCGCACGGCCGGCTGGCCGTGCGCTCTCGGCGTTTTGTGCACATCCCTGCCGCCGGTGGGTGGGATCTGCGCAGTCATGCAGTGGACGAAAGTGCCATGTCGACACGAGAAATGCGATGACCGAACAATCCGGTCCGGTGCCGAGACACGCGCGTTCAAGCAGTCAACCGGTGTTTCTGGACCGTTTACATTCTTGTCCTCGCCACAGCGCGGACCGACCGCGGTGGCGCGCATTCAGCAATCCATCTCCTTTCCGTTCGGAGCACCATGTCCGCTCTTCCTGCATCCCACCGTCGGAGCCGCCCCGGCTGGTTCGCTAGCCGACCGCTGGCGGTGAAGATCGGCGCCGCTCTCGCCGTCCTCGCCGTGGTCGCCATCGCCCTGACCGGGCTCGCCGTGCAGCGGCTGGGCAGCCTGGCGGAGTCCGGCGACCACTTGTACGGCGACTCGATCGTCCCGCTGAACAAGCTGGCCGAGGTGCAGCGCACGTTCCAGGGGGACCGTGCGCGGAACAACATCTACGGCTTCGTCGCCCCGGCCGCCCGGGCGGAGCTCGACGCCGCGCTGCTGGAGCGCCGCGAGCAGCTCGAGCGTGAGCAGGAGGCCTACGTCGAGACGCTCAACGACCCCGCGGACTTCGCAGCGGTGGCCGAAAGCATCGATGCGTACTACGCGGTCGTGGACGAGCAGCTGTACCCGGCCGCCCGGGCTGGTGACGTCGCGACGGTCCAGCGGCTGGTGTCGGGTGAGCTGGCGCAGGCGGGGCGGGCGCTCTCCGACGCCTTCGGTGCCGAGCAGGAGCGCCAGGCCGCCGACGCGCAGCGTGACGCCGCAGCCGGCGACGAGCTCGCGGCCTCGGCGACCGTCTTCCTGTGGACCGCGCTGGCCGTCGGCATCGCCGTCGCGTCGGCCCTGGCCGTGTGGGTGGTCCGCCAGATCCTCCGGACCGTCCGCTCCGTCCAGGCCTCGCTGGAGGCCCTCGCCAAGGGGGACCTGACCGTCCGCCCGGAGGTCACCTCGGGTGACGAGCTCGGTCGCATGGCGCAGGCGCTCGCCGCCGCCCAGGACAACTTGCGTGAGGTCCTGGCGGGCGTGGCGGGGTCGGCGGACGCGGTGGCGGCGTCGTCGGAGGAGCTGAGCGCGTCGTCGGCGCAGATCTCGGCGGGTGCGGAGGAGACCGCGGCCCAGTCGGGTGTGGTGTCGGGTGCGGCCGAGGAGGTCTCGCGCAGCGTGCAGACGGTCGCCGCGGGCGCGGAGCAGATGGGTGCCTCGATCCGGGAGATCGCGCAGAACGCCAACGAGGCGGCCCGGGTGGCCGCGGCGGCGGTGAGCGAGGCCGAGACGACCACGGCGACGATCACCAGGCTGGGGGAGTCCAGCAAGGAGATCGGCGACGTGGTGAAGGTGATCACGAGCATCGCGGAGCAGACGAACCTGCTGGCGCTGAACGCCACGATCGAGGCGGCGCGGGCCGGTGAGGCCGGCAAGGGCTTCGCAGTGGTGGCCAACGAGGTGAAGGAGCTGGCGCAGGAGACGGCGAAGGCGACCGAGGACATCGCCCGCCGCGTGGAGGCGATCCAGGGCGACACCGGAGGCGCGGTCGCGGCGATCGGGCGGATCAGCGAGGTGATCGCCCAGATCAACGACTACCAGACGACGATCGCCTCGGCGGTGGAGGAGCAGACGGCGACGACCAGCGAGATGTCGCGGTCGGTGCAGGAGGCCGCCGGTGGCACGACGCAGATCGCGGAGAACATCTCCGGGGTCTCGACGGCCGCGGACTCCACGACGCAGGCGCTGACCCAGACCCGCACCGCCGTGGACGAGCTGTCCCGGATGGCCGCCGACCTGCGCACCACCGTCGGCCGCTTCACCTATTGATCTGCCCGCGGCCGGCCAGGCTGCGTGCACAGGGGGGCGCACGATCCGCGGATCGTGGGCCCCCCTGCACCGGGGCTCCGGCGGCAATTGTCGACAAGGCACCGCGGGCGGGGCGACGGTCGACCATTCTCCGACCATTCCGGCGACACGTCCGCGATGCGATACTGCAACGGGCGAAACCGTGGATCCTTGTGCCGACAACAGTGGCTGCCATTCGGCCGCCCTTTGTCGAGACCGCGCCGATGCAGCCGCGACCGCCCTGGCACCTCGATTCTTGGAGTACCTGTGAATTCCGCACCCCGGACCGGGCGGCGCTGGTTCGCCGACCGGCCGATCGCCGCCAAGCTCGCAGCCGTCGTGGCGACTATGGGCCTGGTCTCGTTCGTCATCGCCTTGGTCGCCGTCCAGGGAGCGCACGACCTGCGGGACGGCGAGCATCGGCTCTATACCGAGAACGTCCAGCCCATGGACACCCTGGGCGCGATCCAGCGGAGCTTCCAGGGCGACCGCGTCCGGATCATCTCCTACAACGTCGCCGACGCTGAGACCCGCGCCTTTCTCCGGGAGAACCTGGCAGAACGGCAGGCCGAGCTGCGGGCACTGCTCGCCCAGTACGAGGGCAAGCAGGCGGACGCCGTCGCGTGGACGGCGGTCACCGAGGCGCTGACCGCGTACTACGGCAAGGCAGGCGAGCAGATGAACGCCATCGACGCAGGCTCGGCCACGTACTACGGGTTCAACGAGGAGAAGCCGCTGGCCTCCGCCGTCATGGATCCGTACGCCACCGAGAGCGAGGCCCAGGCCGCTGCGGCGGCCGAGGAGGCGGCGGCCGGTGAGGACCGTGCCGCCGACGTCGTGCTGCAGATCCTGCTCACCCTGCTGATCGGCCTCGCGGTGGCCGGCGTGCTTGCCGTCCTCGTGGTCCGGATGATCACCCGCACCGTGCGGTCGGTGCAGCAGTCGGTGGACGCCCTCGCGCTCGGTGACCTGACCGTGACGCCGGAGGTCACCTCGGCCGACGAGCTCGGCCGCATGGCCGCCTCGCTGGGGGAGGCGCAGCGCAACCTGCGCGAGGTGCTGGCGGGCGTCGGTGCCTCGGCGGACGCGGTGGCGGCGTCGTCGGAGGAGCTGTCGGCGTCGTCGGCGCAGATCTCGGCGGGTGCGGAGGAGACCGCGGCGCAGTCGGGTGTGGTGTCGGGTGCGGCGGAGGAGGTGTCGCGGAACGTGCAGACGGTCGCGGCCGGCGCGGAGCAGATGGGTGCCTCGATCCGGGAGATCGCGAGCAACGCGGCGGAGGCCAGCGAGGTGGCGGCGCGTGCGGTGACGGCGGCGGAGACGACGACGGCGACGGTGGCGAAGTTGGGGGAGTCGAGCGCGGAGATCGGCAACGTGGTGAAGGTGATCACGAGCATCGCCGAGCAGACCAACCTGCTGGCGCTGAACGCCACCATCGAGGCCGCGCGGGCCGGGGAGGCCGGCAAGGGCTTCGCGGTGGTGGCCAACGAGGTGAAGGAGCTGGCCCAGGAGACGGCCAAGGCGACCGAGGACATCGCCCGCCGGGTGCAGGCGATCCAGGGCGACACCACTGCGGCGGTGGCCGCGATCGGGGAGATCTCCTCGATCGTCGCGCAGATCTCCGACCGGCAGACCACCATCGCCAGCGCGGTGGAGGAGCAGACCGCCACGACGAACGAGATGTCGCGGTCGGTGCAGGAGGCCGCCGACGGCACCGGCGAGATCGCGGCCAACATCACCGGGGTCTCCACCGCGGCGGACTCGACCACGCAGGCGCTGACCCAGACCCGCACCGCCGTGGACGAGCTGTCCCGGATGGCCGCCGACCTGCGCACCACCGTCGGGAAGTTCACCTACTGACCCCAGGGTGGGCGGGGACGTCGCACACACCCCCCAGCGGGCGCACGGCCGGGACGCGGCCGTGCGCCCGCTGCCATTTCCCCTGTTCACCGGAATGGCGTGACCGTCGCCTTGTCGACCGCGTCGATGAGGCTCCCGGCATTTCTCGGTTGATGGCGCGCGACACGGTCTGACACGGTCACTTTTCCGGCCCGGCTTCGTACGTTTCCTCGTGTACGAGCCGGCCCTGGATCGTCCCGGTTGGCGGCTGACCGCGTCAATGAGGAGCAACACCATGCGCACGTCCCCTCCGACCGCACGCCGCGGTGGGCGGTGGTTCGCCGACCGCCCTGTGGGCGTCCGAATCCTGTCCTCCGTCGCGGTCGCCTCACTGACCGCCGCTGCTGTCGGCTTCGTGGCCCTCAACGACCTGGGCGATCTGCGCGATGCGCGGAACGCGGAACTGCGGTCGGCGATGCCCTACATGAACAGCCTCAACGCGATCGGCCTGACGGCGAAGGCCACTGCCAACGACGAGCGTGGCTTCCTGCTCACCGGGGACCCCGAGTTTCTGACCGGGATCGACGAGCGGCTCGAGAAGATCGATGGCCTGTTCGGCGACGCCCACGCCGCCGCCACCTCGGCCGAGGAGACGGCCGCCCTCGACGAGCTGGACGGGGCGATCGACACCTGGGCGGAGAGCATCCGCGCGGAGTTCGCCCTCTTCCGCACTGATCGGCAGGCCGCCGTCGCGCAGGCGATGGGGACCAGCCGGGAGCTGCGCAAGATCTACGAGGACCAGCTCGACGCCGAACTGGCGGCGGCTGAGGACAAGCTCATGACCGGAGCCGGTTACGAGCAGCGCGTCACCGCGGCCACTCGCACGATCCTCGTCCTGAGCATCGTGGGTATCGGCCTGGCGGTGCTCCTCGGCGTCATCGTCACCCGCTCGGTGACCCGTCCGCTGACCCGCCTGCGGGAGAACGCCGCCCGGCTGGCCGTCGGCGACCTGACGCAGCGCACAGGTGTGGACCAGCGCGACGAACTAGGCCGTACCGCAGCATCGCTGGACGAGGCGCAGAACAACCTCCGCGAGGTGATGGCGTCGGTCGTGGCGTCGGCAGATGCGGTGGCGGCGAGCAGCGAGGAGCTGTCGGCGTCCTCGGCGCAGATCTCGGCGGGTGCGGAGGAGACCTCCGCCCAGTCGAGTGTGGTCTCGGGTGCGGCGGAGGAGGTCTCCCGCAGCGTGGAGACGGTGGCCGCGGGTGCGGAGCAGATGGGTGCCTCGATCCGGGAGATCGCGTCCAACGCGGCGGAGGCCAGCGAGGTGGCGGCGCGTGCGGTGACGGCGGCGGAGACGACGACCGCCACCGTGGCCAAGCTGG
>NZ_JBJHAB010000038.1:0-6161 GCF_054050815.1 Blastococcus sp. SYSU DS0552
GGCGTGGCGTGCCCGCCACGCCGCCGGGCCGCGGACGGCATCCGGCAACTGCCAGGCGATCGACCGGCGCGTGCCCCTCGACGGCTCAGCTGGTCGTGGTCGAGGCGTGGTCGGCGGCCTCGCGGGCGGCCAGCCGCTCCTTCTGCGGGATCACGACGTACTTCGGGTCCTTGGTGCTGGCGATGCCCGCCTCGAAGACGCCGAACCGGGTGAGCAGCGAGCCGGCCGCCAGCAGCGTGCCCGAGGCGACCGCGCCCCACCGCTTCCGCCCGGCCACCGCCGTCAGCCCGGCGCCCACCGCGGTGCACGCCTGCGCCGCCCGCATCAGCTTCCCGGGCCGCCCCTCGTGGAACGGCTCGCTGAGGATGCCGTGGTCGTTCTCGACCTTGTGCATCGCGGCCAGCTCGATCGCCGCCCCGGCCATCGCCATCTTCCGCGCCGGCGCCGCCTCCTCCACCGGCGTGAACACCATCGTGATGCCCCCACCGGCGGCCATCGCCGAGCCGCCGAAGACGAACGGCAGCTGGGTGTGCGCCGCGTGCCACGACGGCACCGCGGTGTTGGCCAGCAGCACGCCGGTGTAGGTAGCGAGCGGCCCGCCGAACAGCGCCGCCACCGCGCCGCCGAAGCGCTTGAGCCGCGGGAACCAGCCCAGCAGCTCCACCGCCGCCGTCGCGCCGGCCGCCGCGCTGAACGGCGCCAGGATGTAGGTGCCCACCGACAGCGGCGACGTCGGCTTGAGCACCCGCAGCATGTGCAGGAACCGCTCCGGCCGCCCCAGGTCGTGGATGAGGAAGACCACCGACAGGATCGACCCGGCGCCCGCGGTGTACCGCGACACCCGGGTCAGCGCCGGGCGGTCGGTGACGTCGGCCAGCGCGCCGAGGATCGCCGACGAGCCGGCCGCCCCACCCAGGAACAGGTAGAGCGGCACGTCCGGCGTCTTCCACACCGGCGTCTTCACGATCTGCCGGCCGTAGTACGAGGTGAACTCGACGTCGTCGACCATCGCGACCTCGCCGCGACCCCGGCCCCCGCCGCGCTTGCGGCGCTTCTTGTCCGTCCGCTGCACCGCCGGGCCCTGGTCGGCCTGGCGCCACCCCGAGCCCGGGCTGGTGATACCGCCGGTCATGTCACCTCCGCCGCGAGCCGATGATCGCCGTGACGGCGACCCCGACCATCATCGCCGCGGCCTTGCCGGCCGCCTTCCACATCGCCGGCAGGTCACGGGTGGTGACCACCGGGTCCGGCGGCAGTCCGTAGACCTCCGGCTCGTCGAGCAGCAGGAAGAAGGCCCCGTCGCCGCCGACGCCGTCGTTCTCGTCGCGGCCGTAGAGCCGGGCGGTCTCCACGCCCTGCGCCTTGAGCGTCGCCAGCCGCGCGTCCGCGCGGGCCTGCAGCTCGTCGAGGTCACCGAACTGGATCGACTGCGTCGGGCACGCCGTGGCACACGCCGGCTCCAGCCCGTCGGTGAGCCGGTCGTAGCACATCGTGCACTTGAAGACCCGGCCGTCGTCCTTGCGCTGGTCGATCACGCCGTAGGGGCAGGCCGCCACGCAGTAGCCGCAGCCGTTGCAGATGTCACCCTGCACGACCACGGTGCCGAACTCGGTGCGGAACAGCGCCCCCGTCGGGCAGACGTCGAGGCACCCGGCATGCGTGCAGTGCTTGCAGACGTCGGAGCTCATCAGCCAGCGGATCTGCTTGTCCGCGCCGGTCTGGCCGGTCTGCGGGTCGAACTCGCTGAGCGCCTCGGCGTTGAGCACGCTCTGCTGGGCGTTCGCGAGGCTCACGTCGTCCCCGGCGACCGCCGGCGACGGTCCGCTGCCCTGCCGGTCGTCGCCCGGCCGGCCGAAGGTGGGCATCGGCAGGTCGACGGCGCGGCTCTGCTCGATGAACGCCACGTGCCGCCAGGAGTTCGCGCCCAGCTGCCCGGTGTTGTCGTAGGACATGCCGGACAGGCCCAGGGCATCGCGGACGCCGTGGGAGTCGTCCATCGGGAGCGTGTTCCACTCCTTGCACGCCACCTCGCAGGCCTTGCAGCCGATGCAGACCGAGGTGTCGGTGAAGAAGCCCACCCGCTTGGGGTGCTCCTCCTCGTAGCCGGCCTCGGCCGAGACGTCGGGCAGCGGGCCGAACAGCCGGTTCTCCGGGTCGCGGCCGGTGAAGGCCGGGCTCGCCGAGCTGATCGTCATCTCGCTGCCTCCCGCACGTCGTCCTGGCTCACCATGACGGGTCCTGGCTCACGACCGGCGCTGAGCAGGACCCGGAACGATCAGCTGACCTGATCATCGCGATCCCGCCGGTCACTGCGTGGACCCTTCCCCGGCCTCGGCGGCCACCGGGTCGCGGCCGTTGAGCCCCACCCGGCCCGACTCCACCCCGGCCCGCCGGCGGTAGCTCTCCACGAAGTCGAGCAGCTCCGGGCCGCGCGGGCGTCGTCCCGGCACGATGTCGGCGGTGCTGACCTTGTCCTCCTGGATGTGGGTGTTGGCGTCGAGCACGATGCCGAGCAGGTCGTTGGCGGAATCCCCGGTGGAGATGCCGCTGTAGGACCAGTGGTACGGCATGCCGATCTGGTGCACGACCGTGCCGTTGCGCAACCTGATGGGCCGCATCCGCTCGGTGACCAGCACCTTCGCCTCGATCGCCGTCCGGGCGCTGACCAGCGTGGCGTAGCCGCCGTTGGTCAGGCCGCGCAGCCGGGCCAGCTCCGGGCTCACCTCGACGAAGAACTCCGGCTGCAGCTCCGCCAGGTAGGGGAGCGTGCGGCTCATCGCGCCCGCGGTGTGGTGCTCGGTGAGCCGGTAGGTGGTCACCTGGAACGGGAAGACGTCGCTGCGCGACGGGTTCTCCCGGTTCCACGGACCCGGGATCCGCTCGATCGTCGGGTTCGCCTGCACCTCGTACAGCGCGTTCCCGACGACCGACTCCGCCGGCTCGTAGTGCGTCGGCAGCGGCCCGTCCACCAGGCCGGCCGGCGCGTAGAGCCAGCCCTTCCCGTCGCCCTGCATGACGAACGGGTCGTCGCCGCGCAGCGCGTCCTGCGCCCGAGCGTCGTCGGGCGGCACGTAGTCGGGGCGCTTGTTCTTCTCGAAGTCGGGGACGTCGAGACCGGTCCACTCGCCGGCCGCCTCGTCCCACCACACGTACTTCTTGCGCTCGCTCCACGGCTTGCCGTCGGGATCGGCCGAGGCACGGTTGTAGAGGACACGGCGGTTGAGCGGCCAGGCCCAGCCCCACTCGGGGGCCGCGGGGCCCTGCTCGGCCGCCGGCCTGCGCCGACGGGCCTGGTTGACGCCGTCGGCGTAGACGCCGCAGTAGATCCAGCAGCCGCCGGTCGTCGAGCCGTCGTCCTTCATCTGCATGTAGGAGTTCAGCAGCTGACCGTCGGGGCCGAAGCCGTTGATCTCGCGCAGCACCGCGTCGGCGTCCGGCTCGAACCGCTCGCCGTGCACCGGATAGTCCCAGGTGAGGTCCAGCAGCGGGCGGTCGCGCGGGTCGGTCGAGTCTTTCAGCCGCTCGCGGAGGATGCGGCCGAGGTGGAAGTAGAACCACAGGTCGCTGCGGGCGTCGCCCGGCGGCTCGACCGCCTTGTCCCGCCACTGCAGCATCCGCTGGGTCTGGGTGAAGGTGCCTTCCTTCTCCACGTGGGTCGCCGCCGGCATGAAGAAGACCTCGGTGCCGATGGTCTCGGGCGCCAGCTCGCCGGTCTCGATCTCCGGCGCCTGCTGCCAGAAGGTCGCCGACTCGATCAACTGCAGGTCGCGGACGACCAGCCAGTCGAGGTTGGCCAGGCCGAACCGGTTCATCCGGCCGTTGGGGTGCCCGACCACGGGGTTCTCCCCGACCAGGAAGTAGCCGGAGACCTTGCCCTCGATCATGTCGGCGATCGAGCGGTAGGAGCTGTGGTCGCCGTTGATCCTGGGCAGGTAGTCGAAGCAGAAGTCGTTCTCCGCCGTCGCCGCGTCGCCCCACCACGCCTTGAGCAGGCTGGTCATGTAGGCGCGCTTGTTGCCCCAGAAGCCCGCCTTGCCGGCGGCGTCGGCGACGTAGTCGTCGAGGTCGTCGTGCTGCAGCGCGTGGGGCATCGGGAGGTAGCCCGGCAGGATGTTGTACAGCGTCGGGATGTCGGTCGAGCCCTGGATGCTGGCGTGCCCGCGCAGCGCCATGATCCCGCCGCCGGGGCGGCCGATGTTGCCCAGCAGGAGCTGCAGGATCGAGCAGGTGCGGATGTACTGCGCGCCGACGCTGTGCTGCGTCCAGCCCACCGAGTACACCCACGCCGTCGTCCGGTCGCGGCCGCTGTTCTCGGTGACCCACCGCGCGACCTGCTCGAAGACCTCCGGCTCGATGCCGCAGACCTCGGACACCATCTCGGGGGTGTAGCGGGCGTAGTGCCGCTTGAGGATCTGGAACACCGAGCGCGGGTGCTGCAACGTCTCGTCGCGCTTGGGCTTGCCCGGGATCGGCGGCCCGCCGCTGCCGGCCGCCTGCGCGCGGTCGGACCTCGTGACCGACGGGTCGTCGTCGGTCCGGTCCTGCTCCGCGGCCTCGGCCGGGTCGTCGGCACCCGACTGCGCCGGCTCCTCGAGCTCGTACTGCCAACTGGATTCGTCGTAGGTGCTCGTCTCCGGGTCGAAGCCGGAGAACAGGCCGCCGAGGTCCTCCGCGTCGACGAACTCCTCGCCGATGAGCGCGGCGGCGTTCGTGTAGGCGGTGACGTACTCCTTGAAGTACAGCTCGTTGTCGAGCACGTACCTGATCAGGCCGCCGAGGAAGGCGATGTCGCTGCCCATCCGCAGCGGCACGTGCAGGTCGGCTATCGCACTGGTCCTGGTGAACCGCGGGTCGATGTGCACGATCTTCGCGCCGCGCGCCTTGGCCTCGGCCACCCACTGGAACCCCACCGGGTGGCACTCGGCCATGTTGGAGCCCTCGATGACGATGCAGTCGGCGTTCGCGAGGTCCTGCTGGGTGTTCGTGGCGCCACCACGACCGAACGAGGCACCCAGACCGGGCACCGTGGAGGAGTGCTATATGCGCGCCTGGTTCTCGATCTGGATGGCGCCGAGGGCGCTGTAGAGCTTCTTCATGAGGTAGTTCTCCTCGTTGTCGAGGGTCGCCCCTCCGAGGCTCGCTATCCCCATGGTGCGGTTGACGCGCTTCCCGCCGTCCTCGTCCTGCCAGCCCTTGCGGCGTGCCTCCAGGACGCGGTCGGCGATCATCTCCATCGCCGTGTCGAGGTCGAGGTCCTCCCACTCCGTCCCGAACGGGCGGCGGTACTTGACCGTGGTGACCCGGGTCGGGCTGGTGACCAGCTGCTTGCTCGCGCTGCCCTTGGGGCACAGCCGCCCGCGGTTGACCGGCGAGTCGGGGTTGCCCTCGATCTGGACGATCTGCTCGTCCTTCACGTACACGTTCTGCGCGCAGCCGACGGCGCAGTACGGGCAGACGCTCTTCACGACGCGGTCAGCGGTGGCGGTGCGCGACACGGTGGCCTCGGTGGCCTTGCTTCGCGCGGCCTTGCCACGGCCCAGCGGGTCGGAGCCGGTGAGCTGGCGGTACACCGGCCAGCTGTCGAGCCAGGTCTTCACCTGCGTCACTCTGCCATCCGGCGTCCCGCGCGGCGCGCCGACAGGCCCGGGCACCGGATCGGGACCGTCCGCAACGGGCGGTTGCGGACGGCCGCGCGGGCGGGGACCGGGCCCCCCGTGGGCCCGGTACCCGCCCGCGCGGTCGCCGGGTCAGCGCGCGGCGCCGTCGCGCTGCGTCGCGGTGAAGGTGAAGGTGAAGGTGCTGGACTGCCGGCGCAGCTCGTCACCGGCCGTCGACGGGAACGAGACCGTGGTCAGCAGGTGGTCCACCCCGCCGGGCCGCCGGCTCGCGGCGCCGGCGAGCGCCTCGTCCATGACGATCGGGCCGGCGTAGAAGTCGGTCACGGCGCCGCCGCACGACCAGCCCCCGCCCGCCTTCGTCCACGGCGTGGCGCAGGACTGCACGCTCATCTGCAGGCCGTCGACCCGGTCGGGGGGGGGGGGGGGGGGGGGGGGGGGGGGGGGGGGGGGGGGGGGCGGCGGGCCCCCCCCGGCCGCCGGGGGCGGCGGGGCCGGCGGGGCCCGCTTGCGGCCCCACGCGCGCGGCGCGGCCGCGGCCGCGAA
>NZ_JBJHAB010000039.1:0-5998 GCF_054050815.1 Blastococcus sp. SYSU DS0552
TGGTGTGTGTTGTGTGTGTTTGTGTTTTTTTTTTTGTGTTGGGGGGTGGCGGGGGCGGGGCGGCGGGGGCGCCCCCCCCCCCCCCCCCCCCCCCCCCCCGGCGGGGTCGGGCTGCTGGCGGCCTGCGACGTCGTCGTCGCGGCGGAGTCGGCGACGTTCGCCTTCTCCGAGGTGCGCCTGGGCCTGGTGCCGGCGGTGATCTCCGCCGTCGTCCTCCCTCGGATGAGCACCCACGTGGCCCACCGGCTCATGCTCAGCGGCGAGGTCTTCGACGCCGCGACCGCCGCCGACGGAGGGCTGGTCGACCTGGTGGCCGGTGACGACGAGGTCGACGCCGTCCTCGCCGGGCAGCTCACCGCGCTGGCCGCCGGTGCGCCGGCCGCCCTGGCCGAGGCCAAGCGGCTGCTGCGGGCACGCCAGCCACGGCTGGAGTTCGAGCCCCTGCTCGACCTGTCGGCGCGCTTCTTCGCCGGCGAGGAGGGCCAGGAGGGCATCGCGGCGTTCCGGGAGAAGCGCCCCGCCCGCTGGGTCCCAGCCACGGACTGACCTGTTCCCGCCGCATGCTCGTGCCCTGCCCACAGGGGTGGGCAGGGCACGAGCGAGCGGGGACCGGGCTCGTCAGAGGACGTAGGTGGCGATCATCTGCCCGAGCTGACGGATGTCCGCGTTGCCCTTGAACTCCAGCCGGACCTTCCCGAGCCCGCTGAACCAGAGGTCCAACTCCGCGTCGAGGTCGAACGTCCCGGCGGTCTCGATCGAGAACGCCTGCATCTTGCTGTAGGGAAGGGACGTGAAATCCCGCTTCTTGCCCGTCATGCCTTGCACGTTCACGGCGATGAGCCGCTTGTTCGTGAAGACGACGAAGTCACGCACCGCTTTGAAGCAGGCGACGATCTGCTCGCCCTGGATGAGCAGCGGCGCCACGGCGGGACCGATGTCCTGAGGATTCGCGGGGTTGAGCTTGAGACGGAGCCGTTGGAGAAGTCGATCACCCCCGCACGCTAGGTGCCGGAGCACGGGAGTCGTCCTCGACGCGCGGAGCCGGGACAGGCTGCCTACCGCAGCCGGCGGGTGGTGTCGGGCAGCCGCTCGGTGACGCCCCGGGCGTCCAGCCACTCCATGAGGGGCACCGCGACCCGGCGGCTGGTCCCCCACGCCTGCCGTGCCTGGCTGAGGGTGAACGGCTGCGGGATCCGCGCGAGCCGCTCCCGGGCCACCGTGTCGACGCCGGGAGCCAGGTAGACGCCCTCCCCGACGCGCACGAGCTGCCCGCTGCGGACGGCCGCCGCGAGCTCCCGGGTGCCCAGCCCCGCGTCGGCCAGCTCGGGCGCCTCCGGAGCGGCGAACGGATCGGCCGCCAGCCGGGCACGAACGGCGTCGACCGCCCGCTGGACCTCCGGCGGCAGGTCCGCCGCGCCGTCGACGACGCGGCCCTCGCGCAACACCAGCGGCTCGCGGACCAGCGCCGGCACCAGCTCGGCATCGGGCAGCTCGAGCGCCCGGCGCACCACCTCCGCCGGCGGCCCCGGCTCCAGCGGCCGCAACCGCCGGTAGCGGGCGACGATCTCGGGCACCCGCGCGGCGAGCTCGTCGGCCAGCCCGGCGGCCAGCAGCCAGGGGCCGAGCCGGGTCGCCCCGGCAGGCACCGGCCAGCCCATCGCGGCGAAGTCGGCGGAGCGCACGATCCGGCGGCGGGCGAGGTCGGCCGAGGCGCCGTCGGAGCCGGCGGGCTGCGCCACCAGCTCGGCGGCCCGCTGCCGGGCGGCGCCGCGGCGGCGGAGCTCGGGCGGGTCGACGTCGCGCACGTCGGCGCCGAGCACCCGCCGGGCGCCGGGGTCGCGCAGCAGCAGCCGGTCACCGATCCGCAGCGGCAGCGGGGAGGCGAGGCGCAGCCGCACCGCCCGGCCGTCCAGCGGCCGCAGCCGCGCACCCACCGTCGCGGAGCCGACGTGCACCACCGGCTCGGCCGGCAGCCGCTCCTCCGGCGCCCCGGCCAGCGTCGCGTCGACGACGTCGGTCAGCCGGAACGCGCCCGGGGTGAGCAGCGCGTCACCGCGCGAGAGGTCCTCGACCGCGACACCGCGCAGGTTGAGCGCCACGCGCGCGGTGGCCGCGGCCCGCTCGACCGGCTCGCCGAGCGACTGCACGCCGCGCACCGTGACCTCGCGGTCCCCCAGCAGGAACCGGTCGCCGGGCGCGACCGCTCCGGCGGCGAGCGTCCCGGTGACCACCGTGCCGGCCCCCTTGATGCTGAAGGCCCGGTCGATCCAGAGGCGCACCGGCGCGTCGGGGTCCGGGGCCGGGAGCGCGCCGAGGAGCTCCTCCAGCCGAGCGGTCAGCTCGGCCAGCCCCTGCCCGGTGATCGAGCTGACCGCGACGCCGGGGACCTCGCCCATCGACGTCGCGGCCAGCCGCTCGCGCACGTCGGCGAGCACCGGCGCGGGGTCGGCGAGGTCGGCCTTGGTGACGGCGAGCAGGGCGTGCCGCACCCCGAGGGCGTCCAGGACGGCGACGTGCTCGGCGGTCTGCGCCGACCAGCCGTCGTCGGCCGCGACCACGACCAGCGCGGCCGGCACCGAGCCGACGCCGGCGAGCATGTTGCCCACGAACCGTTCGTGTCCGGGCACGTCCACGACGGCCAGCCGGCGCCCCGAGGGCAGGGTGGTCCAGGCGAAGCCGAGGTCGATGGTCAGCCCGCGGCGGCGCTCCTCGGCCCACCGGTCGGGCTCCATGCCGGTGAGCGCGCGCACGAGGGCCGACTTGCCGTGGTCCACGTGACCCGCGGTCGCGATCACGTCCACCGGCGGACCACCTCCAGGACGGCCGCGGCGAGGGCGCCGTCGTCGGAGGGATCGACGCTGCGCAGGTTGAGCAGCGTGCGACCGTCCTCGACGTAGCCGACCACCGGGGTGGCGCCCAGGCGCAGCGGCTCGGCGAACCGCTCGGGCAGCGCGACCGCGGCCCCGGGCAGCGGGTGCTCGGGCGCCCCTCCCCCGCCGACGCGGGAGTCGGCGTCCACCGCGAGCGCGTCCACGCCCCCGGCCGCCAGGCGCTCCGCCAGCGCCCGGGCCCGTGCCCGCAGCTCCTCGACGTCGGCGGCGAGCATCCGCTGCACGGGCGGCAGCGGGCCGCGCAGCGTCGCCTCCAGCGCGGCCAGCGTGGTCTTGTCGACCCGGAACGCCCGGTAGAGCGGGTGCCGGCGGAGGCGCTGCACCAGCTCCGCGCGGCCGAGGACGAGGCCGGCCTGGGGGCCGCCGAGCAGCTTGTCACCGCTGGCGAGCACGAGGTCCGCACCGGCGGCGAGCGCCGTCTGCAGGTCGGGTTCGTCGGGGAGCACCGGATGCGGCCGGAGCAGCCCCGAGCCGACGTCGGCGACCAGCGGGATCCCGGTGCCCTCGAGCGCCGCCGCGAGCTCGTGCACCTCGACCGCCCGGGTGAAGCCGCGCACCACGAAGTTGGACGGGTGCACCTTCAGCACCGCGCCGGTGTCCGGGCCGAGCGCCCCGCGGTAGTCGGCCAGGGCGACGCGGTTGGTGGCGCCGACCTCGTGCAGCCGGGCGCCGGTGCTCTCCAGCAGCTCGGGGATGCGGAAGCCGTCGCCGATCTCGACCAGCTCGCCGCGGGCGAGCACCAGCTCCCGGCCCTGCCCCAGCGCGGTGGCCACCAGCGCCAGCGCGGACGCGCAGTTGTTCACCACGAGCGCGGCCTCCGCGGCCGGGACCGCTTCCAGCAGCGCCGCGATGGCCGCCTCCCCCCGCGGGCCCCGCCGACCGGTGCGCAGGTCGAGCTCGACGTCGGTGGTGCCGCTCGCCGCGGCCACCGCTGCGACGGCGGCCTCCGACAGGGGCGCGCGGCCGAGGTTGGTGTGCACGACGACGCCGGTGGCGTTGAGCACCGGGCGCAGGCTGCCGGCCGTGGGCGGGAGATCCGCGAGGACGGCGTCGACGGCGGCGTCCGGCGCCACCTCGCCGGCCCGGACGCGCTGCTGCACGCGCTGGACGGCGCTCTTCACCAGGACGCGCCCCAGCCGCTCGCCGGCGCCGGCGAGGCGGGGGTCGGCGAGCAGCGTGTCCGTGCGGGGCACCTGGCGGCGCGGGTCGGTCGTCATCGCCCCGCAGCGTAGGTGCGGGGCGGGAGCTGGCGGAGGCGGACGGGAATCGAACCCGCCTGGCCGAGATGCTCGGCCACGTCGGCTTTAGAGGCCGCGGGGGCCACCAGACACCCTGACGCCTCCGCCCGGCAGCCTACGTGGAACTGTCGGTGGTCGCTGCCAACATCGGCAGCGTGAACCGCACCGAGCCCCGCACCCCGGCCACGCTGCCGCCGGTCACCCTCACGCCCGAGGAGGCCGCCGCCGTCGCCGCCGCGCTGGCCGCCCCGGCCGCGGGGCCCTATGCCGAGGCGGGGCAGACGGCGCTGGAGAAGGTGCTGACGGCGCTGGAGCCCGATCCGGCCCAGCGGGCGCGGCTGCTGGCGAGCAGCCGCTGGCTGGCCGCCGAGGCCGCGCGGGACGCCGAGGTGCTGCGGCGTCTGGAGCGTGGGCTGGCCGAGCGGCGCGTCGTGGTGCTGCACTACTGCGACGGCCGGAACCGCTGGTCGGAGCGGGCGGTGGAGCCGCAGCTGCTGGTCCACACCGGGGCGCACCGGTTCCTGGTGGCCTGGTGCCGCGAGCGCCAGGCGCTGCGCTGGTTCCGGGAGGACCGCATCGGCGGGGCCGAGGTCACCGACGAGGCGGCTCCGCGTCGTGAGCTCGCCGGGATCGGCGGGCCGCCGTCCCCCGGGCACCCGGCCGGGCGGCGGCTTCCCCGCACCCCGCCGGTCCCCGAGCCACCCCGGCTCCGGGTGCTGCCCGGCGGGCGGGCCTAGATTCGGGGCCGTGACCACCGCATCCGCGCGCATCCGGCTCACCCAGTACGCCCACGGCGGGGGGTGCGCCTGCAAGATCCCGCCCGGGGAGCTCGAGGCCGTCGTCGCCGGGCTCACCGCGCAGGGGCCGGTCGACCCGGCGGCCGAGCTCGTCGTCGGCCTGGACGACGGCGACGACGCGGCCGTCGTGCGCCTCGCCGGCGGGCAGGGGCTGGTGCTGACCACCGACTTCTTCACCCCCGTCGTGGACGACGCGTACACCTTCGGCCGGATCGCCGCCGCGAACGCGCTCTCCGACGTCTACGCCATGGGTGGCACGCCCGTCGTGGCGGTCAACCTGCTCGGCTGGCCGCGCGACGTGCTGCCCGCCGAGCTGGCGGCGGAGGTGCTGCGCGGCGGGCTGGAGGTGGCGCAGGAGGCGGGCTGCCACGTCGGCGGCGGCCACTCCATCGACGACCCGGAGCCGAAGTACGGGATGGCGGTCACCGGCGTGGTCGACGTCGACCGGATCATCACCAACGCCGGCGCGGTCGCCGGCACACCGCTGAGCCTCACCAAGCCGCTCGGCGTGGGCGTGCTCAACAGCCGGATGAAGGCCACGGGCGAGGTGTCGGAGGAAGCGGTCGCCTCGATGACCGCGCTCAACCGCGACGCCGGCCGGGCCGCAGTGGCCGCCGGCATCCGCGCGGGCACCGACGTCACCGGGTTCGGCCTGCTCGGGCACCTCTACAAGATGGCGCGGGCCAGCGGGGTCACCGCCGTCGTCGACGCCGCCGCCGTCCCCTACCTGGCCGGCGCGCGCGAGGCGCTGGCGGCGGGGTTCGTCTCCGGCGGCACCCGGCGCAACCTGGACTGGGTGCGCCCGCACGCCGACCTCTCCGCGGTCGGCGAGGACGATGCGCTGCTGCTCGCCGACGCCCAGACCTCCGGCGGGCTCCTGCTCGGCGGCGAGGTCCCCGGCTCCCCGGTGATCGGCGAGTTCGTGCCGCGCCAGGAGCACGTGGTCATCGTCCGCTGACAGCCCCAGGAGCATCGCAGCGAGGAACGAGCGAGGAGCGGACTGGGGCGCGGAAGCGGACCAGAGCCATCGTCCGCTGACAGCCCCAGGAGCATCGCAGCGAGGAACGAGCGA
>NZ_JBJHAB010000040.1:0-5639 GCF_054050815.1 Blastococcus sp. SYSU DS0552
CCCCCCCCCCCCCCCCCCCCCCCCCCCCCCCCCCCCCCCCCCCCCCCCCCCCCCCGCCCCCCCCCCCCCCCCCCCCCCCCCCCCCCCCCCCCCCCCCCCGGCAGGTGAGCCAGGACGTCGCTCAGAGCCCGAGTTCGGCGCGGATCTCGTCGCCGTGCTGGCCGGGCCGCGGAACGCTGCCGGCGGCGCCCGGCGTGCGGGAGAACCGGGGGGCCACCTCGGGCTGCCGCACCCCGTCGACCTCGACGAACACCCCCCGCTCGCGGTTGTGCCGGTCCTCGGTCGCCTCCAGCAGCGACCAGACCGGCGCGACGCAGGCATCCGTGCCCTCGAACACCGACCACCACTCGGCGCGGGTGCGGGAGGCAAAGACCCCGGCGAACCGCTCCCGCAGCGCCGGCCACTGCCGGGGGTCCTCGCGGCGTGGCAGCGTCTCGTCCCCGGCGAGCCCGAGGCCCTCGAGCAGCGCGGCGTAGAACTGCTCCTCCAGCGCGCCGACGGCGAGGAACTGGCCATCGGCGCAGCGGTAGACGTCGTAGAACGGCGCCCCGGTGTCCAGGAGGTTGCGACCGCGGCGGTCGGTCCACGCCCCGGCGTCCAGCATCCCGTGGATCATCGTGGTCAGGACGGCGGTGCCGTCGACGATCGCCGCGTCGACCACCTGCCCCTCCCCCGTGGCCCGGGCGTGCAGCAGCGCGGCGAGCGCACCGAGCGCCAGGAACACTCCCCCGCCCCCGAAGTCGCCGAGCAGGTTCAGCGGCGGGGCCGGGCGCTCGTCCGGGCGCCCGCTGGCGCCCAGCGCGCCGGTCAGCGCGATGTAGCCGATGTCGTGGCCGGCGCTGTGCGCGAGCGGCCCGGTCTGCCCCCAGCCGGTCATCCGGCCGTAGACGAGCGCGGGGTGCTCCCCCAGCAGCTCGTCCGGTCCCAGCCCCAGACGCTCCATCACGCCCGGGCGGAACCCCTCCAGCAGGACGTCGGCCCGCCGCACAAGGGCGCGCACCACGCCGACGTCGTCCGGGTCCTTGAGGTCGAGCGCGATCGAGCGCTTGCCGCGGTCGAGCAGCGAGGTCGCGCCCAGCGAGCCCAGCAGTCCCCCGCGGTCGCCCTTGCGGTCGATGCGGACGACGTCGGCACCGAGGTCGGCCAGCAGCATCCCGCAGAACGGACCGGGCCCGAGCCCGGCGAACTCGACGACCCGCACACCTTCCAGCGGTCCCACGGCGTCCTCCCCTGCTCCGGGCCGCGCTCGTGCGACCCTCCCGGGGGCATGCTGCCCGACGCCGCACCCGGGAGGAGAGCCTGGTCACATGGCCTACCTGCTCGCTGCCCTGGGCGGCGCGCTGGGTGCCCTCGCCCGCTGGGCGGTGGCGGAGGCGCTCCCGCCGTCCCCCGCCGGCCTGCCCTGGGCCACCCTCGGCGTGAACGTGACCGGCTGTCTGCTCCTCGGCGCGCTGGCGGCCGTCCTGGTGGCGCGCGCCCCGGGCTCCCCCTGGGCCCGCCCGTTCCTGGGCGTGGGCGTGCTCGGCGGCTTCACCACGTACTCGACCTTCGCGGTGGAGGTGGTGCGGCTGGTGGAGTCCGGCGCGGTCGGCACCGCGCTGTCCTACGTCGCTCTCTCGGTGCTCGGCGGCGTCGCCGCCGCGGCCGCTGGGACGCTGGCCGGCCGCGCCCTCGCCGGAGGATCCCGGTGACGCCGTGGCTGGTGGTCGCGGGCGCCCTGGTCGGCGCGCCGCTGCGCCTGCTGGCCGAGCGGGTCGCCGTGGCCCGCTGCGGAACCGGCAGCGTGCTGGGCACCTTCACCGTGAACGTGGCGGGCAGCGCACTGCTCGGCGTGCTCCTCGGGACCGCCACCGCCCCGGCGTGGGTCGTCGCGCTGGTGGGCGTCGGCCTGTGCGGCACCCTCACCACGTTCTCGACGTTCGGCACCGAGGTGGTCCGGCTCGCGGAGGCCCGCGCCCCCCTCCGCGCCGTGGGCTACGTCGCCGCGACCGTGCTGGTGGGACTGGCGGCCGCGGCGGGCGGGTACGTGCTCGGCCGGGTGATCTGAGCGGCCCCGCGCAGCGGGACGGGCAGGTGCTGGATAGGGTCAGGGCGGTATGGCGGAGAACACGGAGCAGAGGGTCGGGGCCGACAGCCCCGTCGTCGTGGTCGCCAACCGGCTGCCGGTCGACCAGGTCACCGATCCGGACGGCAGCACCCGGTGGCAGCGGAGCCCCGGCGGGCTGGTCACGGCGCTCGAGCCGTTCGTCGCCGGGCGCGGTGGCGCGTGGGTCGGCTGGTCCGGGTCCGCCGGCGAGGCGCCCGAGCCGTTCGAGTCCGGTGGCATGTCGCTGATCCCCGTCGAGCTCAGCGAGGAGGAGGTCGACCGCTACTACGAGGGCATGTCGAACGCCTCGCTGTGGCCGCTGTACCACGACGTGGTCGAGAAGCCCGAGTACCACCGCGCCTGGTGGGACACCTACGTGCAGGTCAACAAGCGGTTCGCCGAGCGCACCGCGGCGGTGGCGGCCGAGGGCGCCATCGTCTGGGTGCACGACTACCAGCTGCAGCTGGTGCCGGCGATGCTGCGCCAGGTCCGGCCGGACCTGACCATCGGCTTCTTCCTGCACATCCCGTTCCCGCCCTACGAGCTCTTCACCCAGCTCCCCTGGCGGTCGGCCATCGTGGAGGGCCTGCTCGGCGCGGATCTGGTCGGTTTCCAGCGCCCGTCGGCGGCCGTGAACTTCGTGCAGCTCGCCCGGCGGTTGCACGACCTGAGCTGCAAGCGCGATCAGATCGAGTACGACGGCCGCACGGTGGTGGCCAAGGCCTTCCCGATCTCCATCGACGTCCGGGCCTTCGACGAGCTCGCCTCCTCGCCGGAGGTGCTCGCCCGGGCGAAGGAGATCCGCGCCGAGCTCGGCAACCCGGACAAGATCATCCTGGGTGTCGACCGGCTGGACTACACCAAGGGCATCAGCGTCCGGCTCAACGCGTTCCAGGAGCTCCTCGAGGACGGTGCGATCGAGGCGCCGGACACGGTGCTGGTGCAGGTCGCGACGCCGAGCCGGGAGCGCGTCGAGCACTACGTGCACATGCGGGAGACGATCGAGCAGCAGGTCGGCCACATCAACGGCGTCTTCGGGTCCATCGCCGGCCCGGCCGTCCACTACTTCAACCAGTCGATGCCGCGCGAGGAGCTCGCCGCGCTCTACCGGGCCGCCGACGTCATGCTCGTGACCCCCTACCGCGACGGCATGAACCTGGTGGCCAAGGAGTACGTCGCGGCGCGCGGTGATCTCCGTGGCGCGCTGGTGCTGTCGGAGTTCGCCGGGGCGGCGGCCGAGCTGCGGCAGGCCCTCCTGGTCAACCCGCACGACATCGCCAGCGTCAAGACACAGCTGGTCCGGGCGCTGCGCATCGAGCCGGCCGAGGCGGCCAAGCGGATGCGGACCATGCGCCGGCACCTGTTCCGCAACGACCTGGACCACTGGGCCAGTTCGTTCTTCGAGGCGCTGCGGGGCCAGGCGTGACCTCCCCCGGCCTCGACGAGGCGCTGACGGCGCTCGCCGCACGCCGACCGCTGCTGGTGGCCAGCGACTACGACGGCGTCCTCGCCCGACTGCGCGACGACCCGGCGGCGGCCGTCCCGGAGCCTGGCGTGGCCGAGGCGCTGGCGCGGCTGGCGGCGGCCGACGGCGTCACGGTGGCCCTGGTCAGCGGTCGCGGGGTGGAGGACCTGCGCCGGACCAGCGGCCTGTCCGGTCCCTTCCGCTGGATCGGCAGCCACGGGGCGGAGTTCGACGGGCCCCTCGCCGGCGCGGACGCCGGTCGGCGGGACGAGCTCGCCGGGGTGCTGCGGCCGCTGGTCGAGAGCACGCCCGGCGCTCGGCTGGAGATCAAGCCGGCCAGCGTCGCCGTCCACGTGCGGCAGGTGGCCGATCGCACCCGAGCGGCCGAGCTGCTGGAACAGGCCCGCCGGGCGGTGGATCCGTCACTGACGCTCAAGCCGGGCAAGGACGTCCTCGAGGTCGCCGTCACCGACGCGCACAAGGGCGCCGCGCTGCAGCGGCTCGTCGGCGAGCTGGGTGCCCGGGCGGCGCTGTACCTGGGCGACGACGTCACCGACGAGGACGCGTTCCGGGCCCTGCGGCCGGATGACCTGACGGTCAAGGTCGGCGACGGCGAGACAGCCGCCCGCCACCGCGTGGCCGGGCCCGAGGATGTGGTGGGCCTCCTCGGGGCGCTCGCCGACCGCCTGGGCTGAGCCCGCTCCGTCTCCGTGTCGCGCCGCGCGGCGCGCGACCGGACCGCTGCCCGGCGGTCACCGGGCCCTGGGGTGTCGACATGCCCGCAATACCCTTCCTCGAAATGCGGGAATGGACCTGGCACGCGACGACGAGCGTCTCGGGATTGTCGATGAATCGCGTGCCGGAGTCGCTGACCCGGCGATGGCATAACGATGTGCAATCCGCTGCGGAACGGTGCTCTGCGACCTGGGTGGAGTCACAACAATGAGCGAGCCGCCACACCGGCGGGCACCTCTCCCTCAGGACGGTCCAGCGTGCACGCACCACTCCCCTCCCCCGGTACCCGGCGGCGTGCCGGGTGGTTCGCCGACCGCCCCCTGGCGGTGAAGTTCGGCATCCTGATCGGTGTCGTCGTGACCGCCTTCGCGGGGCTGCTGTCCGCGGTCCTGGTCGGCAATGCGACGGTGCACGACGCGAACGCCGAGCTGCAGCGCCTCAACGAGGCCGAGGAGCTGGTGCTCCAGCTCGACACCCGGGCCAGCGAGCTGAAGGTGGACGGCTTCAAGACGCTCGTCCGGGAGGATCCCCAGGCCCAGCGCGCCGAGCTCGCCGAGGACATCGCCACGCCCGAGGGCATGCTGGCCGAGCTCGCCACGATCCGCCTCAGCGGCCGGGCGGCCGACTCGGTGGCCGGCCTCTCCGAGAGCTTCGAGGCCTACACCGATGCCATCTCCGCGTGGGTGGACCTGGCCGTCGCCGACCCCGCCGCGATGCGGCCGCGCTGGGAGGAGATCCAGCAGGCGAACGACCTGACCGACGGCGCCGTCAGCGAGGCCAAGGACGTCCTGGGGACCGAGAGCGACGCCGCGCAGGTCCGGCTCGACGACGCGCTGGCGCGGGCGGCGGTCGTGGCGGAGATCGCGGCCGCCGTCGGCGTCCTGGTGATCATCGCGATCAGCGTGCTGACGCTGCGCTCGGTCACCCGGCCGGTCCAGCGGGTGAAGCAGTCCCTGGACGCCCTCGCGACGGGCGACATGACCGTGGACACCGGGGTCTCCTCCCGGGACGAGGTCGGTCAGATGGCGGCCGCGCTCGACACCGCCCGGGCCAGCCTGCGGGGTGTGCTCGCCTCGGTCGCCGACTCGGCGAACGCCGTCGCGGCGTCGTCGGAGGAGCTGTCGGCGTCCTCGGCGCAGATCTCGGCGGGTGCGGAGGAGACCTCGACGCAGTCCGGGGTGGTGGCCTCGGCGGCCGAGGAGGTCTCCCGCAGCGTGGAGACGGTCGCCGCGGGTGCGGAGCAGATGGGTGCCTCGATCCGGGAGATCGCGTCCAACGCGGCGGAGGCCAGCGAGGTGGCGGCGCGTGCGGTGACGGCGGCGGAGACGACGACCGCCACCGTGGCCAAGCTGG
>NZ_JBJHAB010000041.1:0-5182 GCF_054050815.1 Blastococcus sp. SYSU DS0552
GCCCTGGCCACTGTGTGGTTGGGGCTGGGATTCCTTTGGTTGATTGATATCGCGAGTGTCAGCTCGCGGTTCTCAGCTGCGATCAAATCATCTACGGAGAGTTTGATCCTGGCTCAGGACGAACGCTGGCGGCGTGCTTAACACATGCAAGTCGAACGGTGAACCACTTCGGTGGGGATCAGTGGCGAACGGGTGAGTAACACGTGGGCAACCTGCCCTCAGCTCTGGGATAACTCCAAGAAATTGGGGCTAATACCGGATGTGACCGCTGACCGCATGGTCTGGTGGTGGAAAGATTTATCGGCTGAGGATGGGCCCGCGGCCTATCAGCTTGTTGGTGGGGTAGTGGCCTACCAAGGCGACGACGGGTAGCCGGCCTGAGAGGGTGACCGGCCACACTGGGACTGAGACACGGCCCAGACTCCTACGGGAGGCAGCAGTGGGGAATATTGCGCAATGGGCGGAAGCCTGACGCAGCGACGCCGCGTGGGGGATGACGGCCTTCGGGTTGTAAACCTCTTTCAGCAGGGACGAAGCGAGAGTGACGGTACCTGCAGAAGAAGCACCGGCCAACTACGTGCCAGCAGCCGCGGTAATACGTAGGGTGCAAGCGTTGTCCGGAATTATTGGGCGTAAAGAGCTCGTAGGCGGTTCGTCGCGTCGGCTGTGAAAACCTGAGGCTCAACCTCAGGCCTGCAGTCGATACGGGCGGACTTGAGTTCGGCAGGGGAGACTGGAATTCCTGGTGTAGCGGTGAAATGCGCAGATATCAGGAGGAACACCGGTGGCGAAGGCGGGTCTCTGGGCCGAAACTGACGCTGAGGAGCGAAAGCGTGGGGAGCGAACAGGATTAGATACCCTGGTAGTCCACGCCGTAAACGTTGGGCGCTAGGTGTGGGGCTCATTCCACGAGTTCCGTGCCGCAGCTAACGCATTAAGCGCCCCGCCTGGGGAGTACGGCCGCAAGGCTAAAACTCAAAGGAATTGACGGGGGCCCGCACAAGCGGCGGAGCATGTTGCTTAATTCGATGCAACGCGAAGAACCTTACCTAGGCTTGACATGCACGGAAATCCTCCAGAGATGGGGGGTCCGTAAGGGCCGTGCACAGGTGGTGCATGGTTGTCGTCAGCTCGTGTCGTGAGATGTTGGGTTAAGTCCCGCAACGAGCGCAACCCTCGTTCTATGTTGCCAGCGAGTAATGTCGGGGACTCATAGGAGACTGCCGGGGTCAACTCGGAGGAAGGTGGGGATGACGTCAAATCATCATGCCCCTTATGTCTAGGGCTGCAAACATGCTACAATGGCCGGTACAAAGGGCTGCGATACCGCGAGGTGGAGCGAATCCCAAAAAGCCGGTCTCAGTTCGGATTGGGGTCTGCAACTCGACCCCATGAAGTTGGAGTCGCTAGTAATCGCAGATCAGCAACGCTGCGGTGAATACGTTCCCGGGCCTTGTACACACCGCCCGTCACGTCACGAAAGTCGGTAACGCCCGAAGCCGGTGGCCCAACCCTTGTGGAGGGAGCCGTCGAAGGCGGGATCGGCGATTGGGACGAAGTCGTAACAAGGTAGCCGTACCGGAAGGTGCGGCTGGATCACCTCCTTTCTAAGGAGCACTGGCCGCCACACTGGTTGTGGTGGTCCAGAGCCGCGCCCACACCGTGATCGGTGCCCCGTCTGGGGGTGCCGGCGGAGCGTGTGGGGTGGTGCTCGAGGGTGGAACGCTGACTCGTTCGGCCGGCGGCCTGGTGCTGCCCCTAGTACTGCACACACTTGTGTGTGCGTGGAGCGGGGTGGGAGTGGGTGGTTGGTCGTAGGCACGCTGTTGGGTCCTGAGGGAGCGGGTGACCGTTTCTTCTTGTCAGGGCCTTCCTGTTGTCGTACCGCCCGGGTTTGTCCGGGGCTGGCGGTGGCGTGGTGGGGGGTTGCTGGTCGTACGTTGAGAACTGCACAGTGGACGCGAGCATCTTCTGACTCTGTTTGCAGAGTTCAAGTGTTGTAGGCCCGTCTCATCATTTCCTTCCGGGGGTGTGGGGCGGGATTTTTGTGTGGCCAAGTTGTTAAGGGCACACGGTGGATGCCTGGGCACCAGGAGCCGATGAAGGACGTAGGAGGCTGCGATAAGCCTCGGGGAGCTGTCAACCGAGCGTTGATCCGAGGATTTCCGAATGGGGGAACCCCGCACCAGTCATGTGGTGTGACCCGCGCCTGAACACATAGGGCGTGTGGAGGGAACGTGGGGAAGTGAAACATCTCAGTACCCACAGGAAGAGAAAACAACAGTGATTCCGTGAGTAGTGGCGAGCGAAAGCGGAAGAGGCTAAACCGATCGCATGTGATAGCCGGCAGGCGTTGTGTGGTCGGGGTCGTGGGACAGTTCTGCATCCTCTGCCGGGGGTGCGGGGAGTCATAAAGGACTTGTGTTAGTGGAAGGCCTCTGGAAAGGGTCGCCGTAGAGGGTGAGAGCCCCGTACACGAAAACGCAGTCCCTCCCGAACTTGTTTCCCAAGTAGCACCGAGCCCGTGAAATTCGGTGTGAATCCGGCGGGACCACCCGCTAAGCCTGAATACTCCCTGGTGACCGATAGCGGACAAGTACCGTGAGGGAAAGGTGAAAAGTACCCCGGGAGGGGAGTGAAATAGTACCTGAAACCGTGTGCCTACAAGCCGTGAGAGCCTTATCCACTTCGGTGGAGGGGTGATTGCGTGCCTTTTGAAGAATGAGCCTGCGAGTTAGCGGTACGTGGCGAGGTTAACCCGTGTGGGGTAGCCGTAGCGAAAGCGAGTCCGAACAGGGCGTGTGAGTCGCGTGCTCTAGACCCGAAGCCGAGTGATCTACCCATGGCCAGGTTGAAGCGCGGGTAAGACCGCGTGGAGGACCGAACCCACCAGGGTTGAAAACCTGGGGGATGAGCTGTGGGTAGGGGTGAAAGGCCAATCAAACTCGGTGATAGCTGGTTCTCCCCGAAATGCATTTAGGTGCAGCGTCACGTGTTTCTTGCCGGAGGTAGAGCACTGGATGGCCGATGGGCCCCACAAGGTTACTGACGTCAACCAAACTCCGAATGCCGGTAAGTGAGAGCGTGGCAGTGAGACTGCGGGCGATAAGGTTCGTAGTCGAGAGGGAAACAGCCCAGATCATCGGCTAAGGCCCCTAAGCGTGTGCTAAGTGGAAAAGGATGTGGGATCGCAGAGACAACCAGGAGGTTGGCTTAGAAGCAGCCACCCTTGAAAGAGTGCGTAATAGCTCACTGGTCAAGTGGTTCCGCGCCGACAATGTAGCGGGGCTCAAGCACACCGCCGAAGCCGTGGCATTCACACGTTCGCCCGCCGACACCTCTCGGGGTGCCGGCCAGGTGTGTGGATGGGTAGGGGAGCGTCGTGTGGCGGTGGAAGCGGCGGAGTGATCCAGCCGTGGACGCCACACGAGTGAGAATGCAGGCATGAGTAGCGAGAGGGGAGTGAGAACCTCCCCCGCCGGAAGACCAAGGGTTCCTGGGCCAGGCTAATCCGCCCAGGGTGAGTCGGGACCTAAGGCGAGGCCGACAGGCGTAGTCGATGGACAACGGGTTGATATTCCCGTACCCGCGAAGGAACGCCCATGCTGAACCCAGCGATGCTAACCCACCGAAGCCGGTGAGCCCACTTGTGGGCGATCCGGTGGAGCTGGGGACCCGGACTGGTAGTAGGCAAGCGATGGGGTGACGCAGGAAGGTAGTCCTACCGGTGAGTGGTAGTACCGGTGCAAGGGTGTGGCCCGCGGAATAGGCAAATCCGTTCCGCATGAGGGTGAGGCCCGACGCATAGCCGATTGAGGCGAATTGGATGATCCTATGCTGCCGAGAAAAGCCTCTAGCGAGTTCCGAGCGGCCCGTACCCCAAACCAACTCAGGTGGTCAGGTAGAGAATACCGAGGCGATCGAGCGAACTGTGGTTAAGGAACTCGGCAAAATGCCCCCGTAACTTCGGGAGAAGGGGGGCCATCTGCTGTGAACCGCCTTGCGCGGGGCAGCGGTGGGTGGCCGCAGAGACCAGTGAGAAGCGACTGTTTACTAAAAACACAGGTCCGTGCGAAGTCGTAAGACGATGTATACGGACTGACGCCTGCCCGGTGCTGGAACGTTAAGGGGACGGGTTAGCCGCAAGGCGAAGCTCAGAACTCAAGCGCCAGTAAACGGCGGTGGTAACTATAACCATCCTAAGGTAGCGAAATTCCTTGTCGGGTAAGTTCCGACCTGCACGAATGGCGTAACGACTTCTCAGCTGTCTCAACCACAGGCTCGGCGAAATTGCACTACGAGTAAAGATGCTCGTTACGCGCGGCAGGACGGAAAGACCCCGGGACCTTTACTATAGCTTGATATTGGTGTTCGGTTCGGCTTGTGTAGGATAGGTGGGAGACTGCGAAGCGGGCACGCCAGTGTTCGTGGAGTCGCCGTTGAAATACCACTCTGGTCGAATTGGATGTCTAACCTCGGTCCGTGATCCGGATCAGGGACAGTGTCAGGTGGGTAGTTTAACTGGGGCGGTTGCCTCCCAAAATGTAACGGAGGCGCCCAAAGGTTCCCTCAGCCTGGTTGGCAATCAGGTGTCGAGTGCAAGTGCACAAGGGAGCTTGACTGCGAGACCGACGGGTCGAGCAGGAGCGAAAGCTGGGACTAGTGACCCGGCACCGGCATGTGGAAGCGGTGTCGCTCAACGGATAAAAGGTACCCCGGGGATAACAGGCTGATCTTCCCCAAGAGTCCATATCGACGGGATGGTTTGGCACCTCGATGTCGGCTCGTCGCATCCTGGGGCTGGAGTAGGTCCCAAGGGTTGGGCTGTTCGCCCATTAAAGCGGTACGCGAGCTGGGTTTAGAACGTCGTGAGACAGTTCGGTCCCTATCCGCCGTGCGCGTAAGAGACTTGAGAAGAGCTGTCCCTAGTACGAGAGGACCGGGACGGACGAACCTCTGGTGTGCCAGTTGTACCGCCAGGTGCACTGCTGGTTAGCTACGTTCGGCAGGGATAACCGCTGAAAGCATCTAAGCGGGAAGCTCGCTTCAAGATGAGGTCTCTCACCGGGTTAACCGGGTAAGGCCCCCGCCCAGACCAGCGGGTTGATAGGCCGGAAGTGGAAGCACCGCAAGGTGTGGAGCTGACCGGTACTAACAGGCCGAGGGCTTGACCACACACACC
>NZ_JBJHAB010000042.1:0-4406 GCF_054050815.1 Blastococcus sp. SYSU DS0552
CGATGACCTGGACCGATGACACCGCCGGTCTGCAGGTGGCCGGTTCGGTGGGTCTGACCGCGCACCGGCCGGGCAGCAGCACCGCGGCCACCGCGGTGCGGTTCGGCGGGATCACGGTGACCGCGCTCGACTGACCCGGGGCCGGCCGGCCGAGTTCGGCCGGCCGGCCCCGGCGCGGCCCCGCCTGACCCGGACCACGCCGGCCCGTCGGCACAGCCGTGGGCGAGCCGCGACGCGTTCACGGGCGGACCGTGACGTGACGCTCACTCATCGTCACGCGGTTGCCCCCGATGGGGGGACGAGCACGCTGCGTCACCGGATCGGGCGATCGGCGATAGAGGTCTGTCGTGTCAGGGTGACTCTCGGTATCGATCGGTCACGGGTGTGACCGGTGCCGAGCACTACGGGGGAACGCATGAGTGCATCGTTGGCGGCTGCGCCAAAGAAGATCCTGGCCGGGGTGATGGCCGCGGCGTTGGGCGTCGGCGTCTTCGCGGTGCTGCCGCCGGGGGTGGCTGCCGCGGATTCCGCACCCACCGGTGTGGTGGGCCCCGCCAACCCGACCACGGTGACCGCCGACGCGTTGCCGACCGCCCAGATCGACGGCGTGGCCTGGTCCCAGGCCGTCGTCGGCAACACCGTCTACGTCGGTGGCTCCTTCAGCAGCGCCCGGCCGGCCGGTGCCGCGCCAGGTGAGCGGGAAACCACCCGTTCGAACCTGCTGGCGTACGACATCCGCACCGGCGAGCTGATCGAGTCATTCGCACCCACCCTGAACGGTCAGGTGCTGGTGGTCGCCGCCTCGCCGGATGGCTCTCGGCTCTACGTCGGCGGTGACTTCACCGAGGTCGACGGCCAGGTCCGCCGCCGGGTGGCCGCCTTCGACATCGCCAGCGGCACGCTGGTCGCCAACTGGAAGCCGACAGTCAACAGCCAGGTGCGAGCCATCGCCGCCACCGACGACACCGTCTACCTCGGCGGCAGCATCACTGCCGTCGGCGGCGTCAGCCGGTCCCGGCTGGCCGCGGTGACCGCGGCCGACGGCTCGCTGCTGCCCTGGGCCCCGCAGCCCGGAGTGGGACCCACGTCGGGGAACTCCGACGGCAACCGCGGCACGAGCGACCAGGTGATGGCGCTGGTCGTCACCGGGAACGGCCAGGTCGTGGCCGGGGGTCGGTTCGACTCCATGAACGGCACCAAGGCCACCGGCGTCACCGCGCTCGACCCGGTCAGCGGGGAGACCCGCCCGTTCGCCATCAACGAGGAGCTGACCAACCAGGGCATCAACTCCGCCGTCTACAGCCTGTCCACCGACGGGAACGTCGTCTACGGCACCGCCTACGACTTCTACGGTCCCGGCAACCTCGAGGGCTCGTTCGCCGCGGCCGCCGACGGCGGGGAGATCATCGCGATCAACGACTGCCGTGGGGACAGCTACTCGAGCTACCCCATGCACGGGGCGCTCTACGTCACCGGCCACCCGCACGACTGCGAGAACATCGGCGGCTTCGAGGAGCAGCAGCCGCGGACCCACCGGTACGGGGTCGCGTTCTCCGTGGAGCCGACCGGTGTGACCGGCTCGCACTGGATCGAGAACAGCAACCTGAGCGGCCAGCCGGCGGGCGCGCTGCTGAACTGGTTCCCGAGCATGACCCCCGGCACGTTCACCGGGCAGGGGCAGGCCGGCTGGCACGTCACCGGCGACGGCGAGTACGTCGTGTACGCGGGCGAGTTCCCGCGGGTCAACGGCGTCGGGCAACAGGGCCTGGTCCGCTACGCCATGCCGGACACCGCGCCCAACCGGGTGGGCCCCAGCGGCGAGGACTTCACCGCCACCGCCACCTCGCCGGTCGCCGGCCAGGTCACCGTCTCCTGGCGGGCGACCAGCGACCAGGACAACTCGACCCTCACCTACGCCGTGTACCGAGAAGGCGAGGAGTCGCCCGTCGCCGAGACCACCGCGACCAGCACCTGGTGGGACCGGCCCATGCTGTCGGCGACCGACCCCGGGGTCAGCGGCTCGCTGCGCTATCGGGTCACCGCCACCGACCCGTTCGGCAACTCCGTCGCCACCGACTGGGTGGCCGTCGACGTGGCCCCGGGCGCCGGTGCCGGGACGTCGTCGTACCAGGACCTGGTCCGCGCCGATGGTGCCCGCTCCCACTGGCGGCTGGGCGAGGCCTCCGGCTCGACCGCCGCCGACAGCGTCGGCGCCGACCCGATGACCGCGGGCGCGGGCGTCCGGCCCGGCGCCGAGGCTGCCGTCGCCGGTGACACCGCGTACTCCTTCGACGGGACGGCGTCGGCCACGCTGGCCACCGGCACGCGCACCGCCGCGCCGAGTGCCTTCACCCAGGAGGCGTGGATCCGAACCACCTCCCCCGGCCGGGTCATGGGCTTCGGCGACGCCCGCACCGGGTCGAGCTCCACCTATGACCGCCAGGTATGGGTCGACGAGGGGGGCCGGCTCAATTTCGGGGTGAACGCCCGCTTCCTGTTCTGGTACCTGCCGGTCACGGTTACCAGCAGCGAGGCCTACGACGACGGACAGTGGCACCACGTCGCCGCCACGCTCGACTCCCAGGGCATGGCGCTGTACGTCGACGGCGAGCTGGTCGCCTCCCGCTCCGGCGGCCTTTCGCCCCAGCCGTACAGCGGCTACCTGCGCGTCGGCAGCGACCGCGCGATGGGCGGCGCTAGCACTTTCACCGGCGATATCGACGAGGTGGCGGTGTACCAGACGGCGCTGAGCGCCGAGCGGGTGGCCGCGCACGCCGGGGCCGCGGGCGGCTCGAACCTGGCTCCGCTGGCCCGCTTCACCAGCACGGTGACCGACCTGGCGGTGGGCCTCGACGGGTCTGGCTCGGTCGATGCCGACGGCACCGTCACCGGCCACACCTGGGACTTCGGCGACGGCACGACCGCCACCGGTCCCACCGCGATGCACAGCTACGCCGAGGCCGGCA
Organism: Blastococcus sp. SYSU DS0552; assembly: GCF_054050815.1. Taxonomy (NCBI): domain Bacteria; kingdom Bacillati; phylum Actinomycetota; class Actinomycetes; order Geodermatophilales; family Geodermatophilaceae; genus Blastococcus; species Blastococcus sp. SYSU DS0552. Next base: position 2,967 of record NZ_JBJHAB010000042.1, read on the forward strand.
GCTACGTGATCACGCTGGCGGTCACCGACGACGGTGGCGCGACGCGGACGGCGGCCCGCGTGGTCACGGTGGCCCCGGCTCCGCCGAACCAGGCGCCGTCGGCCGCCTTCACGGCCACGGCCGATGGCCTCGAGCTCACGGTCGACGGCTCCGGGGCGACGGACGTCGACGGCACCGTCACCGGCCACGCGTGGTCGTTCGGTGACGGCACCACCGGTACCGGCGCCGCCGCGACGCACACCTACCCCGCGCCGGGCTCGTACCGGGTCACGCTCGCCGTCACCGACGACGACGGTGCGGTCTCGGTCGCCGAGCGACTGGTCGTCGTCACCGCTCCGGTGAGCAGCGAGCTGGTTGCCAAGGACACCTTCGGACGCACTGTCACCGGGGGCCTGGGCACCGCCGATGTCGGCGGGGAGTGGATCACCTGGGCGGGTTCGGCGCGGCTGTCGGTGACCCCGGGGGCGGCGACGTTCGAGCTGCCAGGCGTCCGGCACAACACCGGCGCCTACCTGGACTCGGTGTCGCAGACCAGCGCCGACGTCGTGACCTCGTTCTCCCCGACCACGGTGCCCACGGGCGGTGGCACGTACCTGTACGTCACCGGCCGGCGGGTCGCCTCGGGGGAGGAGTACCGGGTGCGGGTGCGCGTCCTGGCCGACGGCCGCGTCGCGCTAGCTCTCTCCCGGCTCACCGGTGGCACCGAGGCGTTCCCCGGCGGTGAGGTGTTCGTCCCCGGCCTGACCTGGACGGAGGGCACCTCGCTCCTCGCCCGCGTCGAGGTCTCCGGCACCGGCAGCACGGCGATCACCGGCCGCGTCTGGGCCGAGGGCGCCCCGGAGCCGGAGGATCCGCAGCTGACCGTCACCGACTCCACTCCCGCCCTGCAGGCGGCCGGGTCGGTCGGGCTGACGGCTCACCGCCCGGCCAGCACCACGGCGGCCACCGCGGTCCGGGTCAGCTCCTTCCAGGTCCTGCCGGTCGGTGCAGGACAGGTCACCAACACGGCGCCGGTCGCGGCATTCACCGCCACCACCGACGGGCTCACCGTCTCGGTGGACGGGACGATGTCGGTCGATCCGGACGGCTCTGTGACCGGGTTCGCGTGGGACTTCGGGGATGGAGTCCCCGGGACCGGGGCCACCGCGACGCACGGCTACGCGGTGCCCGGCACCTATCCGGTGACCCTCACGGTCACCGACGACAGCGGGGCGTCCAGCAACACCACGCGGCAGGTCCAGGTCACCGCGCCGGCGGAGATTCCGGTGGTCGCCGGTGATGCGTTCGGGCGCACCGTCTCCGGTGGGCTGGGCTCTGCGGATGTCGGTGGTGCGTGGACGGCGTGGGCCGGGGCCAGCCGGTTGTCGGTGAGCCCGGGTGTGGCGTCGTTCGAGTTGCCGGGGGCCGGTCACAACACCGGGGCTTATCTGGGTGGGGTGT
>NZ_JBJHAB010000043.1:0-3216 GCF_054050815.1 Blastococcus sp. SYSU DS0552
GCCGGGCCGGCCCCCGCCGGCGCCCGGCCCCCCCCCCCCCCCCCCCCGCCCCCCCCCCCCCCCCCCCCCCCCCCCCCCCCCCCCCCCCCCCCCCCCCCCCGGCGCACGTCGCCCGGCGTGTCACCCGGGACATCCGGGACACCTGGGGCGCACCGTGCCCAGGACGGTGACGAGCCCCTGCCCTTCTGCGAGGATGAACCCATGAACGACCCCCGCCGCGACATGCCGATGCACGAGGCGCAGCACTCCTTCGACGTCGTCCTCCGGGGGTACGACCGCAACCAGGTCGCCGACACGATCGAACGGCTGGAGGCGGACTTCCGCATCGCGCTGGCCGACCGCGACGCCGCCGTCGAGCGCTCGGCCGACCTGGCCAGCCAGCTGTCGGCCCTGCACGGCGAGGTCGAGTCGCTGCGGCGCAAGGCCGCGACCGCCGCCGCCCCCACGTTCGAGAACATCAGCGAGCGCATCCAGCACATGCTGCAGCTGGCGGAGGAGGAGGCGGGCGAGATCCGGCGGGCCGCCGAGCTCGACGCCCAGGCCGTCCGCGAGCAGACCGACGCCGAGGAGCGCGCGCTGCAGGAGCGGCACGCGGCCGGGCAGGCCGAGGTCGAGCGGATGATCGCCGAGGCGCGGCAGGCCGCCGAGCAGATCATGCAGAAGGCGCAGCAGCGGGCCGACGAGCTGGTCGCCAAGGCGCAGGAGCGGGTGGCCCGCCTCGACGCCGAGTCGCAGGCCCGCCGGGCGAAGGTCGAGGAGGACTTCGACATCGCGCAGCGCGCCCGCCGGGCCGAGGCCGCCCAGGCCGAGGAGGAGCGCGAGCGCGTCTCCACCCAGGCCGCACGCCAGCGGATCGCCGCCGCCGAGCAGCACGCCGCCCAGCTCGTCGCCGACGCCGAGGCGCGCGCCGAGGCGATCCGCGAGGTCCGCGACGAGCTCACCAGCCGGCTAGTGCAGGCCCGACGGCTGCTGGACAGCCTCCCCGACCTCGGCGACCGCGCGCAGCAGTCCCGCGACGACGCCGACACCGAGCGGCGCGCACAGCACGCCGCACCCACGGGCGAGGCCGGTCAGCGGCAGCCCGCAGCCCCGCAGACCGCCCCCCAGCAGACAGCTCCGCAGCAGCAGGCGGCCCCGGCGGAGCGGCCGGAGCGCGCGCAGGCACCGGCACCCGCCGGCCAGGCCCCCGCAGCGGTCGCCGGCCCCCAGACCGGGCAGCAGCCCGCCGTCCAGGCCCCCCGGGCCGAGGGCGAGTCCGCCGCGGCGCGCCAGCCGACCCGCCCCGAGCCGGTGACCGCCACGTTCCCGGCGGTCACGCGCGCGGAGCCGACCACCCGCGCGCTGCCCCTGCCGTCGCGGCCGAACGCCACGGGGTCGACCCCGGCTGCGCAGGCCGCCCCGACGACGCAGTCGATCGACGAGCCGGTGGGCCAGGGGCGCTCCTGATCCCCCGGTACCGCCCTGCGACAGCCCGCGTGACCCCGGACCCCCGTGTCCGGCCGGCACGCGGGCTGTCGGCGCTCCTGGCCCTGCTGCTCCTCGCGCTGCCGGCCGTGCTGGGCGCGCCGGGTCGCGCGGCCGCCGACGAGCCGCGGTCCGGCCTCCTGCGGGTCGCCCACCTCTCGCCCGACACCCCGGCGGTCGACGTCTCGCTGACCGCGGCCGCACCTCCCGGTGAGGTCCTCGTCGACCCGGGGCCCGTCGTCGCGGCGGGGCTGGGGTACGGCGCGGTGGACGCCTACGCCGAGCTGCCCGCCGGCGCGTACGCGGTCAGCGTCCGGGCCGCCGGTGCGTCCGCCGGTACCGCCCCGGTGCTCTCGGCCCGCGTCGACCTCTCCCCGGGGCAGGCCCGGACCGTGGCGCTCACCGGCACCTTCGCCGACCTGACCCTGCAGCCGCTCGACGACGACCTGAGCCCTCCGCCGTCCGGCGCCGCCCGGGTGCGGGTGCTCGCCGCCGCGCCCGCGGCCACCCCGCTCGACGTCGTGCTGGCCGACGGCCCGGTGCTCGCGGCCGGTCTGGGCTTCCCGGACGCCGGGCCGCCCGTCGTCGTGCCGGGTGGCCGGCACCACGCCCTGGTGCCGGCCACCGGTGCCGAAGCCGAGCTGGACCTGCCCGCCGGCTCGATCCGCACGGTGCTCGCCCTGCAGCGCCCCGGCGGCGGCGTGGAGCTGCGAGTGGTCGCGGACGCCACCGGCCCCGCCGTCCGGCCGGTGGGCGGGGTGGAGGCCGGCGGTGGTGGGGCCGGCGCGGTCGGCGGCTGGCTCCCCCGCACCGTCTCCGTCCTGGCCGGCGCGCCCTGGCGCGCCGCCGCACGATCAGCGGAGCCCGCCGCCGCCCCGGTGCGGCTGCGCATCGCCGCAGCGGAGATCGACGCCCCGCTGGTCGCGGCCGGGCTCGACGGCTCCGGCGCCCTCGTCCCTCCGGCGGACCCCTCCGTGGCGGGCTGGTACTCCAGGGGCCCGCGCCCGGGCGCCGCCGGCCCGGCGGTGCTCACCGGGCACGTCGACTGGGCCGGTCGCGCCGGGGCGCTCGCCGGACTGGGCGGGGTGGCCCCCGGGGACGAGGTGCTGGTGGACCGGGGCGACGGGACGACGGCCCGCTTCCGGGTCACCGCCGTCGACCGGTACGCCAAGGCGGAGTTCCCGGGGACGACGGTCTACGCGCCGACCCCCGGGCCCCAGCTGCGGATCATCACCTGCGGCGGGGCGTTCGACCCGGCGACGGGCAGCTACCGGGACAACGTGGTGGTGTCGGCCGAGCTCGTGACCTGATGGAACGGCCCCGCTGCAGGGGCCCGCGCCGAGCTCGCGAGGCGTGGGGGCAGCGGGTCCTTGTTCAGCGACGCCGGGCGCGCGACCGCCAGCACACGGTGTGCCAGTGCCGGCGCCGGTCGGCCGCCGACTCGACGTCCCAGGGCTCGAGGTCGGAGTCCCGCAGGTAGGCCGGCCAGGTGACCACGTGCGGCGTCCCCGGGCGGATCTCCTGGTCGCAGCCGGGGCAGCGGTAGGTCTTGCCGGTCGAGCTGCCGGTGACCGGCCGGACCACCCAGTCCCCGTCACCGGACTCCTCGACGGCATCGACGGAGCGGGGGGGGGGGGGGGGGGGGGGGGGGGGGGGGGGGGGGGGGGGGGGGGGGGGGGGGGGGGGGGGGGGGGGGGGGGGGGGGGGGGGGGGGCGGGCGCGGGGGGGGGGGGGGGGGGGGGGGGGGGGGGG
>NZ_JBJHAB010000044.1:0-2483 GCF_054050815.1 Blastococcus sp. SYSU DS0552
CCCCCCACCCCCCCCCCCCCCCCCCCCCCCCCCCCCCCCCCCCCCCCCCCCCCCCCCCCCCCCCCCCCCCCCCCCCCCGGGGAGAGCGCCGGATCAGACGACGCGACGCGCGGTGTTGTAGCCCCACATCGAGTCCACCGGCACGACCGCCACCGGGTTGCCGTAGGTGGAGGAGTGCACCATCAGCCCGTCGCCGATGTACATGCCGACGTGGCCGACCGGGTCGTAGAAGAAGATCAGGTCACCGGGCTGCAGGTGGGCCCGGTCCACGTAGACGCCCGCGGTCGACTGCGCCCGCGAGGTCCGGGGGATCTCCACGCCCGCGGCCTGGTAGGCCGACCAGGTCAGGCCGGAGCAGTCGTAGCCGCCGGGGCCGGTGCCGCCCCAGACGTAGGGCTTGCCCTGCTGCGCCAGGGCCGTGTCGACGGCGACCTGCGCGGCGTGGGTGGGCGCCGCGACGGGCGTGGTGACGACGGTCGTCGTACCGCCGCCGCCACCCCCGTCACCGGTGGAGGCGGTGGCCGCGAACGGGGTGAGGGCGATGCCCGCGCCGGTGAAGAGGGCGAGCGCCGCGCCGCGGACGGAGCGGCGGGTGGTGGACGTGCGCGTGGTCGTCATGGACGACGGTTCTCCTGTTCTCCATCGACCGCCTACCGGGTTAGCTGACGGGTTCGGGCGGGGAACTCGCCCGGCGCGACCGGCTCGCGGCCACGCTTCACCCCAGTGCTGCGGTGGGTCCCCGGTCCGGGCAGCGGTCGGATCCGATGCCCGGTTCGGCGGTGTCCGTCCGGGTTGTCACCGGAGGTGGTGACGGCGGGGTCCCGGCGGACCGGCGACGACGCTAGGTCGGTCACGAGAAGGTCACAAACCCACCCGACGCGCGCCCATCCGCCGTCCGCGTGGTGCTCGGGCCGGTCGATGCGACTGCGACTCGCGAGCCGACCACCGGGGACGTGCGGACGACGGCGCGGGGCGCGGCGTCGCCGGTCACCGATCGTCAGCGCATGCTTACTTCCTCCGTCGCGGCGGGTCCGCACGCTCCGCGCTGCGCTGTGCCCGCCGTGTGCAGGGGGCGACGCGCCACGGCGGCGCGGTCGGGGGTGGAGTCACTACACCGAGCAACGGCGCACAGGGAGCGGGAGAACAGGACGTCGACGGTTCACTTCTCCGTGGGGGGCGCCTGGCAGCTTCCCGTGCGTCCACGGGGGATTCCGACGCAAGGGGAGCAGGATGAAGCGAAGCAGGGCGGCCGTGGGAGCGGCCGCGGCGCTGGCGCTGGTGGCGGTGTCACCGGCGACGGCACTGGCGGACGGCGGCGAGGACGACATCGTCACCGTGGCGGCGGGGCTGGACGGACCGCGTCAGCTCAGCGAGTTCAAGGGCCACCAGCTCGTGGTGGCCGAGGCCGACTCCGGCGAGGTGTCCTCGGTGGACCTGCGCGACGGGCGGGTCCGGACGCTGCTCAGCGGCCTGGGCAACGCGCAGGGTGTCGACTACAAGTACGGCGGCCTCTTCGTCGCGGTGGGCGAAGCCCCGCCGGCGGAGGAGGGGGCTCCCCCCGTGCCGCCCGGCACACCCAGCCAGGTGGTCGTCGAGGCCAAGCCGAACGGCCAGATCCTGCGCACGTGGGACCTCCTCCAGTACGAGCTGGACCACAACCCCGACGGCCAGCAGCAGTTCATGGAGGTCGACGGCGAGCAGGTGCCGATCGAGACGCTGTCCAACCCGTTCGCGGTGCTCGCCCAGCCCAACCGGCTGCTGGTCAGCGACGCCGGCGCCAACGCCGTCCTCTCCATCGACCTGCGCAGCGGGAAGATCAGCACGTTCTTCGTGCCGCCAACGGTCACCGACACCCCCGAGTGCGCGGAGGCCGAGAACAACCCCGGCACCGTGGGGTGCGACTCGGTCCCGACCGAGATCACCGAGGGTCCGAACGGTCTCATCTACGTGGGCACGCTGGGCGCGGAGGCGCCCGGTGCGGGGCGGGTCTACGTGCTGGACCGGCACGGCAACCAGGTGGACGTGATCGGCGGGCTGACGGGGGTCACCGGCGTCGCCGTCGACCCGCACGGCACCGTCTACGCGTCCAACGTCCTCGAGGGCTTCCCCGAGGGCCCGCCGGCGGAGGACTTCGACCCCTCCGCGATCGGCGAGGTCACCCGCATCTCGCCCTCCGGCGAGCGGGCCACCGCGCAGGTGACCATGCCCACCGGGCTGGAGTGGACGCACGGCAAGCTGTACGCCTCGGCGTGGAGCGTGGCCGGCTTCCTGGGCATGCCCGGCGCCGGTGAGGTGCAGCGCATCGGCTCGGGCGCGTTCACGGGCCTGCAGCCCTGATCGATCCTGCGAGGACGGCGGTGGGGGGGGGGGGGGGGGGGGGGGGGGGGGGGGGGGGGGGGGGGGGGGGGGGGGGGGGGGGGGGGGGGGGGGGGGGGGGGGGGGGGGGGGGGGGGGGGGGGGGGGGGGGGGGGGGGGGGGGGGGG
>NZ_JBJHAB010000045.1:0-1740 GCF_054050815.1 Blastococcus sp. SYSU DS0552
CCCCCCCCCCCCCCCCCCCCCCCCCCCCCCCCCCCCCCCCCCCCCCCCCCCCCCCCCCCCCCCCCCCCCCCCCCCCCCCCCCCCCCCCCCCCCCCCCCCCCCCCCCCCCCCCCCCCCCCCGGCGCCGGATCACCCGGGGTCCGTTTCGTCCGTGTGCGCCCGGGCAGGTGACGGGCGCACCCCGGAGGGAGAACACCATGGCCATCGCCACGATCAATCCGGCCACCGGCGAGACGCTGAAGACGTTCGAGGCGTTGTCGGACGAGGCGCTCGAGGGCGCCATCGACCGGGCGGCTCGGGCCTTCGCGCGCTACCGGCTGACCACGCCGCAGGAACGGGCCGGCTGGTTGTCGGCCGCCGCCGACGTGCTGGACGCCGATGCCGACGGCGTCGCGGAGCTCATGACCACCGAGATGGGCAAGACGCTGGCGTCGGCGAAGGCCGAGGTCGCCAAGTGCGCGTCAGCGCTGCGCTGGTACGCCGAGCGGGGCCCCGCGCTGCTCGAGCCCGAGCCCAAGGACGCCGGCGCCGTGGGGGCGCAGCAGGCGTACGTGGTCCACCAGCCGCTGGGCGTGGTGCTGGCGGTCATGCCCTGGAACTTCCCGTTGTGGCAGGCGATGCGGTTCGCCGCCCCCGCGCTCATGGCCGGCAACGTCGGCCTGCTCAAGCACGCCAGCAACGTGCCGCAGACCGCCCTGTACATGGAGGAGCTGTTCCGCAAGGCGGGCTTCCCCGACGACGTCTTCCAGACCCTGCTCATCGGCTCGGGGTCGGTCGAGCGCGTGCTGCGCGACGACCGCGTCGTGGCCGCGACGCTGACCGGCAGCGGACCGGCCGGGCAGTCCGTCGCCGCCGTCGCCGGGGACGCCCTGAAGAAGACGGTGCTGGAGCTCGGCGGCTCCGACCCGTTCATCGTCATGCCCTCGGCACACCTGGACACCGCGGCCGAGGTGGCCACCACCGCGCGCAACCAGAACAACGGGCAGAGCTGCATCGCCGCGAAGCGGTTCTTCGTGCACCGCGACGTCGCCGAGGAGTTCACCCGCCTGTTCGCCGAGAAGATCGGCGCCCTCACCGTCGGGGACCCGATGGACGCCGACACCCAGATCGGCCCGCTGGCCACCGAGTCGGGTCTGCAGGACGTCGAGGAGTACGTCGAGGACGCCCGCAGCAAGGGCGCCACCGTCGTGGTCGGTGGCAAGCGGGTGGACCGCCCCGGGTGGTTCTACGAGCCGACGCTGCTCACCGGCGTCACCCCCGAGATGAAGGTGCACAGCGAGGAGGTCTTCGGGCCGGTCGCCGCGCTGTACACCGTCGACTCGCTGGAGGAGGCCATCGAGCTGGCCAACGACCACGTCTACGGCCTCGGGTCCAACCTGTGGAGCGAGGACGAGGGCGAGCGGGCGCGCTTCGTGCGCGACATCGCCGCCGGCATGGCGTTCATCAACGGGATGACCGCCAGCTACCCCGACCTGCCCTTCGGCGGGATCAAGCAGAGCGGCTACGGCCGGGAGCTGACCGAGCTGGGCATGTACGAGTTCATGAACGCCAAGACGGTGTGGATCGGTGGCCCGAGCAGCGAGCAGGCGAAGGGCAGCACCGCCGGGGCCGCCGCCGAGTGAGCCCCGCGGGGGGGGGGGGGGGGGGGGGGGGGGGGGGGCGGCGGGCGGGGGGGGGGGGGGGGGGGGGGGGGGGGGGGGGGGGGGGGGGGGGGGGGGGGGGGGGGGGGGGGGGGGGGGG
>NZ_JBJHAB010000046.1:0-1468 GCF_054050815.1 Blastococcus sp. SYSU DS0552
AGGAGGCCGCCGGCGGTACGGGGCAGATCGCGGAGAACATCACCAGCGTCTCCACGGCCGCGGACGCCACGACCCAGGCGCTGACCCAGACCCGCACCGCCGTGGACGAGCTGTCCCGGATGGCGGCGGACCTGCGGACCACCGTGGGGCGCTTCGTCTACTGACGCACCGCCGGCGACTCCCCGAGGCGGGGGGCTTCCGACCATTCTGGTCGGGCCCCCCGCCTCTCCTCGTGCTCGGGTCGACAAATCTGCCGGCCTGAGAATGGTCACCCAGGCATTTTCCGCGGCACGCGCGACACGGACTTCTTCAACGTTGAGAAACCGATCGGTCGGGTGACGATCTGCTCGCACCGAACGCATTCCGAACCCCCGGGGCAGGGCAGTCGGCCCGCCCGCTCGAGAACGAGGAAGCCTCGCCATGTCCGCACCACGGCCCGACGCAACAGGTCGGCACTGGTACCGCGACCGCGGTATCGGGACACGGATCTTCGCGGTCTGCGCCGCCCTCCTGCTGGGCATGCTGGCCGCCACGGTCACCGGCATCACCGGCACCCAGCGCGTCGCCGATCTGCACGCCGAGGCGCGCGACGCGGTCGCCGCGCAGCGCGTCGTGGAGGGGGCGCGCTACGACCTGCTCTGGGCTGCCAACTGGCAGAACATCACCGCCTGGAAGGCGCGGGTCGAGGGCGGCGCCGTGGCCGCGGCTGCCGATGGCGACAACGTCGCCGCCTACCGCGACGGCGCGACCGGCTTCGAGGCCCTCTTCGACCTGGACCGCGACCAGCTGGACGCCGACGCCGAGGCCAGCCTCGAGGTGATCGAGCAGAACTGGGCGCTGATGAGCGACTACAACGACCAGATCTTCCTGCTGTGGCAGCAGGGGCGCCTCGACGAGGGCGACGCCCTCTCGCAGGGCGAGAAGTGGGACGTCTTCTACGTCCTCGACCAGGCGATGGTGGAGCTGGTCGCGTCGGTCGACGCCCGGGTCGCGGAGTCCGAGGCCGCGGTCGCCGACGCACGCAGCGAGACGCTGACGGTCTCCCTGGTCGTCTCCGCCCTGGCGTTCGTGCTCGGTGGCGCCCTGGCGCTGCTCGTCTCCCGCGGCATCACCGGCGGGGTCCAGGAGGTCAAGGCCGGGCTCGAGCGGCTGGCTGCGCGCGACCTGACCACCCGCCTGGCGGTGCGCGGCCGTGACGAGATCGGTCAGATGGCCACGGCGCTCAACACCGCTGCCGACGCGATGGCGACCACCATCGCCGACATCGTCTCCTCGGCGGACGCGGTCGCGGCCAGCTCGGAGGAGCTGAGCGCCTCCTCGGCGCAGATCGCGGCCTCCGCCGAGGAGACCTCCGCCCAGTCGAGTGTGGTCTCGGGTGCGGCGGAGGAGGTCTCCCGCAGCGTGGAGACGGTGGCCGCGGGTGCGGAGCAGATGGGTGCCTCGATCCGGGAGATCGCGTCCAACGCGG
>NZ_JBJHAB010000047.1:0-1378 GCF_054050815.1 Blastococcus sp. SYSU DS0552
CCTGCCAGTCACCACGGGGACGGTCACCCTGGGGGCGCCGGTCCTGCCAGTCACCACGCGGCCGGTCACCCTGGGAGCGAGCCGGGCGGTCGCCCTGGGGACGGCGGTCCTGCCAGTCACCACGCGGGCGGTCGCCCTGGGAGCGAGCCGGGCGGTCGCCCTGGGGACGGCGGTCCTGCCAGTCACCACGGGGACGGTCACCCTGGGGGCGCCGGTCCTGCCAGTCACCACGCGGCCGGTCACCCTGGGAGCGAGCCGGGCGGTCACCCTGGGGACGGCGGTCCTGCCAATCACCACGCGGGCGGTCACCCTGGGAGCGAGCCGGGCGGTCACCCTGGGGACGACGGTCCTGCCAGTCACCACGCGGACGGTCACCCTGCGGTCGCCCCGGGCGGTCACCCTGGGGACGGCGGTCCTGCCAGTCACCACGCGGACGGTCACCCTGCGGTCGCCCCGGGCGGTCACCCTGGGGACGGCGGTCCTGCCAGTCACCACGCGGGCGGTCGCCCTGAGAGCGAGCCGGGCGGTCACCCTGGGGACGACGGTCCTGCCAATCACCACGGGGACGGTCACCCTGGGGGCGCCGGTCCTGCCAGTCACCACGCGGCCGGTCACCCTGCGGTCGACCCGGGCGGTCACCCTGGGGACGGCGGTCCTGCCAATCACCACGCGGGCGGTCACCCTGCGGCCGAGCCGGGCGGTCACCCTGGGGACGACGGTCCTGCCAATCACCACGGGGACGATCCCCCTGAGAGCGAGCCGGCCTGTCGCCCTGCGGCCGAGCCGGTCGATCGCCTCGGGCACCACCGCGCGCGCCAGCACCGCCCTCCGGCCGACGATCGTTCTGTGACCGGGGGCCGCGGCCACCCTGTCGCCCGTCGCCGGACCCGCCGGAACCACGTCGCGGAGCAGTCATGCCTTTTCAGTACCTCTTTGCTAGACGCCGCACACGACCAGCACGGCCGGCGGCGGACATGGAAAAGCGAACGGGGGCCAGAGCGCTCGCTCTGACCCCCGTTCGGTGAAGTATGTCCGGCGGCGTCCTACTCTCCCACCCCGTCTCCAGGGCAGTACCATCGGCGCTGAGAGGCTTAGCTTCCGGGTTCGGAATGTTGCCGGGCGTTTCCCTCTCGCCATGGCCGCCGTAACTCTGTGAACTTCGAACCAAGCCGGTTCGTGCGTTCAGAACCGCACAGTGGACGCGAGACAAGTCTTCATTGGTTGACCCTGGCACAGACCCCTCGTGATGGAGGTGTGTGTGGTCAAGCCCTCGGCCTGTTAGTACCGGTCAGCTCCACACCTTGCGGTGCTTCCACTTCCGGCCTATCAACCCGCTGGTCTGGGCGGGGGCCTTACCCGGTTAACCCGGTGAGAGACC
>NZ_JBJHAB010000048.1:0-602 GCF_054050815.1 Blastococcus sp. SYSU DS0552
GCCGCCATCCGGGACAGCTCGTCCACGGCGGTGCGGGTCTGGGTCAGCGCCTGGGTCGTGGCGTCCGCGGCCGTGGAGACGCTGGTGATGTTCTCCGCGATCTGCCCCGTACCGCCGGCGGCCTCCTGCACCGACCGCGACATCTCGCTGGTCGTCGCCGTCTGCTCCTCCACCGCGCTGGCGATGGTGGTCTGCCGGTCGGAGATCTGCGCGACGATCGAGGAGATCTCCCCGATCGCGGCCACCGCCGCAGTGGTGTCGCCCTGGATCGCCTGCACCCGGCGAGCGATGTCCTCGGTCGCCTTCGCCGTCTCCTGCGCCAGCTCCTTCACCTCGTTGGCCACCACCGCGAAGCCCTTGCCGGCCTCACCCGCCCGCGCCGCCTCGATCGTGGCGTTGAGCGCCAGCAGGTTCGTCTGCTCCGCGATGCTCGTGATCACCTTCACCACGTTGCCGATCTCCGCGCTCGACTCGCCCAGCTTGGCCACGGTGGCGGTCGTCGTCTCCGCCGCCGTCACCGCACGCGCCGCCACCTCGCTGGCCTCCGCCGCGTTGGACGCGATCTCCCGGATCGAGGCACCCATCTGCTCCGCACCCGCGGC
>NZ_JBJHAB010000049.1:0-545 GCF_054050815.1 Blastococcus sp. SYSU DS0552
GCCGCGGTGCTGCTGCCCGGCCGGTGCGCGGTCAGACCCACCGAACCGGCCACCTGCAGACCGGCGGTGTCATCGGTCCAGGTCATCGCCGGCCCGGCCGGCTCCGCCGTCCCCGCCGCCCACACGCTCAACGCCAGCTCCGTCGGACTGGTGCCGGTCACCTGCAACCGCACCTCCAGCACCGTCTCCGGCGCCCACGTCAACCCCGGCACGAACACCTCCCCACCCGGGAAGGACTCCACCCCACCGGCCAACCGCGACAACGCCACCGCCACCCGACCATCGGGCAGCACCCGCACCCGCGGCCGGTACTCCAGCCCCGACTCCACCCGACGACCGGTCACGTACACATACGTCCCACCACCGGTCGGGGTCGACGCCAACCCGAACGACGCCCGGACATCGACATCGGTCGCCGACACCCCACCCAGATAAGCCCCGGTGTTGTGACCGGCCCCCGGCAACTCGAACGACGCCACACCCGGGCTCACCGACAACCGGCTGGCCCCGGCCCACGCCGTCCACGCACCACCGACATCCGCAGA